>NZ_JAUYVX010000008.1:0-172223 GCF_030688925.1 Oceanobacter sp. 3_MG-2023
CGTCATTTCGCTGCATTCGTCGCCTTGCCCTGAACAACGGCAACACTCGCGCAGAGCCGTGCAGGATTAAATAGATGTCCCCATTAGTGCTTCGCTAGCACGTTGATAGTCAAAAAATCACCAGATAGTGGGCTTCCAACACATCAAGGAGCGTAACGACTCAAACTCGGCATTAAAAAAGCGGGCCTGCAATATCACTGCAATAATTGATCCAGACAAACCAGAAACGCCAACCGCCACAAAACAAAGCATGGCCAGACAGTCCGCGCCCGGTTATAGGGAGAAGTGTGAACTAACACATAGAAAACGAGCTAAAAGAGTGCAAAGAAAGGTCACGAAAATGAGCCACACCCCCGGATGGATGGCCAGCCCCAGCCAATAACCGTCGCCCGGCAGCACCGGGCGACCCGCAGATCAGAGCGCCAGCGCGGCATCGATTGCCGCTTGCAGAACCGGCGAATTCACCGTCATATCCGGAGCAAAACGACCGATCACCGTACCGTCTTTACCGATCAGGAATTTTTCAAAATTCCACATCACATCGCTGTCATCGTCCGACAACAGATTCATACCGGCCAGCTTGTCCCTGAAGCCACTCCCCTCTTCGGTCGTACGCTGTGGCTGGGCAGCAATCAACTGCTGATACAAGGGATGACGGCCCTCACCGTTCACCTCAACCTTGCTGAACATCGGAAACGACACGCCATAAGTCAGCGAACAGAACGACTTCACCTCTGCTTCGCTACCCGGCTCCTGACCCAGAAACTGGTTACACGGAAACCCCAGAATCTCCAGACCACTGGCGTGCTTCGCCTGATACAAGGCCTCCAGCTGCTCGTACTGTGGCGTCAGACCACACTTGGACGCGACATTCACCACCAACAATACCTTACCGGCATAGTCAGACAGCGATTGAGAAACACCATCAATGGTGTTTACCGTGGTGTCGTAAATCGTACTCATAATCTATCTCCAGAAGCAGTGCGTTTCAGCCATCCATCAAGACAGCCAGACTCTCACCGTCAGCATAGCAGCCTCAAGGATAAACAGACGCTCCGTTCGTGACCGGTTTCGTCCGTGGCCGTTTTGCAGCAAACAGCCCCCGGCACAGACAACAAAAGCTTTTAACCATCATCAGGCTGACTTTGCTGCGGCAACGGGGTAAAGTACTCAGGTAAGAAATAACGGGTGCTTTGGCAACCATATGCTGTTTAAAAATCAGTCAACTTTTGCAAATGCGGTGATTTTTGCAACCCCCTTGGCAAGCCATTGTTTTATAAGAATTTTTCACAAGGAGGGGTAGAAAACCAACCCTGATTTAAAAGGGATTAAGACTGTAATAGAAAATCCTCATATTGAATGCCGCGTTCGTAGAAAACCAACCCTGATTTAAAAGGGATTAAGACCCAAAGCGGCTGAAGGTGTCAGCATGGCCGCCGTAGAAAACCAACCCTGATTTAAAAGGGATTAAGACGGTTTAGCGCGAGATGCGCGAGGCTTTGGAGCAGGTAGAAAACCAACCCTGATTTAAAAGGGATTAAGACTAACGCACCGTGTTCATCAGATAACCTTATAGTGTGGTAGAAAACCAACCCTGATTTAAAAAGGATTAAGACTCACCACTCTCTTTACTTGCTGCCATCCAACGGTAGAAAACCAACCCTGATTTAAAAGGGATTAAGACACAACTACTTCCCCCACTTCACCATATGCTACATGTAGAAAACCAACCCTGATTTAAAAGGGATTAAGACCAAATAACTTCGGTTTGAATATCCTCCAGATCAGTAGAAAACCAACCCTGATTTAAAAGGGATTAAGACGGCTTCCTGACGCTGCATGTCAGTTCGTGCGCACGGTAGAAAACCAACCCTGATTTAAAAGGGATTAAGACCATAGGCATGGCTTATTTTGTTGAAATAGTAACGTAGAAAACCAACCCTGATTTAAAAGGGATTAAGACCCCTCTTGGTTGTAATTGACAAAAGTGACTGATGTAGAAAACCAACCCTGATTTAAAAGGGATTAAGACTGGTAGCTCGTTCCTCCGGTTTCAATGGACGTGTAGAAAACCAACCCTGATTTAAAAGGGATTAAGACTGTGATAAACCCTGCACTCTTGCGAAGTCGATGTAGAAAACCAACCCTGATTTAAAAGGGATTAAGACTTTTTGTGTGCCGCGCTGATGTTACGGTCGGGTAGAAAACCAACCCTGATTTAAAAGGGATTAAGACGTTTCAGCCTCGCAAATTACCCGTATTCCTGCGGTAGAAAACCAACCCTGAATTAAAAGGGATTAAGATAAACCCCACCGCCGTTGCGAGCAGCCACGGTAACATCCCTACGCTGTTGTCAGATGTGTCAATACAGTGTTAATCCGGCGTTAGCTACTACTTTTTTCTCATTTCTCAGAAAAAAGTGCTACCGTTACGTACCTTCTGTCATGGACGATGATCATTCAGTGGTATGTCAAAAGCTTTTAAGCCGCTGATTCCCGCCTCTCCGTGACAAGCTTGGTGCTGTTCCCAGGTTGTACAACGTAGCCATAGCTACCACGGAGTCATACATGCCTACCCCTTTACTGGAGCCGTCTACCCGAATCGCACTGGCGGCCTTCCTGCACGACCTTGGCAAATTTGCTCAGCGGGCGGATTTACCCATCGCCAAAGAAGTACTGGATTTTGAAAAGCAGCAATACTGCCCTCAAGCGGCCAAAGCCAAAGGTGGTTATCGAACCCATGTTCACGCTGCCTATACCTCGGCAGCACTGGATCTGCTCGAACCTGCCATGCCTGAGATGAAAGGCCAGGACTTCTTTCCCTTTGGCAGCTGGAAAACCCGCGAGGTCGACAACTCTCTGCTGAATGCCGCTGCCATGCACCACAAACCCGATACTTTTTTACAGTGGATCGTCGCAACCGCCGATCGGGTCGCATCCGGCTTTGAACGAGAAACGTTCGAGAACTATAACCACAAGGAAGATATTACCGACACAGGTAAAAACCACTATCAGGCTCGCCAGCTCAGTCTGTTTGAAGCTATCCGCCTGAACGGCAGTAAACACCCGGCATTAAAAAGTGCGGCCGACCATCAGTATCGTCAACCATTACAAGCCTTGTCTGCCGCCAGCCTTTTCCCACAAAAACGCAACGACTGTGAACCAGGCAAGGATGCACTTGCACGCCAGCAATACCGGGTACTCTGGGATGACTTTATCTCTGCCATGGCCAAAACCCCCGACAGTCATCGCCAGTCACTACCGCTTTGGCTCGACCACTTCGACAGCTGTTGGCAGGCCTATACACATGCCATCCCTTCCGCCACCGTCAAGGGCACCCGCCCGGACGTATCCCTGTACGATCACAGCCATACCACCGCCGCTTTGGCTACCGCGTTATGGCGCTACCACCACGAACGCAACGACAACCAACAGCACACGTCGCAAGCCATGCGATTGCATCAGGATTGGGATGAACAAAAACTGTTGCTGATTCAAGGCGACTTTTTTGGTATCCAGTCGTTTATTTTTGCCAACGGTTCAGAAACCACCAAAAATGCCGCCCGCCTGCTGCGTGGACGCTCACAGTATGTCTCACTGATTACGGAATGTGCCGCCCTGCGTATTCTGGATGCACTGGAATTGCCTTCCACCAGCCAAGTAACGAATGCCGCCGGTAAATTCCTGATCGTTGCTCCCAACACTGCTAACAGCCGTCAGAAACTGGCCGAAGTCCAGGCAGAATTTGATCAATGGTTCCTGCAATACAGCTACGGGGAGTCCGGTCTCGGGATCGCCAGTCTGCCGACCTGCTGTAATGACTTTGTTACCAAGGAACAAGGCCAAAGCCGCTTTACCGGGTTAATGAAACGCCTGTTTGAACAGCTGGAAATCAGCAAATACCAACGTCTTGATCTGTGTGGCCAACAGCCAGCGCCAGCGGTCTTTGAGCAGTATCTCGACGACGTCTCCATTGCTGGCGGTATCTGCCCGATTACCGGCAAGGCCCCTGCTACCGCCGACCCCAACCGCCAGTTCGTCAAACTCAAGGAAAATACCCTTAAAGTCTCGGACCTGGCTGCCGATCAAATTGAGATTGGCCGCTTGATTGGCGGAAAAACACAACGCCTGGCCATCACCACCGATGCGCTCAAGGGCAAACAGCTGAAAGTCAGCCTGTTTGGCTACCACCTGCATTTTACTGGCGACGAAGACGCCAGCGGCAAGTTTGGGGCAGAGGTCATCAACGGCAACCTGCGCCGCCTGTTCGACTTTTCATTGCCCGAAACGACAGAGCAGGTGCTCTGGAACGGCTACGCCCGCCGCGCTATTAATGGTTATGTACCCAAATTCAGCCGGGAAGATGAGCTCGACGGATTCCGCTACACCAACTTGCCAACCGATGCCGCTGAAGTAGAAGCTGGCAAGCTGAAAGAATTCAGCCATATTGCCTGCGAAGATCGTGAGGCCTCGCTACTTGGCAATAAAGCATCCGTCGGCATCGCCGGCCTGGGTGTATTAAAAGGCGATGTCGACAACCTCGGTGCTATTTTTCAGCAAGGGCTGCAGCAGCCAACCTTTGCCAAAATGGCCGCCCTGTCACGACAGATGAATGCCTTTTTCTCGGTGTATCTACCGGCCTTGTGCGCCAGCGAATACCCCAACACCTACACCGTGTTTGCCGGTGGTGATGACTTTTTCCTGATTGGCCCCTGGCACAGCCTGATGCAACTGGCGGCCCGCCTGCGCGACGACTTTAGCCGCTACGTTGCCCATAACGGCGATATCACCTTTTCTTCTGGCATTGTTGTCTGCAAGCCCGGTATGCCCGTCCCCCAGCTGGCCCGGCTGGGTGAAGAAGCACTGGAAACCGCCAAAGGTTTTATCGGCAAGGATGGCAGCCATAAAAACGCCCTGCATGTCTTTGGTGAAACCGTCGGCTGGGATCAATACCAACAACTGACAAAAGCTTTTGATGAACTGAATGGCCTGTCTTATCGGGCACAATTATCAACAGCATTCACCTACAGCCTGCTTGGCCTGATAGACCTTGCCAGCAAGACTGACGAACCAGAATCCGGTTTATGGCGCTCACGGTTGTCGTATCGCGCCATTCGCCATCTGGAAAGCGTGATCAAAAACAAAGAAGAACGCCAGCCAGTACTCGACGAACTGTTGAACCTGTTTGCGGGCAACAATGGCATCCACGAACACCATTCGGCCTACCGGATTCCGGTAACCACCTACCTCTACAAGAATCGGGATTAAGGAAAAGATCATGGCAAACGAACCTCGCGCAACCCTGCGCCCACGCAATAACGACAACAACCGCGAACACACACCGGCTGCCGTATTGGATACCAACGCCATCCAGCTGGAAACACCCGTGGCCAGCCTGTTCGACACCATCGCCGACAATACGGCCAAGACCATTGCCAATCCGAGTAACAACAACCACAACAAATCTACCCAATTACGCGGGTTTTACGACGAAATTGTGTCCTGGGAACAAAAAAGTCGAAATATGAGCCAAGAACAGTTTGAAGAAGTGCTGCCACTCATCCGTATGATCAACGCCAAGGTGGCTTACGCCAAAGGCCGAGGCCTGGTCGACCAGAACTTTTTCGACCTTATTCGCCACTGCCTGCATCAAGTGAAATCACCCGCCACCATGCGCAGCTGCAAACTGTTTCTCGAAGCCCTTATGGGGTTTTTCAAAGTTTACGGCAAATAACCAGTTACCAAGGAACAAGGACTCTCTACTATGCAACTGAACAAAATTCATACACTGGAAGCGACTCTGGAACTGGTGACTGGCCTGCACATTGGTGGCAGTACTGGCGAAATGCATATCGGCGGTATCGACAACTCGGTGCTCAAGCACCCCTACACACTGGAACCTTATATTCCTGGTTCCAGCCTCAAGGGCAAAATGCGCAGTCTGCTGGAATGGCGGGCGGGCGTCGTTGGCGAATGCAGCGGCAAGCCAGTATCTGCCCAGGCCATCAAGGAATTAAGTGGCGAGAAAAAAGAACGCGCCGAGCGTATTGCTCGCCTGTTTGGACTCTCCGGTGATGCCAAGGATGATTTTATCAAAGAGATCGGCCCAACCCGTTTGTCATTCTGGGATTGCGCCCTAAAACCCGAATGGGTCGCCCAGCGTCAGGCGGGGGAGCTGCTGACCGAAGCCAAAAGCGAAAACCTCATCGACCGCATCAGCGGTGTGGCACAACATCCGCGCCAGACTGAACGCGTCCCTGCCGGTGCCTTGTTCGACTTCAAACTTTCGTTCAAGGAATTGGATATCGACACCGCTTTGCTCGATACCATTCTGCAGGGCCTGAAACTGCTGGAACTCGATGCGATTGGCGGCTCTGGCTCCCGAGGCTACGGCAAGATCAAATTCAACCAACTGACCCTCAACGGCGAAGCCATTGACGAGCGTTTTGCCACCATCGACCCATTTGCCTGAGGGAACCGGCATGACCCACCGCCTGTATAAAATTTGCATCCGGCCCCGCAGTGCCTTCGCCACGCCGCTGCGTGGCGACACCTTGTTCGGCCAGTGCTGTCAGCTGATCAGCGAAAGCGGCCCGGACGCCTTGCCACCACTGCTGCAAGGCTACACCGAAGGCAACCCGTTTCTGGTGCTATCAGATGCCTTTCCAGCTGGTTATCTGCCACGCCCGAACCTGCCATTAAGCTGGTTCGGCTTTGACTCAACCGATGCAACCGGCCGCAAGGCCGCCAAAAGCCAACAATGGTTACCCGCCGAACACAGCAGCAGACCGCTCTCCGCATGGAGCAGCCATTTGCAATCATCCAGCAAACTGAGTGAGGTGCTGGCCGCACTGTATCAGCAGCCCAAAGCTCCGCTTTGGCAAGAAGCCGTTCGCACTCATAACAGCATTAACCGCCTGACCAGTACCACCAGCAGCGGTATCGAAGGCTTTGCTCCATTTGATCGGGAGCTCACCTGGTATCACCCACAACTGTCTCTGGAGCTGTACGCCGTTACAGACGAACGTTTGCCAACCGAACAGCTACACCAGCTGCTGGAAGGTATCGGAGCCTTTGGTTACGGCAAGGAAGCCAGTACCGGCTGCGGCCGATTTACCCTGGAATCCATCAGTGAATATCAACCAGCTGTTCACCCAACAGCCAATGCCTGGTTGACGCTGGCCCCTTGTGCACCACAAGGCTGGCAAGACCAGGATGGCAACAGCTGGCAGTCAGCGCAGTGCTTCTATCAGATCCATGTACGCTTTGGTCGCCACGCCGGAGGAATACAACCCACCCTGCCAGGCAAACGCACACCATGGAAAAACCCGGTACTGATGGCCGATCGCGCTGCCCTGCTCACCCCGATCAACATCAATACCCACACCCTGTTTTGTGGCCAGGGCCTGAGCGGCTTGTCACATCTGCAACCCGGCACCGTACATCAAGGCTACAGCCCGGTAATACCGGTTTATCTGGACACAGACACATCGGCAACCCAAAAGGATATCTGTGCATGAACCCATTTATGCAAAGCCATCGCTGCACACTGAGCACACTGGGGCCGGTACATCTGGGTACCGGTGAAGATTATCTGCCTACCCACTATATTATCGACGACGGCTACCTGCATGCCTTCGACGATATGACCCTGTTAAAAGGGCTGGGGGCAAAGGGACTGAACAACCTGCTGAGCATTGTTGAGCGTGGTGACGACAGCGCCCTGTTGGCGGTACGCCGCGAAATTCTCAAACACAAGGACAAGCTGATTCCTCTGGCCAGCCACAGTGTGTACGTACGCAGAGGCATTGAAAATACCTACCAGAAACGCGTCGTTAACATTGCCCAGCGAGAAGATGGTCAAGCAGCCCGCAACATCAACAACGCCCTGAAAATCGCCCGTACAGCGGCCAACCCTTACAGCCACCAGCCGGAACTGACCGGTTCAGCCATCAAGGGGGCAATTCGTACCGCCTGGCTGGACACTCTGTTGAAGAAAGACCCACAAGCCCAGAACGACCGCGATTTCGATCAGAATCACAGCAAGGTACTGCTGCAAAACCACAGTGTCACCGACGACCCGTTCTACAGCCTCAAAGTCAGCGACGGCAGTTATCACCACCACGAAGGATTGGCCCCTACCGAAACCCTGTTTGCGGTTAGTGTCCGTCGAATTCATTCGGCAGATCGCGACGCTCAAAAACTGAACACCATGCTCGAATGCATCAGCCCCTGGCGTGACCGCTGCTTCAACTTTGATATCCGTTTTCTGGATAACCGCCTGCGTACTGAAACCGGCAAAGACTCCGGGATTGTGCCGACCTCGCTGGCAGAAATGGCCAAAGCCTGTAATGACTATTATCTGCCCAAGCTCTACGACGAACTGGCCCAACTGGGTGATGAAGGCCAATACCTGGAACAGGACTGGATCAACAGCTTCAAAACATTACTCAGCGGCCAAAGCCCATTACTGAAAGCTTTGCTGGGGCAAAAAGCCATGCTGCTGCGCATTGGCAAACATTCTGGAGCCGTAGATAAAACCCTGAACAAGGCTCGCAGTATCAAAATTATGGGAAAAAAAGGTGAAAAACCCACCGATCGCGATACCACCACGGAGGTTCGGTTGGCAGGCAGTCGCGAAAACGAACAATCCAACTTACTGCCATTTGGCTGGGTAGTGATCGAATTCGACGACACTAACATTCCAGAACTACGGCAGATAATGCACCAACAATCGGCCAATGCCCGTCAGCGCCTGGTAAAAGAACAACAACGCCTGCAAGACAAAAAAGAAGCCGCTCGCAAACTGGCCGAAGCGGAAGCCGAAAAACAACGTCAGGCTGCCGCAGCAGAAGCCCAGCGGAAGGCCGAAGACGCCGCCGAACAAGCACGTCAGGCCGAACTCGCCAACATGAGCGAAGAGCAACGCCTGTTAGCGCAGCTGCGCCACACACTGGCCAACAGCCAACAACTGCAAGGCAGAGGGCCGGGGAACCCACTCTACGAAGAACTGAGAGTCCTGGTTGCGGCAGCAACCAACTGGAACAATACAAACAAGGCTCAGGCACGGGAGCTGACCACAGACATCTTCACCCTGTTGGGCATCAACCGTAAAAAAGCCAAAGCCGCCAAAAAACTCTGGGATATGCTCAAGGACGCCTGATGACCGAACCTGCCCTGACCTTGCCACCGCTACAATACGCCCGCTTCCGTTTTGACGTCGCCCCCACGGCCGACTTCAAACTGCCCGACTACGCTGGTTCCATGCTGCGCGGTGCGTTTGGTCATGCGTTTCGACGACTGTCCTGCATGACCCGGCAGCCAGGCTGTAGCGACTGCCCGCTCATCAACACCTGCCCCTACACACAGGTGTACGAAAACAGCGCGGGCCAGCTACATACCAACCGCTATGTTATCGAACCACCCCAATCCGGTTATCGCTGGCTCAAGGCCGGTGAAATCTTCACCTTTCATATGGTGTTGTTTGGTTACGGGCTGGCCCAACTGCCACTGATTCTACTGGCCTGGCAACAAGCGCTGGAACGGGGATTAGGCAAGCACAACACGCCCGCCAGACTGATCGCCGTTTACTGCGATAACGATGACCAGCCCTGCTACCGTCCGGGCGACCAGATTGGTCATTGGCAACCCAGTCAGGCCGAGCTGCCACCGGTGCCCGAACAGGTCGTATTGCAACTGCACACCCCCGTGTACCTGAAACACCAGGGCAAACCGGTGCGTAAAAACAGCCTCAGTGCCTACCCACTGCTGATGGCACTGGCCCGGCGTTACCATATGCTAACCACCAGCAACCCCAGTCGAACCGCGTCCGAGATCGACTTCAAACGCCTGACAGCACTGGCCAACACCATCAAACTTGACGAACAAGTCCACTGGCAGGAATGGACTCGCTACTCCAACCGCCAACAACAAACCATGCAGCTGGGTGGCTTGATCGGACAAATAACCCTGAGCGGCAAGCTGGCACCGGTCTGGCCGCTGCTGATTGCAGGCCAATGGACACACCTGGGCAAACACGCCAGTTTTGGATTAGGGCAATACCACTGCCACTTGCCAACACAGCAACCATCCCCATCACACAATCAGGCCATACAGGAAGCAACCAACGAATGAATATCCAGATTTGCATACTGACCGGCCAACCCCTGGCTAACCTGATTCCACTGCTGCAATACAAGCCAGATCGAATTGCGCTACTGGTTTCAGATGAACTAGCACCCAAACTGCCCGGCTTTTTAGAAACGTTACACATCGCGGGCTGGCAACAAGATCAGATCGACTGCTTCGAGCACATGCCAGATCAGGGCTATGAACAAATCATCAACTTTGTTGAGCAACTCGGTAACCAACTCAAACAGCAACACCCTGCTGCCACTCTGTCGGTTAACCTCACCGGCGGCAACAAGCTGATGAGTCTGGGCACCATGATGGCACTGGACAGCTACGACAACGCCCTGTTCTATACCGACACCAAACACCAACAGATCGAATTTCTGAATCACAACCGTATGGGCGTCGAACCCATGCAAGCCGTGCTCAACTTGCCACTGTGCCTGAAAGCCGCCGGGCTGACGCTCCGTAATCAACAAGACACCGACACAATCTGGATAGAACGAGCCATTCAACGCAAAAAAGCCACCAAATACCTGGCCGACCATGCCGACGAACTGGCAGTCCTGATCAGCCAACTTAATTACAACTATGCCAACGACAGTCAGCAGGAATACAGCAGTCGCCCATTCAATCTGAAGAACAACCCCAAAGGCCCCTGGCGGATCGCATTAAAAGAGCTACAACAAGCTGGCGTACTCGACTGGGGAAACAATACCAGCCACTGGCGGCCCGCCCAGGAAGATACTGCCCGTTATCTTAGTGGTGGCTGGCTGGAAGAATACGCCTGGCATTGCGCTCGCGACGCCGGGCTAGATAGCGGACACCTCGGAATCAGCGTCGTCGTTACCGACGACAGCAACCGCAAGGCCGACATTCGCAATGAAGCCGACGTCATGCTGGTCGCCAAAAACCGCCTGCTACTCATCGAATGTAAAACCGGCAACCTGGCCCGTGACGGCAAAGACCAAGACACCATCAACAAACTGGCTATATTGGCTGACAAAACCGGCGGCATCATGGCAGAAGGATTGCTGATCTCATCCCAACCCCTGGAACGTGAAACCCGCGAAAAACGCACCGTCAACAGCCGTGCCCGCGCGCGCAGCATGGATCTGCGCACCTGTGAAGCCGGAGAGCTAAAAACCCTGAGAAAACAACTGGAATGCTGGATAAAACAAGGCCATTGGCTGGATGCGAAATAACCCAATGAAACAGCTGCTCCTCGCCGTTACCGGCATGTCACCCCAGGTTATCACCGAAACCCTCTACGCCCTGCATCACCAACACAACCAATGGCCGGACGAACTCTGCCTCATCACCACCGCCAAAGGCCGTGATCGCGTTTGGCAAGGACTGATCACCGACGGCCACCTGCAAGCACTGGCACAACAACTCGGGCGACCCTGCATCCCACTGACCGCAGAACAAATACAGGTTGTCCCCAATGCCCACGGTACACCGGTGGACGATGCCCGCTCCCTCGAAGACCACGAAGCCCTGGCCGACTTCATCACCCACACCGTACGCAACCGCACCGCCGACCCCGAACTGGCCATCCATGCCTCCATTGCCGGAGGTCGCAAAACCATGACGTTTTACCTGGGATACGCCATGAGCCTGTTTGGCCGCCCGCAAGACCAGCTATCCCACGTACTGGTCAGCGAAGCCTACGAAGGACGGGCCGATTTTTACTACCCGACCGCCACCCCCCAGCCACTGGCTCAGCGCAACGGCGACACAAACCCACTGGATGCCAGCCTGGCCCAGGTCACTCTGGCCGATATCCCCTTTGTACGCCAGCGAACCCAAATCAACGACCTGCTCCAGTCCGGTGAAAGCGAAGGCCTCAGCTACCGGCAACTGACCCGCATGATCAACCTCGGTGACAGCCCCGGCAACCTGCGACTCGACATCGACGAAACCCAAGCCAACATCCGGCTGATCGACGCCAGCCGCAACAGCCAGGTATTACAACTATCACTTGGCCACAACCTGCTGCGATATGCGTTTTACCTTATGATTATCGACGCCACCCGCGAACAGGAAAACGACCTCACCCGCCCTACCGGCGACAACCAGCAAGAACAGCAAAAAGAACAGGCACTGCTGGGCAAACAACTGCTGCAAAGACTGTATCGGTTACTGCCACATCCAAAGACCCTGCGACTCGACACCCTCCACCGCGACAGCTGTGAAACCCTGGCCACCCGGCTGCTGGAAGACGACTTCTACCTGCCACTGCTGAACAAACAACTGCCCGTCAAAACACTGGAAAGCCTGCAAAAGCATCAAGGCCTCACCGCCGGGCAATTCGACAACCTGCTCGACCGGCTAAAACGACAATTCACCACCCGACTGCCCGCCAACCTCTGCCAGGCCCTGATACCAGCTCCCATTGCAGGCATCGGCATCGACAGCAGCGTCGATAACAGCCACACCAACAGCCGAAAAAAACACCACAAAAAAGCCGGTTATCAACTTCGCCTGAAGCCAGAACAAATCCACTATATTCATCAGGACACAACATCATGACCATATGGCTGATTACCCGGCACCCCGGTGCCCTCAATTGGGCCAACCAACAGCAACTGCCCTACGACCAACATTGCAACCACCTGGCCATCACCCAGATCCGGGCTGGCGACCTGATATATGGCACCTTGCCCATCCCTTTGATCGCCGCCGCCAACAAGCGGGGAGCACGTTATTTTCACTTGGAAATGAATTTGCCAGAAACACAGCGAGGAACAGAACTCACAGCAGAACAGCTGGAGCAACTCAAAGCCCATTGGGTCGAATACCGGGCCACAACAATCAACAATAACGACCAACCGGAAAAACAAGCGCCACTTCTACAGAGAGACCGCCACTAATTCAGTGACTTGCGCAAACGCCGTGGATCACGAATATCGTAAGCAGCCAAATACAACTTCCGTACCGCCATCGCCTCTCTCCCGATTCTGTGATCGTATGTATCGTAATGATCGCGCTGTTGTGATCATGTTGTGATGCCGACATCTTGGCCGCCAGCACGGCCCGCAGTGACGACAAAAGCTTTTACCCAACATCATGCTGACTTTGCCGCCACAACCGGGTAAAGTGCTCTGATGAAGGAAAAGAAGAGGGGCTTCGGCCACCTGATGCTGTTTAAAAATCAGTCAACTTTTGCAAATGCGGTGATTTTTGCAACCCCCTTGGCAAGCCATTGTTTTATAAGTATTTTTCAGATCAAGGGGTAGAAAACCAACCCTGAATTAAAAGGGATTAAGACTAGACATAAGATGGATTGCCGTTGATATTATACCGTAGAAAACCAACCCTGAATTAAAAGGGATTAAGACCAAGGCGCAGTGGGCCGACAGTGACTTTGACCTTAGTAGAAAACCAACCCTGAATTAAAAGGGATTAAGACACATAGTTTGACTTAATAAGTTTTGCAGCTTCGTAGAAAACCAACCCTGAATTAAAAGGGATTAAGACTTGTGATCTTCGTCCGACACCATTAGCGTGTATCGTAGAAAACCAACCCTGAATTAAAAGGGATTAAGACACTTTTTCTACGTAATCTGTAACTGCTTGCGATGTAGAAAACCAACCCTGAATTAAAAGGGATTAAGACTTGGTTTATATTGTATTTATTTAATAGCGCCTTTGTAGAAAACCAACCCTGAATTAAAAGGGATTAAGACCAAAGGCCCGACTGTTATCTTGACCCTGTCACGTAGAAAACCAACCCTGAATTAAAAGGGATTAAGACATGACTGCGCAAATCAATAATTGTTTTCATAACGTAGAAAACCAACCCTGAATTAAAAGGGATTAAGACTCCTTTGATAACGTGGAATTGTGGGTACTTTTCACGTAGAAAACCAACCCTGAATTAAAAGGGATTAAGACCGTCATCAGCCTGGGGCAGCCCATCGGGAACGTAGAAAACCAACCCTGAATTAAAAGGGATTAAGACATGTTTCAATATCCATGGCATTGTAGTCGTCCCAGTAGAAAACCAACCCTGAATTAAAAGGGATTAAGACGCCTTTGCAACCAGTTCGCCGTCTTTGCTGAGGTAGAAAACCAACCCTGAATTAAAAGGGATTAAGACACAAACGACAGCGCCTCATCTATTTCTGCCATTGGTAGAAAACCAACCCTGAATTAAAAGGGATTAAGACAGTGGATACAGCAGTACATTGACAAGAGAGAAAAAGTAGAAAACCAACCCTGAATTAAAAGGGATTAAGACCTGGACGGCTTGTATGCAAACGGCAAAGCAGGTAGAAAACCAACCCTGAATTAAAAGGGATTAAGACCAAATGAAGTCGCCAAACAATCCTGGTTCTGGCGGTAGAAAACCAACCCTGAATTAAAAGGGATTAAGACTTCGTCCAACTCTGTAGAGCTGAACAGTGAGCGTAGAAAACCAACCCTGAATTAAAAGGGATTAAGACTAAATAGATATTTTTAGCTATTTATCATAAAAAGTAGAAAACCAACCCTGAATTAAAAGGGATTAAGACACTTCGGCATACGCTTCTGTGTATTCCCGGATGGTAGAAAACCAACCCTGAATTAAAAGGGATTAAGACAGTGGATACAGCAGTACATTGACAAGAGAGAAAAAGTAGAAAACCAACCCTGAATTAAAAGGGATTAAGACCTGGGCGGCTTGTATGCAAACGGCAAAGCAGGTAGAAAACCAACCCTGAATTAAAATGGATTAAGACTAAATAGATATTTTTAGCTATTTATCATAAAAAGTAGAAAACCAACCCTGAATTAAAAGGGATTAAGACCGCATATTTTGAGTTGTGGCCGCGTTTCAGCTTCTGTAGAAAACCAACCCTGAATTAAAAGGGATTAAGACCTGTCCGCTCGACTGATTTCTTCCTGCAGCTCTTGTAGAAAACCAACCCTGAATTAAAAGGGATTAAGACTGCCGGGAACTGTTCAGGCTCAGCAATGCATTCGTAGAAAACCAACCCTGAATTAAAAGGGATTAAGAGCACCCACACCGCCGTTGCGGACAGCCATAGCGAGCGTCTCTACGGTCGTGCGGAGGATTCCGGGGCAAGCCCGGAATGACGCGGATCGCCGCTACGGGGACAACCCCGGACGGCGTCCCTGCGGCTGTTTATTGTTGCAGCTGTTTTATTGTTGCTGCAACACAGCCACCAGCCAGCCTGCGATCACTGGGGAATCCAGGCAAGCGTCGGGTTGACGAACGCTGATCAGTCCTTGTTCGGTGTCTTGCAGCGGGATGCCTTTGCCTCCCCGGTCGGTGAGCAGGGCGTCTTCAAAGTCGAGGGTGAATTCCGGGTGCGGTTGCAGGCTGACGATGCGGTTGTTGAAGTAGCCCAGAACGGCATAGCGGCAGAAGTCGGAATGCGCCAGTACGGTGGCACTGGCGGGCAGAATGGTCACCTGGTCCTGATGCACGGCGTTGATGCTGAGTGTTTGTGGTGCGTGCCCGGTGGCTTGTTCGAGCTGTTGGGCAAAGCCGTTGTCGAGCTGGTAGGTGTTGACTCCGAGACCCCAGCCGCCGTGGTATCTTTCGACCTTGCCGCCAAGTGCTTCGGCAATCAGTTGGTGACCAAAACAAATCCCGACTAACGGTCGTTCGGAATCAGCAATCTGGCGGACAAAATCCTTGAGCTGGACAATCCAGTCCAGTTCTTCGTAAACGCTGTGTCTGGAGCCGGTAATTACCCAGCCGTCGCAGTCGTTTGCCGCCGCCGGGAAGTCGCCCCGGCTGACGCTGTAAACGGTGTATTCAAAGCCGGGGTTATGGGGTTGGAACAGGCGCTGAAACATATCGGCGTAGCTGCCGTATTGGTCGATGAGGGTATCCGGGGTGAGCCCGGTGACCAGAATACCGATTTTCATAAAGTGCTCGTTGTTAACGGTCATAGGGTACGCATAACGCACCGTGATGCGTTATGCGGCTGCCGGTTGGCGGCAGGTATTACGGCTTGGGCCGCTTTCGCATTTGTAACATGGCCACGACAACGCCCACGGCAACAATCAGGATCATCAGGGTGGCCAGGGCGTTGACTTCCGGGGTCACACCCAGGCGTACCTTGGAGAAGATGACCATCGGCAAGGTGCTGTCCCCAGGCCCGGAGACAAAGCTGGCGATCACCAGGTCGTCGAGCGACAGGGTAAACGACAGCAGCCAGCCTGATAAGATCGCCGGTGCAATTAATGGCAGGGTCACCAGAAAAAACAGCGAGGAGGGTTTGGCGCCCAGGTCCATTGCGGCTTCTTCCAGCGAGGTATCAAAGTCTGCCATGCGGGCTTGCACCACCACCGCCACATAGGCCATGCAGAAGGTGGTATGGGCCAGAATAATGGTCAGGGTGCCCCGTCCGGCAGGCCAGCCAAACAGGTCTTCCATGGCGACAAACAGCAGCAGTAACGATAGGCCGGTAATCACTTCGGGCATGATCAGTGGTGCCGAGATCCAGCCCGACAGCAGCATCTTGCCGCGAAAGCGCCCCATCCGGCTGAGGGCAAAACCAGCCATGGTGCCGAATACCACTGCCAGCGAGGCGGAGATAAACGCAATTTTGATACTGAGCCAGGCGGCGCTGAGAATCTGCTCGTTCTGGAACAGTTCGCCATACCACTTGAACGACCAGCCGCCCCAAACGGTCACCAGTTTGGATTTGTTAAAGCTGTAGATGATCAGTGAAATTATCGGCACGTAGAGAAACAGGAACCCCAGTGCCGAGGAGGTATATAAAAACCAGGAACGACGTTGCACGGCCATTATTCAGCCTCCTTGCGGTTGCGCAGCAGCATAATGGGTAGCACCAGTACCACCAGCATCACGGTGGCAACGGCGGAGGCCATGGGCCAGTCGCGGTTGAGTGAGAATTCATCCCACAGTACCCGGCCAATCATCAGGGTATCGGAGCCACCCAGCAATGTGGGGATCACGTATTCCCCCACCGCGGGAATAAACACCAGGGTGCAGCCTGCCAGAATGCCCGGCATGGCCAGCGGAATGGTCACCAGAAAGAAACTCTGGAACGGCCGACAGCCCAGGTCTTCAGCGGCTTCCAGCAATGACATGTCCATTTTTTCCAGCGCGGTATACAGCGGCAAGATCATAAACGGCAGGTAGGTGTAAACGATGCCAATGTAGACGGCAAAATCGGTTTGCAGCATCTGGATCGGTTCGCTGACGATGCCGAGGTTAATCAGGATATCGTTAACCAGGCCGTTTTTTTTCAGTAATCCGACCCAGGCGTAAACCCGCAGCAGGAATGATGTCCAGAAAGGCAAAATAACCAGCGCCAGCAAGATGGTGCGGGTGCGGGATTCGCTACGGGCAATCAGGTAAGCCATCGGGAAGCCGATGATCAGTGCCAGCAAGGTCGAGACGCCAGCAATGCGGATCGAACTCAGGTACGCCTCCAGATAAAAGGAGTCTTCCCACAAAAACAGGTAGTTGCCGAGGTTCAGCTTGATATTGAGCAGCGCGTCTTCCAGCTCGATCAGGGCGGTATACGGCGGAATGGCAATGGCGGTTTCAGAAAGTGAGATTTTGAACACCACCAGAAACGGCACAAAAAAGAACACCGCCAGCCATACAAACGGCATCGAGATCACCAGCTGGCGACCCCAGTTGATCCGTTTTAGTGGCAGCTTGTGCAACACCCGTTGCAACCGCGAGTGGGCAGCGGTATCGCCCTTGGCTTGACTCATAAAAAGTATCCTCTCTCAGCTGGTCAGTACGACGGCGCTGTCCACATCCCAGTACAGATGCACCCGTTCATTCCAGGTAAAGCGGGCACCACTGTCGCGGGAGATATTGGGCTGGGTAACGCGGAGTTCTTTACCGCTGTCGAGGCGCACACGGAAGACCGACAGGCTGCCCATATAGGCGATGTCTTCGATCACCCCGGAGCAGGTGTTGTCGGTCTGTGCTGGCGGCTCATGGCTGATCAGCATTTTTTCGGGCCGAATGGCAACACACACTTCCTGGTTGGGGGCGCAGCTGATGCCGTGGTTGAGGTAGACCGGTGGTTCAAAATCGTTGCAGCGGATACGCACCCGGTCTGGCTCGTCTTCGGTTACGCGTCCATTCAGCAGGTTGACCGAGCCAATAAAGCGGGCCACAAACCGGCTGTTGGGGTATTCATAAATATCGTGGGGTTCGCCCACCTGGACGATATTGCCCTGGTTCATCACGCCGATGCGGGTTGCCAGGGTCATGGCTTCTTCCTGGTCGTGGGTCACCACCACAAAGGTGACGCCCAGTTCTTCCTGGATGTTGATCAGTTCAAACTGGGTTTCTTCGCGCAGTTTTTTATCCAGCGCTCCCAGCGGTTCATCCAGCAGCAGCAGCTTGGGGCGTTTGACCAGCGAGCGCGCCAGTGCTACCCGTTGACGCTGACCACCAGACAGTTGATGCGGCTTGCGCTTGCCCAGATGGCCCAGCTGTACCATGTCGAGCATATCGGCAACACGACGTTTGATGTCGACATCGGCCAGCCGCTGGCGCTTGAGGCCAAAGGCAATGTTCTTTTCTACTGTCAGGTGCGGAAACAGTGCATACGACTGGAACATCATATTAACCGGACGGTTCCAGGGCTGAATGCCAGCCATATCCACATCGTCTATCAGGATGCGGCCCTGGGTCGGCTGTTCAAATCCGGCCAGCATCCGCAGCAGGGTGCTTTTGCCGGAGCCAGAACCACCCAGTAAACAAAACAGCTCGCGCTTGTAGATTTTCAGGCTGATGTTATCCACAGCGGTAAAGTCATCAAATGTTTTGGTGACCCCATCAAAAAACACAAACGGTCGGGCATCCGGATCACGCCATAAATCGGGAGCTGGCGCGGTAAGCGGATTCTTATTCGAAACGGGAGATTTTGCGCTTGTCATAACCTGGCTACCAGTGAGATGGGGGGACAGTCCCCCCTCAGGAATGGTAACACCGCCGGGCGTTCTGCCCGACTGATGCGACGATCAATTAACGGCCGGTTTTTACATTTGACCAGGCGCGGTTCAGTATGCGATCAAATTTGGCGCTGTGGGCTTGCTGGGTAAACAGCTTGGCTTTTACTTCGGCACTGGGGTAGATCCCTGGGTTGCCGATCACGTCTTCGTTCAACAATGGCTCGGCGGCGGTGTTGGGTACGGCGTAATACACATAGTTAGAGATACCAGCGGCTGTTTTTGGCTCCAGAACGAAGTTGATAAACTGGTAAGCCGCGTCTTTATGGGGTGCATCGGCAGGAATGGCCATCAGGTCAAACCATACCAGCGTGCCTTCTTTTGGAATCGCATAGGTCACTTCTACGCCCTGCCCGGCTTCTTCAGCACGGCTCTGGGATTGCAGAATGTCGCCGTTGTAACCCAAGGCTACGCAGATTTCACCATTGGCCAGATCAGAAATGTACTGGCTGGAGTGGAAATAGCGGTAGTTGTCACGGTTGGCTTTCATCAGGGCTTCGGCTTTGCCGAGGTCGCTTTTGCTTTCTGAGTTAGGATCAAGACCGGCGTAGTTGAGGGCAATCGACATCACTTCTGCCGGGGAGTCCAGAATACCAATACCACAGTCTTGCAGTTTGGCAGAGATTTTGGGGTCAAAGATCAGGTCGAGGGTATCGGCGGGCATATCACCCAGTCGCGCCTTGATCATTTCCACGTTGTAACCCAGTCCAATGGTGCCCCAGGCCCATGGCACGCTGTGGGCATTGTTGGCGTCGTGACGGGCGACTTTTTCCAGCAAGGTGCTGTCGAGGTTGCCGTAGTTACTCAGTTTGCTGCTGTCGATGGTGGTGTAGATACCAGCCTGGATCTGACGCTCCAGAAACGCTCCGGTTGGAATCACCAAATCATAACCGCTGCTGCCGGTCATCAACTTGGCCTCCAGCACTTCGTTGGAGTCGTAAACGTCGTAGTTCACCTTGATGCCGGTTTTCTGTTCAAACTCAGACACCGCTTCCGGGTAAATGTAGTCCGACCAGTTATAGATATTCAATTCCTTGTTATCAGCGGCCAATACGCTGGATGCGGCCGTCAGCGCACATACAGAGGCCATCAGAGCAGACAGTTTGAGCATACGTTTCTCCAGAAATAAGACGTTATCGATCAAGCTTGATCGTCACGCTACGGATGCCGCTCAGGCATTCCCATACCCCCCAGGGGCTATATCCCCCAGATGCCGGGCGCAGGCCAGTAAAATCAAGCGTTACAGACACATGAATGGCTTACCACAGGTACAAGCCGACCGACAATGTTCACATTATGGACAACGTGTCCGCAGCCCGGCTGGTTGGCAGGTTATCGCGCTTGGGCAATCTTGATAGCGACCGTCAATCGATCAGGAAAAACAGGCTGGCGGCGACCGGCAAGTCGCGGCAGTGAAATGGGGGAAAACAGGTGTAAAAAACGGCGCTGCAAACAGCTACAAGAACAAGAACAGAAAAACAAAGCCGCCTTGCAGCGGCCGCACAACAGCAGCGCATAAAACAAAGCCGGCTACCGGCGAGTTAAATGCCGCTCTTGATGTTTGTCCAGGTGCTCTCCAGTACACGATTGAACTTGTCACTATGGGCTCTCAGAGAAAACAGGTTGGATTTCAAGCTCGAGACCGGATACACCCCTTCGTTACTGCTCACGTCCTTATCCAGAAAAGGGGCTGCCGCTCGATTGGGGACCGCGTAATAAACATGGTTGGAAATGCGCGCAGCCGTTTCTGGCTGCAGAATAAAATCGATAAACTGATAAGCCGCTTCCTTGTTTGCGGCATCCGCCGGAATAGCCATCAGATCAAACCAGATCGCGGTGCCTTCCTGAGGAATTTCATACGCCACGTTAACCCCGTTACCCGCTTCTTCGGCATTGATTTGGGATTGCAGAATATCGCCGTTGTAACCCAGTGCCAGACAGATATCGCCGTTAGCGAGATCTTCTGTGTATTGGGAGGCATGGATATAACGGTAGTTGTCCCGATTGGCCAGTAGCATCTGTTCTACTTTTTTCAGGTGCCGGGTACTTTCGGAGTCCGGCATGATGCCTTTGTAGTTCAGGGCGATGGCGATCACGTCGGAGGGCGAGTCCAGCACACCAATGCCACAGTCTTTCAGCTTGGCGGTGATGGCGGGGTTGAAGATCAGATCCAGGGTATTGGTGGGCATATCCCCCAGCCGCTCGCGGATCATATCGACGTTGTAGCCTAACCCGATGGTGCCCCAGGCCCAGGGGACTCCGTGGGTATTACCTTCATCGTAGGATGAGACCTTGGCCAATAGCACCCGATCGAGGTTGTTGTAGTTATCCAGCTTGCTCCGGTCGATTGGCGCATGTAACCCGGCCTGGATTTGCCGTTCCAGAAAGAGACCAGACGGTACCACAAGGTCATAACCGCTGTTGCCTGCCTTGAGCACGTCATCCAGGGTCTGGTCTGTTTCGTAAACGTCGTAATTCACTTTGATACCGGTTTGCTGCTCGAATTCAGCAACCGCTTCCGGGTAGATATAATCATCCCAGTTATAGATATTCAGCTCCTTGTCTGCGCCCCAGGCGCTGGATGCTATGGTCAGTGCACATATGGATGCTGCCAACTTCCGCATACGTTCCTCCTTGATACGTCGATTAAGCGGCGGACTGTATATCAGGCAGGCGGCACAAACAGGCTGCTATAAATCAAGAAAAGCCCAATCGGTGGGCAGAATAAATCCTTCCCTGATGGGCAAAACGGGGTAATGGACGTGGTGTTATGGTAATCGGTGTTATGGCAATCGGTGTTGTGGGAATAGGTGTTATGGGAGTCGCCCCGTCAATCACGCGATGGTGACTGACGAGAACGACTGACCAAAAACGGCGGGTGCGACAGCGAAAAGCCGGCAAAAGTCGGTCGGAATACGCCGCCCCTACAACAGGCCCAGGTAAGACTCGTATTCAATATCAGAAATACGGCTGTTCAGTTCCGTAATTTCCTGACGCTTGATGGCACAAAACACATCCACAAATTCGTCTCCCAGGTACTCCCGTATCACCGCACTCTTGTCCAGTGCCTTGATGGCGTCATCCCAGCGATACGGCAAGCGGGTGGACTCATCAGAATCGGCATAGGCATCACCTTCCATGGGTTCCGGCGGGGTCAGCTTGTTGTTCAAGCCATACAAAGCGCCGGCCAAAACAGCCGCCAGCACCAGATACGGGTTGGCATCCGCACCGGATACCCGATGCTCCAGACGCCGTGCTTCCGGGTCGCCTTCCGGTACTCGAACCGCGGTGGTGCGGTTTTCATAACCCCAGCACGCAAAAACCGGCGCGTGCGAGCCATCCTGAAAGCGGCGATAGGAGTTCAGATGCGGTGCGAACATCAGCATTGAGCTGGGCATCAATTGCAACAGACCGGCAATCGCCTGGGTCAGCATCTCGGTGCCTTCTTCGCCACCGTTGTCGAACAGGTTATTGCCGTCTTTATCGAGCAGGCTGAAATGCACATGGAAGCCGTTGCCTGAGTGTTCCGCGTATGGCTTGGCCATAAAGGTCGAGGTGTAACCGTGCTTGCGGGCAATCCCCTTGACCAGGCGTTTGAACCAGATCGACTGATCCCCGGCGTTAAGCGGGTCGGACACGTGTTTGAGGTTGATCTCAAACTGGCCCGGCCCCAGCTCGGAAATAATGGTATC
The DNA here is from genome assembly GCF_030688925.1 of Oceanobacter sp. 3_MG-2023. Taxonomy (NCBI): domain Bacteria; kingdom Pseudomonadati; phylum Pseudomonadota; class Gammaproteobacteria; order Oceanospirillales; family Oceanospirillaceae; genus Oceanobacter; species Oceanobacter sp. 3_MG-2023. The sequence continues at coordinate 22,790 of NZ_JAUYVX010000008.1, forward strand.
GGCCAGTACGCCCTGCACATCACAGGCGGCACGGACTTCGGCAAAAAACGATTCCAGACCATCCACATCTTCGATCGAATAGGCATCGGTGGTATTGAGGCGACGGCCATGACCCCGGTCCAGCACCGGCGGCCGCGGACGCTGTACTTCTTCCGAGTCACCATCCATCAGATAAAATTCCAGCTCCGTTGCCATCACCGGATACCAGCCCTGCTCATGGAAACGGTCGACGATATTTTTTAATACCTGACGCGGATCGACATTAAACGGCGAGTAATCCGGGTTCATCATCATCGCTTGTAGTTGATGACGCTCCTGACCGGCCCAGGGCACCGGAGTCGGTTTTTCTTGCACCGGCACACAGATGCCATCGTTATCACCGGTTTCAAAAACCAGTCCGTTATCTGGCACATCGCCGCCCCAGAAATCGACACCGATAACAGAGCGTGGCAGCTTGACGCCCTCTTCATAAACTTTTTCCAGCGAGCTGCCTAACAGGCGTTTGCCTCGCAGGTTGCCGTTCAGATCGACGATAAAAAGATCAAAATCATTTTGCATGGAACACCTGGTCATGAAGGAGCACAAGAAAAGGAGGGGTCATAAACACTCTGGCTGACACGCCCGTGTTGTGCTTGAATGTCTGAATTGTGATCACATATTCGATGACAGGCAAGTAAAAAACACCGGTATAACCAGCAGAAAGAGCGCTATCAGCATGGATAAACACACCCCGATTGATCTCACCCTAACTGAGCGCCACAGCGCTGTAACTATCACCCAGTGGGTATACAGCACTCTGCGGCAAGCGGTATTACTGGGCAAAATACCACCAGGACGGGCACTGACAATTCGGGAACTGGCCACATTGCTGGATGTTTCGCCGATGCCAATCCGGGAGGCCCTGCGGCAATTGTCTGCTGAAGGCGCACTGGAGATTCAGGGAAACCGGCGCGTGATGGTGCCCAAAATGACGGCGATGAAATTTGCCGAACTGGTCGAAGCCCGCATCTGCCTTGAAACCCACAGTGCCGTCCGCGCCATGCCCTATATCGACGAAGCGCGCTTGGCACAACTCGAAGACCTCGATCACCGCATCGACATCGCCACCGAGCACGGCAACGGCCACGATGTGACCCGTTACAACCAGGAGTTTCACCGCCTGCTGTACACCGCCAGCCCGCATCAGGTGACCCAGTCGCTGATCGAAAGCCTGTGGCTGCAACTTGCGCCCTTTATGCAGGTAGCCATCGAAAACCTCGACGATTATTACCAGGTCGATCGCCACAAGGAAGCCATCAGCGCCATTCGTGAGCGCGACTCCCTGGCCCTGCAAATGGCCATCAGCGCCGATATTCGTGACGGCTGCGCCTTTGCTTCATCGCCGGAGCAGCTGCAACAACTGCTGGGTTAGGGGCCGCCGACGGACACTTGTTGCGGCTTGTTTGCCCGGTAATGTTAATTCCCTCACAGATCATGACCAGCCCGGTATCACCCGGCACGCTGACAGACAATCTGGACGATTGGTCATTTCAGGCCAGTGCTTTTGTACAGCCCTTGACCAAATCATTTTGTGATCACAAAATTGTGATCACATTTTAAAACACGGTCAGCGCCATGAAACACGACTCCACTACTGCTTCCGCCAGCCACTCATCCTTGCAGCAAACCGATGCCCGCTTCCATCTGCATCCGTTCAGCAACGCCACCCGCCTCAATAACAAGGGCGCACGGGTGATCACACACGCCGATGGTGTGTACATCTGGGATGATCAGGGCAACAAGATTCTGGATGGAATGGCAGGTCTGTGGTGTGTGAACCTGGGCTATGGCCGTGAAGAACTGGCAGCGGTCGCCGAACAACAAATGCGCACGCTGCCGTATTACAACACCTTCTTCCAGACCACTCATGGCCCGGTGGCCCAGCTGGCAGAAGCCATCGCCAGTGTGACGCCCGGCGACCTCAACCGGATCTTTTTTGCCAGCTCCGGCTCGGAAGCCATTGATACCCTAATGCGGCTGACCCGCCACTACTGGGCCATCAAGGGCAAACCATGGCGTAATATTCTGATCAGCCGTGACAACGCTTACCACGGCAGCACCATCGGCGGCACCAGCCTCGGCGGCATGAGCGGCATGCACCAACAGGGTGGCCCGCTGGTACCGAACATCGAGCGCATCCGACAGCCTTACTGGTATGGCGAAGGCGGAGATCAAAGCGAAGAGGCATTTGGTCTGACGGCTGCACGGGCGCTGGAAGAAAAAATTCTCGCCGTTGGCCCCGACAACGTTGCCGCGTTTGTAGCGGAGCCAATCCAGGGAGCCGGTGGCGTGATCGTGCCACCCGCCAGCTACTGGCCAGAAATCCAGCGTATTTGCCGCCAGTACGACATTCTGCTGGCAGTGGATGAAGTCATTTGTGGTTTTGGACGTACCGGCAACTGGTTCGGCAGCAATACCTTCAATATCCAGCCCGACATTATTTCGATGGCCAAGGGTTTGTCCTCAGGCTATCTGCCCATCGCCGCCGTGGCGGTCGGGGATCGCATCAGCAACGCCCTGATGGAGCACGATAACGACTTTAACCACGGCTTTACCTATTCCGGTCATCCGGTGGCCGCCGCCGTGGCGCTGAAAACCATCGAAATAATGAAAACCGAAGGCATTGTTGAGCAGGTACGCGACAGCACCGGCCCCTACTTCCAGAAAGCCCTGCGTGAAAGCCTCGCCGACCACCCGTTAGTGGGCCAGATTGATGGCGTTGGTCTGGTAGCCGGTATCGCTCTGGTGCAGGACAAAGCCACAAAAACCCTGTTCCCGTCCAGCCTCGACATCGGCATGATCTGCCGCGACCACTGTTTTGCCAATGGCCTGATCATGCGCGCCGTCGGCAGCCGTATGGTGTTGTCACCGCCGCTGATCATCAGCAAAACCGAGATCAACGAGCTGTGCCAGAAAATCCGTACCTGCCTCGACCTGACCCTCACCAGCGCCCAACAAGCCGGAGCACTCTGATGGCCGATATCATCGCAACCAAAGCCTTGGCCAGTCTGGTCGACCATATTCGCCTGACCAGTTTTCCGAAAGAACTGGCCGATTACCTGGCGACGCTGGCGCATTTCGACACCTGCCTGATGCTGGTGTTTGTTCCCGGTGCCAAGCCAACGCTGGTATACACCGAGACCAGCGAACCCAGCCCGGCGCTGGAAACCTACCTGCATCACAGTTACCTGCTCGACCCGCTCTATAGTGCCTTGCAGAACAACGCCAGCAGCAGCCAGATTACCGGCCTGAGCCGCCTCAGCAGCATCGCACCGGACTCCTTCACCCAGACGGAATACTTCCACAACTGCTATCAGGAATTTGATCTGGTCGACGAGATCAACCTGGTGATCGAGCTGGCAGAAAGCAGCTACTTCACCCTGTCTCTTGGTCGCAAATCCAGCCTCGGCAGCATCACCCGCGCAGAAATGAACCGGCTACAGGAACACTGCGCCATGATCAGCGCGCTGATTCGCCAGTTCTGGCTTTCCAACGCCGACGAATACTTGCCCAACGGCAAAAGTCGCAGCACCCTGACCCAGGCCCTGCGCACCTTCGGCCAGGGCGTACTGACCCGCCGCGAACAAGAGATTACCGCGCTGATTCTGCAAGGCCACAGCTCCCAATCCATCGCCGACCTGCTTAATATCTGTGTCGGCACCGTCAAGGTGCATCGCAAAAATATCCACGGCCGCCTGAATACCTCACAACAAAGCGAGATTTTCACGCTGTTCCTCAACCACCTCAGTGAGATGGATATGCGTATCGTCGCCTGAGAGGATAGGCCTTGCCCGTAGGAACCGCCTCCGTCCGTATCCGCAAACCTATTTCAGGCACAAAAAAACCGGCAGAGCCGGTTTTTTTAATTTACAGCAATCAGGCCATACAAGGCCTCAAGCCAGCGTCGCCAACGCCTCGGTCAGCGCTGCAGACAATTCCGCATTGCTCAGCTCACCTTTCTCAACATCAAAATTATCGTAGAACGACGGTACCGACAATTGCGCTTTCACGTCCATGGCGAAATACGGCGCAGACCCCACCGCTGCCGCCAATACACTCTGCGCACCCCCGGGGCCTGGGGACGTTGCCATTACACACACTGGCTTGTTCTGATAAACCTTTTGGTCGATGCGGGAAGCCCAATCAAACACGTTTTTATACGCCACACTGAATGACCCATTAAACTCACCAAACGAGATCAGCACGGCATCGGCTTCGCCGACTTTCTTGAAAAACGTCTGAGCCGGTTCAGGAATGCCAGACTCCTGTTCACGGTCAACACTGTAAATCGGCATCTCGAAGTCATTCAGATCGAGGATTTCCAACTCAGCACCAGTGGTCTGTTGCAGCTGCTTGGCCGCATGAGTGACCAGCTGCTTGTTAATGGACTGACGGCTGTTAGTAGCGGCAAACGCTAATATTTTCATGCGGTGGCTCCTTTAAGGTGAAGATTGATTGATGAGGTATACCTTACATTAGCCACACAGATTGATTAATAGAGCTTTTGTGGAGTTATTGTTTCCATACAACTATCAATAAGCCATTATTCACGCCGTCAAAAGCCAACACGTCGTGAGCGAGAAAAGGAGACAGCATGACCTACAACGCCCATCTGCTGGACGGCATCATCATCTTCGCCGAAGTAGTCAGTGCTGGCAGCTTCACCCGCGCCGCCGACAACACCGGGCACTCCACCTCCTATATCAGCAAAGAAATCGCCCGGCTTGAAGAACGTCTCGGCACCCGCCTGCTCAACCGCACCACCCGCTCACAGCACTTGACCGCCGAAGGCCGACTCTACTACCAGCAATGCCAGCAAATCATCGCAGACGTCAGCAATGCTCAAAATGCCCTGATGGGGCAGCAGCAACAACCGGCCGGCACCCTCAAGGTCAGCTGCCCGGTCAGCTTTGGCATGGCCCAGATGCGCGGCATATTCTCCGACTTTTTGCAGTATTACCCGCAGGTCGGCCTCGAAATCGACTTCAACAACCTCAAGGTCGACATCGTCGCAGACGGCTTCGACGTTGTGATACGAGCCACCCCGCAACTGGAAGACTCCAGCCTCATCAGCCGTCGCGTCATGCGCTCACGGGCCGTGACACTCGCCGCCCCGTCCTATTTGCAACAATACGGAACCCCGCAACGACCGGAAGAACTCGCCGAACATCACTGCATCACCTACAGCGGTTTGAAAACACCGCGCCTCTGGCACTATCGCAACCAATACGGCAAAGATATCCAAGTCGAAGTGAATAGCCGGGTCAGCAGCAACAGCTCGGAAATGGAAATTTCCCTCTGCCTTGCTGGCCACGGCATCGTCTGTATGCCCTCATTCCTATTTACCAACGAAATCAGCAGTGGCCGACTCATCGAACTGTTTACCGACTACCAACCGATGGTGATTGATATCTACCTGATCTATCCCAGCCGCAAACACATGTCCGCCAAAGTACGCTGCTTTATCGATTTTGTTGCCGGGCGACTGGCACAACGCACCGGGATATAAACCTGGCGCTTGCTGTTTCCCTTTGCAAATTTCACACTCCCGATATTCGGTAGCCGTACCAAACCAGCCAATCAGGAGGCAGTCTGCCCAATACCGGCCTCGCAACCGTGCCATCCGGCATCGACTGATCCATGGCTATTCCGGCATTGTGACGATACGGTGTGGAGCATTATTCAGGACGAGTTGCCAGCGCTGGAACTGCAGCTGAATGTGATTGTGCAAAATACCTGAACCCTAGTAACAGTAAGGAATGCCATGAGCCTGGCCGGAATAAGATCGACACGTGGAGATTACTATCAAAAGCTGGTTGCTTTTGATTGGATGTTAGATGCTTTGGCCAGCAACAATATCGACTGGCTGGAAGTCGACTCTGCTCATCACGACGTCGATGATATCGTTATCAAAAAAGTCGATGGCTCTCTGATTTGCTGTCAGTGCAAAAAGAATCAACCAGATTTTAAAGCCTGGTCCATTGCAGACTTGAAAGACGAGCTTGATAAAGCAGCCAAAGAGCTGGCGAGCTCTCCCATCACGGCTTTGTTTTTCTATTCCCGCGGTGCGTTCGGAGACATAGCCAAACTTCAGGAATTCGCAACCAACTACGAAGATGACAGGCAACTAGAGCAGCAACTTACCAGAGAGCACCAGAAAAGCTACGATGCGATTCTCAAGATTATTTCCGATGCCAAGGCATCTCTAACGCCATTTGATCTGCTGCAACGTACTACTTTTGAAACAACTCCAGCTGACTTTAGTCGCCATGAACAGCTTCAAATAGAGCGACTGGAAAGACTGGCTTCAAATTCAAAAATTGCCTACGAATCGATATGGCTGGTACTGGATAAACTGGGTGGTCGGGTACCGAATGGTAGAGTGACAGCCAGTAAGCATCGCCTCACTCGTGATGATCTTCTGTCTGTACTGAACCAATCAGGCGCCATGCTGGTGCCTCCGATCTCAGAACAAGAAGTCCGAAAATCCTTTCAACAAACGTCTCTGATAGGCAGAAGCTGGAAAACGGATATTGCCGGACAACATCTCGGCAACCCGATACTGCAACCAGTGCTTGATGCTATTGATGCGAAGGCCAAATCCATACTGATCACAGGTCAACCAGGCTCTGGAAAAACCTGTTTGATGCTTCAGCTACAGCAAATACTAGAAGAAAGGGCTAAACAGCAAAACTGCTTTATTTCCCTCTTTATTCAGTCCAGGGAGTTTGCCGAAGCAGAGAACTCTGAAGAGAGGCATCATCAGGGATTATCAACCCAATGGGTCGAGCAAGCAGCCCGAAAGGCCGAGTCATCAAGAGTTGTCGTCATTATCGACTCACTGGATGTGCTCTCGATTTCCCGAGAGCACAGTGTTCTGTCCTATTTTCTGGCACAAATAGATCTTCTGAAAAACATTCCCAAAGTCACGGTGATTACAGCCTGTAGAGACTTTGATCGGCAATATGACCGGCGAATCAGCGAAAAGGACTGGGACCAGGAGCTGAAGATTCCTCCTCTGGATTGGGAGGATCAGATTGAACCGTTTCTTGCCAACCTCGATATCGATACCTCCGCTATTGATCAAACAACACAAATGCTCGTTACCAACCCGAGAGAACTGGATCTCTATATCGAACTCGCCCGACATTCCGGGAGCTTCAACGTCGTCACCAGTCAGGCTTTGGCTCAACAATATCTGGCTACTTTTGTAGCGGATGATCCTGCTCTTGGCGATGAAGCTATGGTTGCTATCGAACAGGCTGCTCGCAGAATGCTGGAGACCCGAGCACTGTCGATTCCTTATCAACAATTCTCTGGATCAGAAGCCATTAAGAGAAGCTTATTAAGCCTGGGCTTGCTTCAGAGGACTCACGACAAGGGTCTGACTTTTGGCCACCAAACCCTTCTGGATGTACTGGTCATCAGTAATGCGATTCGATTCGGGACGTCACTCAAGGAATTTATTAGTACATTACCTCCCGTCCCCTTTGTAAGACCCAGTATTCGCAGTTTTGTTAACCAGCTCGCTGCGGGGGAGAAGAAAGTTTTCAGAGCGCAAATTCGCTCTGTTTTAACCGGTCAATTTCCTTTTCATATTCGCCGCCTGGTCGCTGAAACCTACGCGCACCAGCCTGTTGATCAAAGTGATTGGCCATTACTTCGGGACTTACGCAATCAGCACAAGGATGTCTTTCAGGTTGTTTACACCCATAGCAGCCATATCAGCTGGTTCCAGTTATGGCAGCAGAACCTGTTACCAGAATTGAAACAAATTCAAGATCAGGAGGGGCTTGAAGATTATCTCTATCGAATTAGCCAGTGGTTAAATGAAGCAACCGAAGCCGTTGTTGCTCTCTGGACTGAGGCATTGGGTTGCCACTGGATCAAAACTGACAATCTGGCGAGGCAAGTCTCTTGCTACTTACACAATTTGGGTACCGAGAAATTACACGTAGCCAAACCTCTGGTGCTAAAGCTACTTAAAAACCTGAACTCTGATCAGGATTTTCTCGGGGAAACCGTTGCTCGGTGCGTAGCAGCTGAAGTATTGACCGATCAAGAGTTGTGGGTATACATCACTGACGCGGTACAACCTGAACATATACGCAGCTACCGGTTTGAAAATAAATTGAATTGCCGACCATACCAGTTCGGAAGTAAAAATCAGGATTTTTTGAAAAACCGAATGGCCACGTCTCCGACTTTACTCACTCTCGCCATCAATACAGTCAATACATGGGCCGCAATACTTCTGGAAGACTACAGGGACAGCAAGACACGTCTCTCCAGCTATTTCCTCGAATATACCTCCTATGAAAAGACTCACTCCGAACGCGGCACAAGCCCATACGATGATGTAAATGTTATTTTTAATGCCATTGAATATGGAATCAAAGTAAACGCTGAAAATCATACTCAATGGTGGCAAGAAAATCGTTTTCTACTATCTGAAAGCAAAGACCTATCCGTTATATACTTTTTGACCCTGGCGATCACTTCAAACCCAGAGAGAAATATAGAAATCATCCAAAACCTGCTACTTAATGAAAATGTGTTGAGATCAATAATTTATTTCGAGATCGAAGAGTTAATCAGCAGGTCATCGGTTTACTTGAGCGAAAAAACCATAACCTCATTAAACAAGATAATAACTTCGCTGTACCAAGATGAAATCACCTACGGTGGAAATATAGCGTGGATAAATAGAAAAAAAACCTCCTATATTACTGCCATCCCCTGTTTCCTTCGAACAGAATCTAGCCAAAATGCTATTGACTCATATGAAAAGCTCAATGGAAAACTCATTCGTGAGCCGGAAATTAATAGTAGAGGAGGTTTTATCAGAGTACCATTTTCTTACGAACTGATCATCAGTACCTCAGACGAAGCACTACTCAAACTACTGGCTCACTACTCAGGCTACCCAGATCGTTTTGATGATTTTCTTGTTGGTGGCGAAGAGGATGTTCAACGGCAATTAAGCGAAGCATCATCCCGAAAACCCATCCGGTTTATCAATTATCTCACTCAATATTGGCGTTATCTATCTACTGGCTTCCGCCAGTCTATCCTTGATGGAATATCGAATCATCTCAAGTACCTATACAGTAATCACAGCTCCAACCAAAACTGGGAAACCATCGAACAGCCTGATAAACACCGGCTTGCGGAGCAACTCCTGTGCGAGTTGGAAAGACACTCCGGCCACTGGCAACGAACGAAGAGCAAGGCAAAGGCACTGAAAGCCTGTGCCCATGTTATCCAAAATCCCAGCCTTGTCGATAGGCTGGTTTTCCAAATGCTGGAATTCGCTTTCATATTTGAGGAAAGATTTCACTCAAGTGATACCAGACTGGGACTGATTCATAATGGAATTAACATGAATACCAGTGAGGTAGCAGATGCCGTCATGGTCCTGGTTACTGAAATTGCCGAAGCTGGACGTGAAATTTCCAACCTGTCCATATCGGCATTACAGTTATTTTCACAATCAGGGTGCTCTGAAGTAAAGGAGATGATTCTTCATCGATTACCTTATCTAAAAAATGACGCTCCCGCACTGGCCTGGGAAATATTCGAGCGAGTGATGCAAAAAAGCGATGATTTATGGCCTTATGCCGAATCATTTCTCTATTACAGCTACAACAATGAATTCGAGAGAGTTGAACCCTATCTGGCCCAAATGAAAACGAGTCATGATAAAGAATCTCTGGCTACCTGGGGACGTTTGTCGGCGTTGTCTGGTTTACAGGACTCAATCAAAAGTTCGTTGTTGTTGCAGGAGCTATTGTCGCTTAGCAGTAACAGCGCCTGGGAGGGCGCACTGGATGTTTGGTCATATAGAGATAATTTCAATTCTCATCCAGAGGTATGCCTGAAAGGTCTATCTATAGCTTTCAATCAAAGCGACGACATAAAAACATTAGCCAGCGATGATTTTGCTGGCTTGCTGGGTGATACAGAACCTGTCATTCACTTTAGAGAATCAATTTTTAAAACGTTCATTGACTCGTTGGATAGCAGCCAAAATAAGGGTAACAATAAACGAGATTACTTCCAGGAAATTAACGAATGGTTAAACCTTATTGCCCAGTCTGACCCCGTCAAGGCACTCAACTGCGCAGAGATATTCATTCCCAAGCTGCAGCAATGGAAGCCTTATTTTTATGACCACAACAAGAACCTTGTTCAACTTATGAATCAGTTATTTGCCTACGCCGAAGAACTCGAAGAATCAGACGAGGGAGAACTGCTGACTCGAGTCGTCAGTCTTCAAGACGTTTTACTATCAATAGAGGGTAGAGAAATACAGGAATGGCTTAGAGCAGCAGAGCGACCATGAGGCATCCAATCCGGCTCAATAATCCTGTCATTTATCGACAACAAAACACTTCCTGTTCGCCAAACGCCGTACCCACCAATGCAATACCTGACAGGCTGCGAGGGCAGAGTAGCTTTTATCAGTAACAAGAGAAACGGTTTCCAATTTAAATTCTGGTGTAAGGGATTGACGTTTTCCAACTATGGACACCTCGTTGTTGGCGCCAATGCAGTATCTTATCAAGTGCTCGGAATCATTGAACTACGATGCATAGCTGGACGATTGCTCTTCTATGCTGTCTTCACAACGCCAGCCCGAACTCTCCCACGGTTTGATCCAGCCCGGTCACCCAATCCCGAATAAAGCTGCGTACTTTCTGGCTGTCGGGCCGTTCGCTGTCTTGCTGTCGAGACCAGAGGGCGATATCCCGTCGGGCGCTGGTTTGATCTTCTATCTGGATCAGTTGCTGCGGGGCGATTTCTCCGGTCATCAGTGCCAGCCGGGCGGGTAGCCGCACCAGCATATCAGTGGTGTTGAGCAGGTGTATCACCGAGCGAATCCCACCGGTAAAGGCAATACGAGCGGCTTGTTGTGCTGCCGGGTCTTCGACCCCGGACAGGAATCCGGCGCTGGCACCCGCAATCAGCCAGCGCTGCTGCGCCACCATATCGAGGGAAACCGGTTGCTGTGAACCCAGCAAGGGCGACTGCTTGCCAACAAAGACGCCGGAGCGGTCGCGGAACACTACTTGCCGTTGCAGCGCCTCCTGGCGATCGCAAGCGTGTGCCACCGACAAGTGTGCCGGGGCCAGCAGAAAGTCCAGCTCACCGTTTTGCAGCCATTCAATCTGGGTAGCAGCAGACCCCACCCGGCAATGGAATACATAACGGCTCTGGCTTAAAAAGCCGCTGGTCATCTCGGCGACGGTGGCGTATTCCCACAGAGGATCAATGCCGATGGTGAACTGGTTGTCGTAACCGCTGTGCCACTGGCGAATGATTTCATCGCCCTGTTCGGTGTCGGCCAGTATCCGTTCACCAAGGTGTGCCAGCCGGGCACCGATGTCAGTCGGCACCATGCCGTAGCGAGTACGCGTCAGCACCGGTGCGCCGACGCGCATTTCCAATTGCTGCAGCGCACGGCTCAGGGTTGGCTGGGTAATAAACAATTGTTCAGCAGCTGCACTGATCGACCCTTGTTTTACAACCATTGCCAGTTGTTTCAGCAGGTTAGGATTCATATATGTGTTTTCTTTGCATCTGAATATAAAAACCAATTTTTCCTGATAACTGGCCACAGGTACAGTGTGATGGCTGATTTATAAAAATAATTCATCACACCTCATCACACCATCCACGACCTGGCTGGGCAACGGCTCAGCCCTGCTGTAGGAGTACCTTATGCAATTTCACCTTAACGGCTTTAACCCCGGCGATCCTCGTTTTGCTGATCCCATGGATGCTGTCGTCGCGCCGCCGCTCAAACGCCCATTGCCGGAATATGTCGATGTGCTGATTGTCGGTTGTGGCCCTGCGGGTCTGAATCTGGCGGCGCAGCTGTCGCAGTTTGGCGATATTTCGGTCGCCATCGTTGACCAGAAAGACGACCGTCTGCTGGTCGGTCAAGCCGATGGCATTGCCTGTCGTACTCTGGAAATGTTCCAGGCCTACGGCTTTGCTGATCAGGTTATTCAGGAAGCCTGCCAGATCAGCGAAGCGGCATTCTGGAAGCCGGATGCCCATCACCCCGAGCAGATTATCCGCAGTGGCAAGGTGCAGGATGTGGCTGACGATCTGTCCGAGATGCCGCACCTGATCATTAACCAGGCCCGTATTCACGATATGTTTCTGGAGGTAATGCGCCAAGGCCCGGGCAAGGTGGAGCCGCACTACCAGCGTAAATTGCTGGGACTGGAGGTCGACCCGGAAGGCGGCGAGTATCCGGTTACGGTCAAGCTGGAGCGCGGTGTTAACTACTCCCAGTACAGCCAGGAAATCGAGACCGTTAAAGCCAAGTATGTCGTCGGTTGTGATGGTGCCCGTTCCAGCGTGCGCAGTGCGATTGGTCAGGAGCTGGTCGGTGATGCTCTCAACCAGGCCTGGGGCGTGATGGATGTGCTGTTGAATACCGATTTCCCGGATATTCGCCTGAAATCGCTGATCCACTCCAACAACGAAGGCAATATGCTGATCATCCCGCGTGAGGGTGGTTACATGGCCCGCTTGTACATCGAGCTGGACAAACTCAAGGAGAATGAGCGTGTCGCCCGTAACGAGATGACTGCCGACGTACTGATTGCCGGTGCCAATCGCATCATGCAACCGTACACCATTGATGTGAAAGAAGTGGCCTGGTGGAGTGTGTATGAGATTGGTCAGCGCATCACCACCGCCTTTGATGATTCAACTCCCGAGCGCCCGGCACGGGTTTTTCTGGCCGGTGATGCCTGCCACACCCACAGCCCGAAAGCCGGTCAGGGATTGAATACATCGGTTATGGATACCTGGAACCTGGGCTGGAAACTGGCTCACGTACTGACCGGGCTGGCCGAAGAGGATCTGCTAAAAACCTATTCTGCCGAACGACGTGAGTACGGTCAGGCGCTGATCGATTTCGACCGCGAGTTCTCACGCATGTTCAGTGCCAGACCGAAGTCGGCCGAGTATCCGGAGGGGATCGATCCCGCCGGATTCCAGCGCTATTTCCAGCTCTTTGGCCAATACACGGCCGGGGTTTCCATTCAGTACAAGCCATCCGTCCTGGTGTCTGACGACCGCTATCAGTACCTCGCCAGTGGCCTCACGGTAGGGAAACGTTTTCACTCTGCGCCGGTTGTCCGTCAGGGCGACGCCAAACCGGTGCAGCTGGGCCACTGTCATACCGCCAATGGCGCTTATCGGATTTATGCCTTTGGCGGCAGTGCAGACGCCATGTCGGATCAGTGTAGCGTCAACGCCTTGTGTGACTTTCTCGCCAACGATCCCCGTTCACCGTTATTGCGTCATACCCCGGCAGGAGCTGATAGGGATACGGTCATTGATGTCCGTGCGGTGTTTAACCAGCCACATCAGACTCTGGAAACCAGCAGCATACACCCGGTGCTGGCACCACAAAAAGGCAAGTACGGCCTGCGTGACTACGAGAAAGTTTTCTGTGCCGATCATCGCCCGGAGTCGTCTGGTGGTGGCCAGAATATCTACGACCTGCGCGGTATTCATAAAGCACAGGGTTGCCTTGTGATCGTGCGGCCAGATCAGTACGTTGCCGATGTGCTGCCACTGGATGACTACACCCGCCTGACAGCCTTGTTTGAGGGCCTGTTGAAGTTGCAGTAAACCAGCACGACTCACCGGGGCTGATACCGGTGAGTTTATCGACGCCGTCGTGTTTCAGCGCGCCACCCGTCGCAGCTGGTTGGTCATCACAAACACCGCGGTTCCCAGTACCACGCCCCAGAATGCCGAGCCGATACCATAAATACTGATACCGGATGCGGTGGTCATAAAGGCCACCATCGAGGCTTCCAGGTGCTCCTTGTCATCCAGCATCCCCGCGAGGCTGCCACTGATGGCTCCCAGCAAGGCCAGTCCGGCAATAATGGCAATCATCTCCGTTGGAAAGCTGGTAAAAAACAGCACCACACTGCCAGCAAACAAACCCGCCAACAGATAAAAAAAGCCGCTGGCAATACCAGCAATATAACGCTTGTCCGATTCCGGGTGAGCATCCGCACTGGTACACATGGAAGCGGTAATGGCCGCCACAACGGTCGTAATGCCGCCAAACAGGGCAATAGGAATCGAGGTCAGCGACAAGACGGTAATGACCGGTCGGGTCGAGACCGTATAACCGGCCGATTTGAGAATGGTAAACCCCGGCAAGAACTGCCCGGTCAGGCTGACGATCATCAGCGGTAACGCCAGGCTCAGGGTCGAGCTGATCGTCCACTCCGGCATAATCAGGGTCGGGGTCGCCATTTCCCAGCGCAGCGAACTGAGATCGGCATCCAGCACGGTAAACGACAAACCAAAGCCAAGCACAACCAGCAGCACCAGAAAATAGCTGCGGCTAAAAAACTTGAACATCACAAACGCCATCACCATCACCACCGCCACGACCGGTGTCGACTCCAGCGTACGGAATGCCCCCAAACCAAAATCAAACAGAATACCGGCCATCATGGCGCTCGCCACTCCGCGCGGAATCAGATGCACCACCCGGTCAAACAAACCACTGATGCCAATCAGCAGCAGGATCACCGCCGCCGTGATATAGGCACCAATCGCTTCGTTTAACGACAACTCAGGGAACAGCGTCACCAGTAATACCGCCCCCGGTGACGACCAGGCCGTGATCACAGGTACCCGCAGCCAGGCGCTCAGACAGATCCCGGTGATGCCAGCGCCAAACGACAAGGCCCACACCCAGGAAGTCATCATCGCATGAGAGACACCGGCCTGTTCAGCCGCCTGAAATACAATCGCCAGTGGCCCGGAGAACGACACCAGCACCACCATAAATCCCGCAATCAACGCGGACGCAGAGACATCTTTGATCATCGAGCCTGTTCCTGATAAATCATTCAAATTGGGCGACACCCTTCACTTCCAGAAAATACCCGGGCGCACCACATAAAGAGGCCGCACCAATTGCCGTCCAGGCAACCAGGATACCGTCCAGATAGCGGTCACGTACTTGCATAAATAACGGCAGGTCACGCATATCGGTGTGAAAGCTGGTCATTTCGACCAGGTCGCCAAACGAACCACCTGCCGATTCTAACACCCGCTTCATATCCTCGAACACCATAACAAACTGGGCTTCTTTATCTACCACCAGCTGGCGTTGGGAATCCCGGCCAATCTGGCCGGAGATATACAGTGTCTTGCCGACCAGAACACCCGGTGCATAACCGATGTCATCGCGAATAAATTCCATGCCTGCTGGCACAATGGCTTGTGATTGAAGAGTCGTCATAACAGTACCCGTATACATCATGGTGATGGATGGTCAGTCGAATGGTTACCGGTAAAAAGCAACCAGAGAACAGGCTAGCCGGGCGAGATGCCCGGCCACTATCCATATCACTTCAATTTGTATCCAGTCACTGCAGAGCGGCAGTAAAACAGCAGGCGGGGAGCCTGCTAGCCCAGCTCCAGTACTTGCTGGCCCGGCAAAATCAGATCCCGATCATGGCTGTTGGCAATCACCAGCTGGTGTTGCCAGTGGTCGGCCAGGTTGGCAAAGACCTGTTGGGCCAGATCAACGTCCATTCCGGCTCCCGGCTCATCCAGCAGAATAATCCGCGGCTGCTGCAACACCAGTCGTGCCAGCCCCAGTCGTTTGCATTCACCGCCCGATGCTTGCCACTCACCATCGCCAAGCCAGGTATCCAGCCCCTGCGGCAGCTGCATGGCCCACTCGTCCAACTGCACCAGAGCCAATGCCGCCAGAATATCGTCATCGCTGTGCGGGTGGTTCAGACACACGTTGTCACGCAGACTGGCACGCAAGATATCGATACGCTGTGGCATCAAGCCTATCCCTTCAGGGCTGTCCAGCGACAGCCGAATGGCACCGGCCGAAGCCTGCAACTGACCAGCCAGCAAGGCAATCAGCGTGCTTTTGCCACAGCCACTGGGGCCATAAATCCAATGCCAGCGGGTGCGTCCCGCCTGCGTTTCAAAACGATGGCTGAAACCATCAAACACCGCCGCTGGCTGGCCAGGGTAGCGATAGTGCAACTGCTCCAGCACCACGGCCAGATCCTCCCGGTCGCCGACGAACTCACGGCCATCGACAGCAACATGATCACTGGCGGCCAGTTGATCAAGCCGTTGTAATGCTTTCATACCCAGCTGCCAGGCTGCCACCACCGGGCCAGCCGTCAACAACACTTCGCCACTCCCCAGCGTCAGCAACAGCAACATAAACAGGTTGGCTCCGGCCAGCTCACCCGCTTGATAGGCAACAAATCCTTGCCAGAAAATCACCACCACCAGCGCCACCAGTCCAGCCTCAGCCAGCAGCAGCAGTGTATGCTGGCGAGACACCGCCCGTACTTCCTGACGATCGGCGTCACCGGCCTGTTCGACCAGTTGCTCCCCGGCCGCCTGTAAACGGCCATGCAGCGTCAGCGTGCGCATATTACTGAGCAAGGCACTGGAGCGTCGCCATTGCTCTGACCGCAGCTGATGGCTGCCATCCTGCGCCTGCAACACTGCCCGGCTGTACAGTAACGGCATCACCAGCACCACCAGCACCAACAGAGGGATGGCCCAGGGCACCACGGCAGGCAATACCAGCGCCAGGGTCAACAGATAGCCCAATACCGTCGCTACATTCACCACCGCCGGTAATACTGCCGACAGATAGATGGACTCGATATGCTGCACGTCTTGTAGCAAGCGGCTGGTTGATTCATGCCGGTCCAGCTGGATTTCCTGCCACTGCCGCCGACCAATCAGCCGGAACAGATCCCCTCGCAAGCGGGATATAATCCGGAAGGTCGCTTCATGACTGGCCAGCCGTTCACCATAACGCCCCAGGGTTCGTGAGATCGACAGGCCGCGAACCATGGCCGCCGGGGTAAAATAATTAAACTGATGCGCCGCCACAGCATTCAGCCCCGCCATGGCCGCGGCACTGATAAACCAACCCGAGACGGCCAGCAAGGCAACCCCGGAAAATGCCGTCAGCACCGCCAGAAAAATCCCCAGCAGAGCCAGCTTTTGCTCAGCCGCCAGCTGGCGAAAATAATGTTGTGACAAGGACTTCATAACAAGGCCTCCGCTGCTGCCGCTTTGGTCAGCGAGATCTCCAGATCAAACAACTCACGCTCCCCCGGGCGATGACTGGCCATTACCAGCATGCCGCCATCCGCCGCAAAAACCGCCAGCTGCTGCATAAATTCAGCCGCGGTATCCTGATCGAGATTGGCCGTTGGTTCATCCAGCAACAACAAGGCAGGCCGATGCAGAAACACCCGCGCCAAGGCAATCCGCTGGGCCTGGCCACCCGACAGATAACCGCCGCTGTCGCTGATAAGATAATCCAGCTGACCCGGCAAGGCCGCTACCAGCACATCGACACGCGCATTGCTCAAGGCTGCCCACAGCGCCTCATCGCTGAACGTGCGCCCCAGGGTCAGGTTCTCGCGAATGGTGGCAAAGAGCAGTTCCGGCTTTTGCGACAGATAACCAATCTGCTGAAACCAATCCGCCTGACGATACACAGAGGCCGGTTGGCCATTGATACACAACGCCCCGGCCAGCACTGGCCGCAAGCCCGCCAGCGTATCCAGCAAGGTGGTTTTACCCGACCCGGAAGGGCCGTTTAACAAGACTTTCTGGCCTGGGTGCAGCTCCAGATCAACCGGCCCATGCACCGGTTTGTCGAGCTCACCACTTTGCACACCACGCAGCTGCAACGACGTCAGTGCCGCCACCTCATGGGGTTGGCTGTCTACCGCCAGTTGGCGATGCCAGCTATCCAGCTGCAGCAGGTGTTCGGCAACACTGACCGCATCCGAACGGTCGTGATACAAGGCTCCCATACGCCGTAATGGCTGGTAGAACTCCGGTGCCAGCATCAATAAAAAGATACCGTCAAACAGACCATACCCGGCCGCGTAACTGCCAACATCGTATTTATCGAGAAAGAACAGCCCCAGATACAGCGCCACAATCGCCACACTGATGGCACTGAAAAACTCCAGTACCGTGCCCGACAAAAATGCCAGCTTCAGCACCTGCATGGTCGATTTGCGATAATCTTCCGACTGTTCAAACAGCCGATCGCCTTCCTGCTCTACCGCACCTGCCAGTTGTAATGCCTGCAGATTCTTCAGGCGGTCGGCCAACAAGTCCCCGAGGCGGTTGAGCTGCTGCAAATTGGCGCGGCTGACATCGGCAGCTTTGGAACCCACCAGCACCATAAACAAGGGCACCAGAGGAGCGGTCAGTAACAGAATCACAGGCACCAGCCAGCTGACAAACGCCGACGCCAGCAGAATCACCAGCGGCATCAGACCGGCCAGCCGCTGCTGCGGTATAAAATCGGCAAAATAACCCCGTTGTTTGTCGATTTCGGTGGTCAGCAAATTGCTGACTTCCGCAGCGTTAAAGTGAGGAAACAAACGAATATTGAGGCCAAAACAGCGTTGTAAGGCAAATTGTCGCAGCGCCGCCCGAATCCGCAGACTGGCGCGATTACCCAGTAATCCTTGACCCCAGACCGCCAGCGCCCGCAATAACAGAATCGCCGCCAACTGCAGCCAGTCCTGTAATGATGGCAATACCGATGAAGGCTGGTACACCGCCCGATCCAGCAAGGTCGCCACCTGCCAGGCCAAGGCAATGGTCATCGCCACCTGTAACAACCCCAGCAGGGTTGAAAAAGCGTTATAAAAGCGGGCTTTGCGGCCAAAATATTTAAGTAACGCCGCCGCAGTGGCAAATTCCGGCGTCTGGTCTGGCGATTTCATCATGGCGGGGCCTGTGCAGAAGTCGAGGCTATATAAACGGCGAGACATACTATCAGAACCCATGGCAGGAAACTGTAAGCACGGACTGAAGAATACTGTTTCAGATTCGCTGTTAGCACTCTGACCAATACCGCCACCCGGCTCCTCTCACTACCCGCTCACTACCCGCTCACTACCCTCTCACTACCCGCTCACTACCGCTGCGGATATCCATGGTTCTAACCGGGCTGATGTCTGGGCTTATATCCGCGCACCAATCACTTGCTCGATCAACCACTGCAAGGCCGGGTCCTGTACGTGCAGCGGATGTTGGATCAGGGTCATATCCCAATGCGGCATATCCGCTGGCCCATCCACCGTACGTACCGGCAGCCAGTCACTAAACAGTTCGGCCATACGACGCGGCAGGGTTAATAAGGCCCGGCGTTCGGCAACCAGACGGGCGGCGGCTAGATAATTGATCATTTGAGCCAGGCGCTGGCGCTGACGTTGCTGGCCAGCCAGCCAGCGGTCGATGCCATTGGTGCTGGTATCGGTCTGGTCCAGCATCACCACATGAGGAAAATCCAGGTACTGATCAAGGGTGAGCTGGTCGGGAATATCATCGAAGCGTGTGCCCGCCAGGCAGACCAGTTGTTCGGTCAGCCAGGGCTGCCGTAACAGGTGCGGGGGAATGCTGAGATTTTCATCCAGACCAATGACCAGATCCACCGAGCCATTTTCCAGCCGCTCCAGCGAGGCGTGCGGGCCAATCATTTCCAGGTCAAAGATAACCCCGGGGGCTTGCTGTTGCAGCGTCGGCATCATGTCTGGCAATACCACCGCCTCAAAGTAGTCCGTGGCTGCAATGGTAAATACCCGCTGGCTATGGGCCGGTTCAAATTGTTTCGGCGGTGCCAGCGTCAGCTCCAGTTGTTTCAGAATGGCTTTGACTTCAGGCAGCATCGCCAGCGCCCGAGGCGTGGCCTGCAAGCCACTGCCACAACGTACCAGCAAGGGATCGTTGAGTTGCTGACGCAGCCGATTGAGGGCATGACTGGTGGCCGACTGACTCAGAAACAGCCGTTCCGAGGCCCGCGAGACATGGCATTCGCTGATCAGGGCATCAAATACCTGCAACAGGTTAAGGTCAAAATGTCTTAGTGGTGACGTGGTATCCGACATATTCAGAGTCTCCGCCAATTATGTACAGCGTGCATTATGTCAGGAATATTATTCATTTCTCTAATAATTTGGCGACGCTTATTCTGCGCTTCATACCGTATCGAGACACAGGTAACACCCTGATCTCAGCTTCTGACAACCCAATGAGTGACTGGAATATTCATGTACCCGACGTCCGCTTCCCATAAT
This sequence comes from Oceanobacter sp. 3_MG-2023, assembly GCF_030688925.1. Lineage (NCBI taxonomy): Bacteria > Pseudomonadati > Pseudomonadota > Gammaproteobacteria > Oceanospirillales > Oceanospirillaceae > Oceanobacter > Oceanobacter sp. 3_MG-2023. The sequence goes on from NZ_JAUYVX010000008.1 coordinate 42,991, forward strand.
CCGCTGGCTACCTCCTCTGCCAATGCCGACCTGCCGCTCTACGGGGCGTTAGGTATGACCTTTATGCAGTGCCCGTTGATGACAGATATCCGCACCTCCCTCGCCGATGTCATTGTCGCGGGAGTGCCGTTTGATATGGCTACGTCTGGTCGTCCCGGTGCCCGCTTCGGGCCTCAGGGAGTGCGTCAGGCATCGGCCAATCTGATTTGGGAAGGCAAGCGTTGGCCATGGACTTTTGCGCTGGATGACGTGTTAAAACTGGAGGATGCCGGGAACCTTGCGTTCCGCCATGGCGAACCACAGACGCTGGTCGACAACCTCGAAGCCTTTGCCGCTGCTTTGGTACAGGCCGGGAAAAAGACACTGTTTTTGGGTGGCGATCACTTTGTCACCCTGCCGATCCTGCGGGCCCAGGCAAAGCAACACGGGCCGCTGGCACTGATTCATTTTGATGCTCATACCGACACCTATGACGGTGGCAGCCAATACGATCACGGCACCCTGTTTCACCATGCCGTAGTGGAGGGACTGGTGGATACAGAACACTCGATCCAGCTGGGAATTCGTACCGCGTATGAATCAGACGGACACCCGTTCGAAGTTATTGACGCCGCAGAACTGAATGACCTTGGCCCGGCCGCGACACTGACGCGTATTCGTCAGCGAGTGGCAGGACGGCCGGTTTATATCAGTTTTGATATCGATGCCCTCGACCCGGCATTTGCCCCAGGTACCGGCACACCAGTATCCGCGGGTCTGACAATGGATGGGGCACTAAAAATCATCCGGGGCCTGGCTGGAATGGATATACGTGGCATGGATGTGGTGGAAGTAGCACCCGCTTACGACCATGCAGAAATCACCTCGCTGGCAGGAGCAACCCTGGCGCTGGACATGCTGTACGCCGTTGCCGCAGGAAAAATGCAGGCCGGGTTACCGGCAGCATAGACGGCAGAACCGTCCAGGGACGATGCAATCACAACCCGGTCAGCGTTGAACCCCAATGCCCTTGCTGATCTGGGTTGCTGCTCACGAGATTCCTTTCTTCTTGCATAGAACCCGGAAGGTGTTGGATAACCTCCCAAAAGCCTGAAAACAGATACTCGTGGATAAATAACCCTGGCATTTTGTTATGTTCAATACAAATGAACGTTCATTTATATTGAACACCTGTGAGTAAAGCGAACGAAACGGGATTTACTGCAACTCTGCGCGGATCAACTGCCCAGGCAAGCCCGAATAGCGGCGGAATTGCGGGCAGTCAATTCTGATGAGCTCTGTAATACCGGAATGGCTCTTTGCTTACCCCGGCAAGCAGTCCTGCCTATTTATTGGGAAAAGGAGCTCAATACCGATCGGATAGCCAACCTGATCAATAAGATTGGTACTGAACGGATTCTGGCTGCGGAATATATCCCCGCAGGAATCGCCACTCAGCTGGGGCACCGTAAACACTAAATTTGACCCAAACCAAAAAGGCCAAGCGTGGGGAATCACTCTTAAATTGTTTGTTAGGTAAATTATTTCGACCAAAACTCATTAGCCACAAACTCATGATGCTTCAAAGCACTCTGACTATCAAAATGAGCTTTAGTAAACAAAGAGTATAACGAAAATATGATGTCATGTGACTGCTCAACAATGTCAGCAGCATCAGAATAGACCAAACCAAAATCTGCAGCGTCAAATACTCTTCTACCCGTGGTTTCCGTTGATTGAAACTGTTTATGGGAAATCATTTTGTTACGAGCATTATTTACTCGAATGCCAAGTTCTGAACTAGTGAGAGTTTGATATTTTCCAATCGCGACTTCAATTAATTCATCAAAGGCACGCATTTTTCTAGTTGCTTCTTCCACTCGAAAATACTCAACAGACTCATCTGAAACTGAGCCGTTTACAGAGTAGACTTGCAAATCCTTTGAATCTGAAAACCATTTTTTAAGTTGGCTTTTAAAATTGGTGTCTTCTAGGGCTTTCATAACATTATGTACACTAGCCACTTTGGGCTGTGTATCAAACATAATTGCACGCATCTCTGATAGAACATGCATGTACAGTGAAAAACGAAGAGTATTTACACCACTGGCAGCGTAAGACCCATCCCATCTTTTTAGGTGCTCGGAATCACCGATAAGGTGAGAAAGTAAATTTTGATTCTGGTCTGCTAAAAAGTAGGCATTCACAATACTCGAAAGCATCATTGCATTCTTATCAATTCTTTTAATTATTACGCTCATACTTCCCCAATTTACCTGACGCCTCATTCAGAGGCAAAAATTAGTTGGCTATAATATTGAGGAACGAAAACAGCCAACTGTATTTTTGTCCTTTGCAATGACTTGTTAGGCATTTGTATCTCGGTTAGCCACAGAATCCATTTTTTGTTTGAATTTCTTTCTTAACTCAAGTGACTCGGGAGACTTAAGTTTTTCAATATAATCAGCAAAGTCTTTCTTTAATGCTTCGTGAACAGCATTTCTATTTAGTACTTTCATACCTTCAATTCGTTCATACATATCACCGAAAGACCACACTAAGGCAGAACTTTGAATTTCTGCTTGATGTAGGATTCCACAGCGAAACTCTTTATAAAAATTGTCACGTTGTTCTTTCGTATGGAAATATTCACAAAAGTAAGGACTTGTTTTAAGAAACCTCACGAAAACTTTTTTTGATTTTCCATCAGTTGATTCCAATCCTTCTTTAAAAGCCTGGAGAGTTTCGATTAATAATAAATCTATTTCTAAAACAGTAAAACCAAAGCGCTTTTCGGAATTTTTTAATTTTTTTTCAAATTCAATAAGTTTATCTACAGGTTCTAAATACCTAGATGATAATCTCGAACAAAGAACACCAATAGCTTTCTGCCAATCATCTTCGTTACTTTCTAAATCAAGTGACTTCCACTGCTTTGCAGTAAAATTAGGTGCAATCTCCAAGTACGACTCCTTGAATGCCTAACGCCGCGCTCTGCGGAAATTTAGGAGCGCCAGCGAGTAAATTTTCCGTAGCAGCGCCTTGTTATATTTCATTTCCCTTTTGCTCTCGAGATCACACCCATCATTGAATGAGAAAACTGTCCAAACTCAGCTTTCTCGTTAAGCTTATCGGAAACATATTTACCTGTGGCTGCGGTCGCACCTAGTGGAAGTAGCGCACCTAAGAATGGTGCTAAAACTGGAAACATTGTTACACCCAATGTGCCAGCAGCAATTAAAACCGTGTACTTATGCTTTGCTTGATATTTATCATTAAATAATGAAACCTGCTTCTCATGTTTCGATATTGCTCTTTCAATATGAGAGCATACTTCGGCAGCAACATACCCTAAATCTTCGAGCTTGGTATTAGGCAAGCTGTTAACTAAATCTCTTAATTCCTTCCTAAACTCAACATTTTCATCTGTTTTTCTCAGTGCCACGAGCTGGGAGTCTTTAATATTAGCTAAATAATCAAGTCTTTTAGACATAAGAGACTGTAGAATTGCTGAGGTAGATGGATCAAATGACGCAACATTACCTGCAGATACATTCTTCATCCCTGCAATAAGCTGGTAATAATGCGCCTGTGCATTAACACAGAGAAATGGATGACTTCTGAATTCATCGGAATTTTCCAGCAAATGGTAGTTTGGCATAATACGCTCAAAGATCGCGTTAGTTACAACACTAACATCACCTTTCGAAAACAACTCATTACACCAATCTACCGACCTCCATTGTTTCATTTCAGCCTTGTAATTTTCTAACTCTACGTTTAGAGACTCGCCGGGTTCCGAACCCTGCGAGACAAAAAGTCTTGATTCTTCAATTTTTCTAAAGTATAGATCAGGGTGCTTAGTAGCAAACTCCATAATATCTTGAGGGTGTGCTATGCCTGAATCCACATAATGTGAAAATACATCAGTGATAAGTTGAAGACTATTTTCTTGCGTTTGCTGATCATGCTCTTCAAGTGACTTCTCAAAGCTTGGAAATACAAAAAACGGAGGAAGATCAAATTCATTCCCTTTAAGGTCACACAGATGCAATATGAAAAATACCATTTGGAGAGGAATAATATGACTAAACTGTTCTTTATCACGTTTTTTCTCCAGCCAAGGCATTACAGGGTCAGGAATTAACACTGTATCGGAATATAGAAGAGATTTTCGCGTAGCATTTAACTGTGTATGTAAGAAGCGGCTACTCCCGCCTAGGTTCAACTTACATGCATCTAATTTCTTAGCTGCACTAAAAGCTTTACCACCTTCTTCCGAATATAATTTCTTAAGTTTCTTTTCGAGAGTTGAATATGCCACCATAGACCTTTCAGCTCTGCTAGGATTTTCCCTTAAAGTAACAGCCATTTCTTGGATCGATTCGGAGAAACCATCCAGTGCTGAAAAGTCACGCGGTAAGCAGCCTGTAACGTTGAGGAAAAACTCGGTCAATACCTCAAAGTATCTATCTTGATAAATAATTAAATCGTGTAATTCCTGCTGACTCACTTAGATACTCCGTTTGAAACATAACAGTTTATTAGTGCGCATGCGCGGTTCCTGGGCAAGCCGGTTCCTGGGAAATTACCGTAACTACTTGAATGATAAGAAGTAATATCCATTTCCAGATCTGTCCATTCTGTGAAAGCGAGCATGCGCATTAACTCCGTTGTGCCTTGTGCATTAATCTGTCAACCTGCGCAACAACTTTCCGTGTATCAATGCCTTGACGATAACAACGTCCGGGAAAGCGCGCAAGGCTTCTGAAAAAGCGCGCATTAATTTGGGTAATCTTTCAATTATACTGGATATGCATACACATCAGATCAAGGAGTGATGAATCTGCTCGACCAGTTGCCGTTCGCTGCGAATACTGAAGAGGATTTGCAGCAGCAAGGCTCTCAATAAAGGCTCCGGTGGAATGGATTCCTGCCCACGCTCGGAATAGATCAGGCTGAGTTTCCAGTCGATGTGGGTGAGTGCCTGATCGAATAGGGTTTTGATGGATCGTAAAGGGTGATCGTGTGGAACCCGTTCATCCAGTTTGATGGTGGTTTACCGAAGCCAGTAGGCATCAGGGATAAAATCAACAGCCTGCTAGAGCACCCTAAATCTCATCTATTCCTTTATTTGTTAGTAGTTTTATACTCGGAAATATAACGCCGCATTTTGGGCTGGTTTGGAGCGCAGCGTAAAACCAGTCCGACAACATGCACTTGTTAACACTTCTATCCACGATCTCGACGCCCGGAAATTATGGATAAAATATTTATTACAGCATTAGTTGATTCAGCACACATAGCAGCCAACCTAAATTCTGCCGTACGTCTGTGTGTTAGATCGTTAGCTAGATCAAGAGATGCCCTTGCGTGACGCCTGATGTTTTCGTTGCTTTTGCTTGGCAAAACAGATGAAATATAGGCTTCAAGCATGCGCTTCGCGTCTGTCTTCGATGGTATTGTCCCATCAGTAGAAGGGTGTAGTTCTGGATCATATACCGCTTGCGCAAGGGATATTAGAGTTTCTCGCGCCAGTAACCCAATACCTTGATATTGCTCCTCAGAGTCTGCCTGAACCAAGCGCAGTTTGATTTCACCCATGCTTCGATCTACGCGATTCCAGCCGGTAGGTTCTTCAAATACCGGATTTACAGATGCAGTTTTCATCCCTTTAATCGTTTCTATTGTCGAGGAATACATTTCTGACAGAAAAGCTCGCCTTGACTGATATGTGGGTAGCGATCCATCACTCCACTTTCCATACCACTCCCATAAATCTTTAAACGGATTAGGATTGTGCAACTCCCTTTCTCTAAGAGCCTCTGAAATTTCTGGGAGGGTTGACTGGTAATCGCTATTTACTTCTTGAATTCTGGCGCCGCCTGTAGATACAGAAACCATTACACTCTTTTGAGTTTCGAGTAACTTAACCAGATCTTCATGTGATATTTTGTATGCCTTACCGTGAATCTCATCAGCTAGCTCAGGGGAAATCACCACTTCACCAATCCAGGATTCTGGGTATGACCGAAACAAAGTTTCAGCCTTGTCCTTTATACTTTGCTCAATAGCCTGAATTTCTAATTCAATATTAGAATACAGCTCCAATGGAATCCGACAAGAAATGCCATATATAGTAGTTCCGCCATTCCAGTTATCGTATCCACTTACCTCAATATTTGTCTTTCCTTGAGATAGTACCTGAAATTCAGGCGCGAGGTTTTCTCTTTTGAAAAGATTTGCCAAGGTTACGATTATTCTTCTTGAATCTTGTATTAATGGGTCCATGGTCATGTAGTGTTAACGCCTAGCTTTGCGGTTATTTGGGAGCGCAGCGGAAAAATAGTCCGACAACATGCGCTTGTTAGACCCTGGCTTCAATTTCACTTACCACTTTCGATAGATCATCAGATTTTATGGTGTTATCTTTCTGCCATGTTCCGGTTTTCCTTTTTAATACTTGAATCCCTTTCTCGGTGAACTCGATACGATAGCTAGTCTTAGCATTTAACATTGTTACACCACCACATATTTCCCAGTCCAGCACAGTTGGTCGAATTTTATGTAGATCAGCCTTAAATTCGGTTGCGTTTTTATATCTCTTACCTGGATTGACGTTTGTTGATTTACGAATTATGCGTTTAACAGATTCCGGAACCCATGGCGGTAATGTTTTTAGGTCTATTATTTTCCCTTTCGTAATCTTGGATTTAATACACTGATCCACGTAAATAGATCGATCCGCATAGCCGGTTAACTCGTTATAATGCTTTAGCTCGCGTTTACTCATCCATGCCAGCTCATCGTAAGGCAAGTGACCACCCAACAGCTGATAAAACACTAGTCCAACTTGGTAAATATCCCCTCGACTGCTGAATGTATTATGCAGTATAGATTCAGGAGGGCGATACAAAATGGAGTGTCTCGATGCAGGAATCTCATCCTTACCTTCAGGAATAACTTTAAGAGACCCAAAGTCACCGATCACAGCTTGCTTAGCGTCATTTAGATAAATATTAGCTGGCTTTAAATCTCTGTGTAGAAATCTTTCGGCATGTAAATACGACAAGCCAGACAACACTGCACTAATAAAGTCTATAGCGGCTAGATTACCAAACCATGTTACGTCTATATAGTTATCCAGGTCTCCATTTGGGCAATATGGCGTTACGAAATACGCCCAGTCATTATCTATAAGCGAGGCATCTAGAATGGCTAAAATATTATCTGATTCAATAGCAGCAAGGTTTTTGGGCTCAGCATGATACTCCTTATCACCTCCCCAATAGTAGAATTTAACTGCAACCTCAGTTCCAAGTATGCGATTCCTTCCAAAAAACAAGTATCCGTTCGCGCCCTTTTCCACTTCTTTCGTGAAAACATAGTTCTTAGAAAGATCTTTAAGGGCGTTTTTTATTTCATCCGGTGCACTCAGACCATCTATATAAAGTCCGGACATTTTCTATGCTGCTCCGGTAATAGCAGTCAAGTATGCTGAATGTTGGTACTTATTCAATTCATCAGGAATTGTAACTTCTTCTCTTTTTTGCATTGCTGCAATAGATTGTGGTGAAATTAGTGATACTGCAGGCACATTGGATACCTGTATGATGCCTTCCATTTTAAATGTATCTGGTCCGCCCGCGTACTCTCCTTTCTTTCCTCGTTTTTTAATACAAATCAAATCGATCGCATTATCTCTACAAAAGCTTTCGAATGTATCCATAAAAGATTTTGCTTGAATACTACATTCTCCATCACCCAATGGGATTTTCTTGGTTGCAACGTCACAGTGCTCGAAGCCTTGGTCAGTTTTTTTGATTACCGCCAGTCTTGCGTCACTGCCCTTGAGCTCTATACCACATATTTTCATTAATCATCCTTAAAGATGCTGGGTTTTGTTGAATGGCCTAACGGTTTATTAGTGCGCATGCGCGCTTTCTGGGCAAGCCGGTTTCTGGGAAATCACCGTAACTACTTGAATGATAAGAAGTAAAATCCATTTCCAGATCAGTCCATTCTGTGAAAACGAGCATGCGCATTAACTCCTGTGTGCCTTGCGCATTAATCTGTCAACCTGCGCAACAACTTTCCGTATATCAATGCCTTGACGATAACAACGTCCGGGAAAGCGCGCAAGGCTTCTGAAAAAGCGCGCATTAATTTGGGTAATCTTTCAATTATACTGGATATGCACACATATCAGATCAAGGAGTGATGAATCTGCTCGACCAGTTGCCGTTCGCTGCGAATACCGAATACTGAAGAGGATTTTCAGCAGCAAGGCTCTCAATAAAGGCTCCGGAGGAATGGATTCCTGCCCACGCTCGAAATAGATCAGGCTGAGTTTCCAGTCGATGTGGGTGAGTGCCTAATCGAACAGGGTTTTGATGGATCGTAAAGGGTGATCGTCTGGAACCCGTTCATCCAGTTTGATGGTGGTTTACCGAAGCCAGTAGGCATCAGGGGTAAAATCAATAGCCTGCCAGAGCCACTTTCCCTTCTTTCCGCCCTTTTTACTCCTTCACTCCCTCATCCACCACTTGCCAGCTTCCCTCTGTCTTTAACTGCTCTATTTCCCTGCGCCAGCCACCAGCCATTGGCTTAAATCATCTCTGTGCACAAAACGGATAAACCTTATCCGGCTCTGGATAGTTCGTTTTTCGTCAGGCTTTTAACCTGATCATAAATACGGAGGGTCCATTGATGAACGAGCAACTGATAACAAAAATCCAGGGCATGATGGAAGAAGACAAGGAGCAAGGTCTGTTCCGCTGTCGCCGTGACATGTTTACCGATCCGGAACTGTTTGAGCTGGAGATGAAGCATATCTTCGAAGGCAACTGGATCTATCTGGCCCACGAGAGCCAGATTGCTGAAAATAACGATTTTTTCACCACTTATATGGGCCGCCAGCCGGTATTTATTGCCCGTAACAAGGAAGGTGAGCTGAACTGTTTTATCAATGCCTGCTCCCACCGGGGCGCGGTGTTGTGCCGTACCAAAAAGGGCAACAAGTCGGTATTGACCTGTCCTTTCCATGGCTGGAGCTTTAATAACTCCGGCAAGCTGCTGAAAGTAAAAGATCCGAAAGAAGCCGGTTACCCGGATTCTTTCAACTGCGATGGTTCCCACGATCTGGCCAAGGTCGCCCGCTTCGAATCCTATCGTGGCTTTCTGTTTGGCTCGCTGCGAGACGACGTCAAACCACTGACCGAACACCTGGGCGAAGCAGCCAAGATTATCGATATGATCGTCGATCAGTCACCGCAAGGTCTGGAAGTGGTCAAGGGTGCCTCCAGCTATATCTATGATGGCAACTGGAAGGTTCAGGCTGAAAACGGTGCCGATGGTTACCATGTCTCGTCCGTGCACTGGAACTATGTAGCCACCACCGCCCGCCGCAAAAACGGCATGTCGGATGATGACGTCAAAGCCATGGATGCGTCGACCTGGAACAAACAGAAAGGCGGCTTCTACGCCTTTGAACAAGGCCATATCCTGCTGTGGATGCAATGGCCGAATCCGCAAGACCGCCCACTGTATGAACGCCGCGACGAGCTGGTTTCTCAATATGGTGAAGCCAAGGCCGACTGGATGATCGGCAACCTGCGTAACCTGTGTTTGTACCCGAACGTGTTCCTGATGGATCAGTTCAGTTCGCAGATTCGTCATTTCCGGCCGATCTCGGTCGACAAGACCGAAGTCACCATCTACTGCATCGCCCCTAAAGGCGAGAGCGCCGACGCCCGTACCCACCGCATTCGCCAGTATGAAGATTTCTTCAACGCATCAGGCATGGCAACGCCGGATGACCTGGAAGAATTCCGCGCCTGTCAGGAAGGCTTCAAGGCCGGTGGCCTGCCCTGGAACGATATGTGCCGGGGTGCCACCCACTGGATTGACGGCCCGGACGACGCCGCCAAGGCCATCGACCTCAAACCTGTGATGAGTGGTGCCAAATCGGAAGATGAAGGCCTGTACACCATTCAGCACCGTTACTGGGTGGATTATCTGTCTGCCTGTGTCGATAAAACCGGTTCTGATAAAGCCAACGGCTAAGGAGCAAGACCATGAGCTTTGATTACCAACAGATTCTGAATTTTCTCTACTCCGAAGCCCGGGCGCTGGATGACAAACAGTGGGACCAGTGGCTGGAACACTACGACCCGGAAGCCGAGTTCTGGATTCCCAGCTGGGATGACGATGGCGAGCTGGTGACCGATCCCCAGGCCCACGTCTCGCTGATGTATTACCGCCGTCGCGATGGCCTCGAAGACCGGGTGTTCCGTATCAAGACCGAACGCTCCAGCGCCTCCAGTTTGCCGGAGCCGCGCACCAGCCATAACACCAGCAATGTTGAAATTGTTGCCGACCATGGTGACCGCTGCGAGATCCGCTACAACTGGTGCACCCACAGCATGCGTTACCACACCGTGGATTCTTATTTCGGCAACGCCTTTGTCACGCTGATCAAGACCGAAGCCGGCCTGAAGATCCTGCAGAAAACCGTTGTGATCAAGAATGACTACATTCATCACGTCGTCGACATCTATCACGTGTAAGACGCTGGCCGGTGCGCTGCCACATAACAACAAAAGCCCTCAACAAAGGCTGGAGATACCGCTATGCCCAAAGTAGCCCTCAATTTTGAAGACGGAGTTACCCGTTTTATCGACGCCATGGCGGGCGAAACCGTGGCCGATGCCGCCTACCGCTCGCAAATCAATATTCCGATGGACTGCCGAGACGGTGCCTGCGGTACCTGCAAATGCCAATGGGAATCCGGCCAGTTCGAGATGGACGATTACATAGACGACGCCCTGTCCGAGCAGGAAGCAGAAGCAGGCAAGGTGCTTACCTGTTGCATGGTGGCAGAAACGGATTGCGTGATTAACGTCCCGGCGCTGTCATCCCTGTGTGTACAGACCCAGATGGCGGATATTCATGCCGAGGTGGTCGAGCTTGACCGGCTGTCACCTTCTACCCTCAGCTTTACCCTGGCCAGTGATCAGGTTCGTGCCCTGCATTTTTTGCCGGGGCAATACGTCAATCTGCAAGTACCTGGCACCGATCAGAGCCGGGCCTATTCGTTCAGCTCACTGGTGCAGGCAGACAGCGGCGCAGTGTCGTTTCTGGTGCGGGTGGTACCGGACGGTTTGATGAGCCACTGGCTGACCCACGATGCCAAGCCGGGCGATAGCATGACCTTGCGCGGCCCGTTCGGCAGCTTCTACCTGCGGGATGTCAAACGTCCGCTGTTGATGCTGGCGGGCGGTACCGGTCTGGCGCCGTTTCTGGCGATGCTGGAAAAACTCGAACGCGATGGCTGCCCGCAACCCGTACATCTGATTTACGGCGTTACCAACGACAGCGATCTGGTTGAACTGGACACTCTGGAAGGCTTGGCAGCCCGCATCGACAACTTCAGTTTTACCGCCTGTGCCGCCAACCCGGAGGCAGAGTACCCGGTAAAAGGGTTTGTAACCCATCATATGAACGACGCCGTATTACACCACGGCGACCTCGATATTTACCTCTGCGGGCCACCACCCATGGTCGACGCCGTCAACGGTTTTATCACCGACAAAGGCATCCAGCCGGTGAATTTCTATTACGAGAAATTTGCTTCCAGTTGATCCGCGCCCGTTTGTGGCGGTGTGTCTGGCACATCGCCCCGCTTCAGGAGAACACCTTATGCGTCCCTCTCGTTTTGAAAATAAAGTCGTTATTGTCACCGGTGCCGCTCAGGGTATTGGCCGGACGGTGGCGGAATCCCTGGCGGCGGAAGGCGCAATACTGGCGCTGATCGATCTGTCGCCCATCGTCGAAGAAGTGGTTGCAGCCTGTCTTGCCGCAGGCTCACCCAACACCATTCACCGGCTCGCCAATCTGGAGCAGTTCAAAAGTGCCAACGACGCCATTCGTTCGGTCATTGCGGAGCTGGGCCGGGTCGATGTGCTGGTGAATAACGTTGGTGGCACCATCTGGGCCAAACCCTATGAAGCCTACAAGCCGACCCAGATTGAAAAAGAAATCCGCCGCTCGTTGTTCCCGACCTTGTGGGGCTGTCATGCGGTGCTCGATACCATGCAGGCGCAACGCAGCGGCACCATTGTGAATGTGTCGTCCATTGCCACCCGGAGCCGTAATCGCGTGCCGTATGCGGCTGCCAAGGGCGGCGTCAATGCCATCACGGCCTGCCTGGCATTCGAGAACGCCGAATACGGCATCCGCGTCAACGCCACCGCACCGGGCGGTACTGATGCAGCCCCACGCCGGATTCCCCGCAACACCAACAAGCAAAGCAAACAGGAAGCCATCTGGTATCAGCAGATTGTCGACCAGACCGTCGACTCAACCCTGATGAAACGTTATTCCACCTTGCAGGAGCAAGCCGATGCGATTCTGTTTCTGGCGTCGGATGAGTCGTCTTACCTGACCGGTTCGGTGATTCCGGTTGGTGGTGGTGATTTGGGCTAGGCCGGTGGCCAGCTTGTGCCCGCCAGGGCTGTGACGGTGCGGTGGATACAAGCGGAGAGGTTGTCCTGTTTTAATGCGTCTCGTACTGAACCTGATGCCAGTTATCTGTCTATACTGGAGCAGTACACCATCACGTATTCAACAGGGGGAGCACATGATCAATCGTCGCATAATGCTGCGCCTCTGTGTCTGTATTGCTCTGCTCGGTACGTTAGGGGCACTCAATCTGCTGGATACCCGGGGCGAGCACAACGTCCTCTGGAGTAACCAGCTCACCTTCAGCGATCTGCCAGCCCTGCTGGATCATGATAACGATCGCCACTATTTCAGCGTCGCTTCCCCTTTTCAACTGCTCACTCTGGTCCTGACCGCCGTCTTGTTCTTTGCCCCGCTCTCGGGTTATCTGACACGTCAGCGCGACAGCCTCCGGGCGCGCGGCCCTCCTCCTTCATTCTGATTCCCAGGCTCCCGTACGGAGTGGCCTGGACAACGCCTGACGTTTTTGTACCCAACAATCAGAATTTGGCCTGACTGGGACGCCGCTGTGCGCCACAGGCCGTGGAGTATTTCTTATGAGCAAATTGACCCTGCATTCCGTCCAGAGCATTGATGATCTGGCCTTCCCGGAAAAACCGGTGTGTATCTCCATGAATAGCCCTGCCAAGACGGTTTTTACCGATTTTATCGACCATGAGCCCATGGTGGTTGATGCCTCGATGACCGCCCTTGAAGCCCGCAACATGATGATCAAAACCCATGTACGCCTGAAGCTGGTGGTGGATGAACACAATCAGTTTCTGGGCGTTATTGGAGCAGAGCATCTATCCGATCAGTACGTTCTGTTGCAAGCAGCCAATACCGGCTTGCGCAGCCTGAAAGAAGTGCTGGTGGCGGAGCTGATGGTGCGCAAAAAAGATCTGGTGGCGCTGGATTATGCCGAGCTGGATAAGTCGACGATTGGGAATGTGGTGAATTTCCTGCAAGACAATCACCAGCAACATTGTTTGGTGATTGATCAAGACAATCACACTATTCGTGGGTTGTTTTCCGCCAGCGATATCTCTCGCAAGCTGCGGCTGCCGATTGATATTCATGAGCAGTCCAGCTTTGCCCGGGTATTTTCAGCGGTATCGTGATATTACGCCCCAGGGATGGGGCTGATCGGATCGCCAGCGTTCTCTCTGTTACTGAATCCCCTTCTCTTCTCCTATACTCCGGCTCCTATACTCCGGCTACTTGCACTGGCGCACTGACTGATTACTATGCCAGCCATATCGAGACCACCAGCCACCAGCCACCAACCACCAACCATCAGCCATCAGCCATCAGCCATCAGCCATCAGGGCCATTGACGCCAATTCTCCCTGGCTAAACAGGCTTGTTGAACAGAATGGTTATTGTTGTCGATTACGGATCAATTCATACCGGGAACATCTATTGATAGCATTAAGCTTCATACTGTATGGTCGCGTCTCTGTTTCTCCAGCCGGTTGATAACAACCATCGGTGGGAACAGCGTGTTTTCGCCAGCTACTTGATCCGGCACCCTTCTTCCTGAATCCAGCCTGCGTTTTTTATGCTGCACGAGCGGTCGGTGACGAGGTCGCCCTATAACACCGGCCATCGTCCGGATGTCGAGCAGCTCTCGGCGTTCTATCTGAATTTATTGCCAACGCTCGTGGTTATCCAACCGGCGTGGTACGTTTTTTGTCTTTCCGGAGAATTATGTCTGCTATGACGGCTCGCCTGACCCCTGGCTTCTTGTTAATGCTTTCAGCGTTAACAGCGCTGGCGCCTTTGGGCACTGATATCTATTTATCCGCAGTACCTGTAATCGCCAGTGAGTTCAGTAAATCACTGCACGAGGTTGAACTGTCGGTCAGTGTTTTTCTGATGGGTTTCAGCCTTGGGCAACTGCTGGGTGGGCCGTTGTCGGATCGTTATGGTCGTCGCACCATGGTGATTACCGGGCTGGCCATTTTTGCTGTCGGTGCCGGCGGTATCCTGCTGTCGCAATCGCTGGATGAAATGTTGGTCTTCCGGGCCGTGCAGGCCCTCGGCGGTGGACTCGCCGTCGTCAACAGCACCGCGATTATTCGCGACCTTGCCAGTGGCCGTGAAGGTGCTTCGGCCATGATCCGGGTTATTCAGGTCATGATGGTTGCGCCGCTGATTGCGCCGCTGCTGGGTATGTTTATTCTGAAACTGCTGGGCTGGCATGCCATTTTCGGCTTTTTGCTGGTGTATGCCCTGTTGTTGATTGCGCTGTTTTATTACCGCTTGCCGGAAACCCGCAAAGTCCGTACCGGAGGTAATCCGCTGCGTAACTACTGGCAGGTGCTGGGTGATCCGCGGGTCTGGGGGTTTATCGCCTCAACCTGTGGCGCATACGCTGGCATGCTGTCGTTTGTCACCTCATCCCCGGGTATTTTTATGGGCTATTTTGGTTTGACTGAAACCGTTTATCCCCTCGTATTTGGCTGTGTGGTGTTCACCATGCTGTCGATGAGCAAGGTCAATCTGCACTTGTTGAAACGGCTTGATCCACCGGTGCTGATTGGTATCGGACAGAAAATCCAGATCACCATGGCGCTGCTGATGATCGGCTATGTGTTCCTGTTCGACCAACTGTCGGTCTGGCTGTTAACCTTGATGCTGATGCTGTATGTCGGCAGTCATGGCTTTGTGGTCGCCAATGCAACCTCGTCCATCACCGAATTTTTCCCTCACCTGGCCGGTACCGCCACAGCGCTGGTGGGTGCCATGGGTTTTGCCAGTGGAGGGATTGCCGGGTCGGTGGTCAGCAGCTTCTCGGACGGCTCACCCAAGGCGATGATTTGCATGATGCTGGCGGCGGCGTTGTTCGGCTTTACCGTGCGTACCCTGGCGTCACCCAAAACATCGGTTGCCGGATAATCACCGCATCTAGCCCCAGACGAGACCCTGAAGCGGACTACGCACCAGGGTCGCAGCCGTTATCTGTCTTGCCGGCTTATTCCGTTGGCTTATCGGCAAGAGGCGGAGTCACAAACGGGTATTGCCCATCCCAGTCGCGATAGTTGAACACCTGGCCCGCCTTGCGCACATGGGCCAGTTCAGCCAGATCCAGGTCGGCATAACACCAGCCCGGCTGGTTGGTGGGTAAGCGGGTGATGATGCCGTCATCCGGAAAACCATAATCCACCGGTGAGTAAATACCGGCAGCACCGTAGTTCACATCAATTGCCGGAGACCAGGCCGCCTCACCCACCGTGGGGGACTGCAACACAAAGCACTGGTTTTCCAACGCCCGTGCCCGACAGCTCAACTGTACCCGGTGGTACCCTGCCAGTGTATCGGTGCAGGAAGGCACCAGAATCAGATCGGCCCCCTGGGCCACTTGCTGATGGGCAAACAGCGGGAATTCACTGTCGTAACAGATATTGATCGCCAGTCGGCCAAAGGGTGTATCAAAAACACGCAACTCATCCCCTGCCGAGATGCCCCATTGCTCGCGTTCAAAACGGGTCATTTGCAGCTTGTCCTGCCAGTGCACTTCACCCGAGGGGTAACACAGATAACAGCGGTTAACGTATTGTTCCCAGCCCGCCACCGTTGCCAGCCCAACCGGGAAGGTGCCAGCAGCGATCACCACCTGGTGTTGCTTTGCCAGCCGCACAAATTCGGCCACAAATGGCACTCGTAGCCCTTGCAGCTCGATCAGTTGCTGCTTCAGTGACTGGTACACCGCCGGAGGAAACAGCGAGGTCAGTTCCAGCGATACATATTCTGGCAGCAGCAGTACTTTCGCACCGTCCTCGGCGGCTTCTGCCACCAAAGCCGATATTTTTTTTTGCCAGTCGGCAAAACTGGCCAGAAAGCCAACCTCGTAGGCGGCGGTTGCAACGCGCAAGGTAGTCGCAGTGTTTGTAGTCACAGTGATTTCATCCAGAACATCATGGGGTGGGCACTGGCGGCATCCTGATCAATATCCTGCCAGTCGTAATGCGTTATCAGATCCGGGCATGGCCGGTAGCCAAAGTGCTGCCAGACCTTATCCAACGGCCGATAGTCGGCCGGTTTCAGCGGGTGCTGCGGTGGTCGTACCACGGCGCAAAAACACAGGGCATCAAAGCTGCCCTGACCTCGTGCGTGCTTTTCCCGTCCGGCAAAAAATCCGCGATAGATTCCTTGTCCACGGTAAGCGGGTAACAACACCGATTCAGCACAATAAAACAGCCGGGAGGTATTCATACCGGCCCGTTCAAACGGCTGTCGGAAGGCAGCGTCTTCATAACCCATGGGGATGCCGGTTGAAGCACCAACAACCTGTTGACCCGGCGGCAAACAATCATCAATGGCCAGGATCGCCATTGCCGCACCAGAACCGGTATAGGTCTGCAGATACTGCCGCTCGTATGCAGCAGAACCCTGGTACAGATAGGGATATTCCCGAAATACTTGTATGCGTAATCGTGCCAGATCGTCAATCCAGGCTTGCAGCTCAACGCCGCTGACGTACAACAGGGAAACGGACATGCCACCCTCTTCGTCTGTTTTGTGAGTCTGTTCAGTATCGATAACGAGAGCGCTACCCGGCTTTACAGCCATCGCCCTTCGCGGTGATGTCCAGACTGACAAAGCCGTTGGTGCATATCAATTAAAAGGTCTTTTTCATCCGCGTGCCATGACGCAAGTCCGTTCCTTTCCGCAACGATGGGATGAACATCAGGTATTGTCGTGAGAGTCCGGCTGACACAGACGGGCGAGCATATCGATCAGCAGGTCTTTTTCACCGGCTTCCAGTCGCGCTTCCAGCGCACGTTCCTGCTCTTTCACCCGGTTTTCAATGGTCTGATAAAAACGTTCGCCGTGTTCGGTCAGATAAAGTGCATAGGAACGGCGATCATTCAGGGATGGACGGCGCTCGACCAGATCCATTTTTTCCAGTTTGTCGACCGCTGCTACCATGGCCGAACGATCATTACCCAATGCCTGGGCAATGGCAGTCTGGGTGCGGCCAGGATTACGCGTTACCAGCACCAGTACTCCAAACAGGCCGGGGCTGATACCCAGATCGGTGCAGGCTTCCGCAAAGCGGTTAAAAAAAACCAGCTGGGTGCGACGCAGGCGATAACCAATCAGATCGTGCAAAATACCAAAATCGAGAGAATCAGAAGATGAGCCAGAAGTTGCCATAAGATGCCTGGTGTCGGAACAGCCCAGAGGCTGCGGAGTAAAAAATAATCACAGCCGCCAGTATAGCAAACAACAATTGTTCTCCGGGCAATTGTTGTTTGTTAAACCGTTCTCAAACCACACATCATTTACCCGAAACTGACGGCTGCCCCTGCCCCTATCCCTACCCTAAAGAGTGTGGATAGTCGAGCCGCCGGTCACAGTACCGGCAAACGCTCAGGAACCGGTTTGCTGCTGGTACTTGGTAATCAGCGCGTTGGCTTTGTTGTACAGGGCCTGGCCATTCAGGCCATCATCCGTCATATCGTTAATCCAGGCATCCGTCACCGGTTGCATCTGTTTTTTCCAGTGGGCGGCTTCCGATGCCGGCAAGGTATAGAAATGATTTCCCCCTGCAGCCGTAATGTCATACCCGGCCTGTTCGGACTGGTCAAACAAGCTGCCGATATGGCGAGACAGCTCTATTCCTGCGTTATTATCGATGACTTTTTTCAGCTCGGCAGGCAGTTTGGCATAGGTTTTTTTGTTCATACTGAACACAAAAAACTGGGTATACAGGCCACGATCACCACTGACCAGCGTATGGTTATTGGTCAATTGGTTGATTTTCATCGGGACAACCACTTCGAACGGCAAGGCGGCCACATCAAGAATACCTTTCGACAGGGCACTCGACATTTGTGTCACTGGCATAAAGACCGGTGCCGCGCCCATGATATCGAACGCTTCCGCCATGGCTTTGTTCGGCGCACGTAGTTTCAAGCCTTTGACGTCCGCCGAGGTTTTCAGCAGCTCGCCCCGGGAATGCAAGGAGCCGGGGGCATGGGTGTGCAGCGCCAGTACGTGTACATCACTCAGCTCGTCCTGCATTTCTTCTTCGCCATATTCTTGCAGCGCCATACTGGTGGCTTCGGCACTGGCTGCCATAAAGGGCAATTCAAACACACTGGCTTTCGGGAAACGGCCCGGTGTATAGCCTCCCACCGTCCAGGAAATATCCACCACCCCTTTACGGACCTGATCGAGTAGCTGCGGCGGTTTACCACCCAGTTGCATCGCCGGGAAGACGTCGATCTTGATACGTCCTCCAGATTCTTTCATCACCTTGTCGGCCCATGGTTGCAGAATTTTTTTATGAGCCATCGCCATGGGTGGCAGAAAATGATGCAGCTTGAAGGTGTATTCCGGTTCTGCCGCCTGGGCATGGAAAGCTGTCGTCAGACTGCCCAGCGTCACACCCAGTGCAACCAGCAGGTTTTTGATTTTCATGATTCATACCTTTTTATTTTTATTGGTTCGTTCAAGGCTGGCCGACACAGGCCTGTCACCTTGCGTCAATGAGTTTGTCCCGACAAATTGTTTATGTCAACAACAGTTGATTTCATACCCATTAATGACCAAGCGTGTTTTTCGCCTCTCTGACATCACCTGTTGATATGACGAAGTTATGGGTTGCAAACTGTTGTACGTATAAACTATATTTAAAAACAACAAATATCCGAATGACTGGTTTCAGCGGATAACTAACAACAATAACGCCGGAGAGGCCCGCTCATGAATAACTATCAACACCTGACGTTCCGTGTCGACAACCATATTGGCCATCTGACCCTGAACCGCCCAAACAAAAAGAACGCCATCAACGATGCCCTGTGCCTGGAGATCGAACAGGTCTTTATCAATATGCCCAAGGACGTCAGCGTCGTACTGTTCTCAGGCAACGGCCCGGAGTTCTGCTCCGGCCTCGACCTGTCGGAACATACCGCCCGAGAACCATTTGAAGTGGTTGTGCATTCGCGCATGTGGCACCGCGTCTTCAGCCATATCAGCAACAGCGGTATTCCGATTGTGGCAGCGCTGCATGGTGCCGTGATTGGTGGTGGTCTGGAGTTGGCGATTTGTGCCCACGTCCGGGTCTCCGACGAGACAACCTTCTACCGCTTGCCCGAAGGTCGCCACGGTATTTTTGTTGGTGGTGGCGCCTCTGTTCGGGTGGCGCAGACCATAGGCCATGGCCGCATGACCGAGATGATGCTGACGGGTCGCACACTCTCAGCCAGCGACGGGGAACGTCTGGGGCTGGCTCATTATGTTGTGCCGCAGGGCAGCGCCCTGGCAAAAGCCCAGGAATTGGCCGCCACCATCGCCAGCAATTCCCGTCTTTCCAACTGGGCAATGGCTTCCGGTCTGGCTCGTATCAACAATATGGCCAGCGACGACGGCCTGTTTACCGAATCGTTGCTGACCGGCATGACCCAGACCAGTGGCGAGGTCAAAGAACGGATCGACGCCTTTCTTAATCGCAAAAAATCATCCTGACACCCGTTCGATTGTTTATGAACCCGAGTCGTTGCATCCAATTTTGTGAAGAAGGAGTGATCCATGAATCTTGCCAATAAACATTGTCTGGTCACCGGTGCCGGTTCTGGCCTCGGTGAAGCCGTTGCCCGCCGTCTGCTTAGCCAGGGCGCTCGCGTGACATTGGTCGACATCAATGCCGAAACCGGTAATCGACTAGCCACCCGGCTGGCGGCGGACTTCCCGGGCAGCAGCCTGTTTTGTCACTGCGATATTACTGCAGAAGACGCCGTAGCCAGCGCCATCCATCAAGGTATTGAACGCTTCGGCAGCCTCTTCGGACTGGTTAACTGCGCTGGTATTCCGGGGGCTGAGCGTGTTATCGGCCGCGAAGGGCCTCACCGGCTGTCCTCTTTCCAGAGAGCACTGAATATTAACCTGCTCGGCACCTTCAATATGATTCGCCTGTGTGCCGACCAGATGCAACACAACGAACAGGAAGCCACCGGTGAACGTGGCGTCATTATCAATACCGCATCTGTCGCCGCTTTTGATGGCCAGATTGGCCAGGCCGGTTATGCCGCATCCAAGGCCGGAGTGGTCGCCATGACGCTACCGATTGCCCGGGAACTGGCCCGCTTCGGTATTCGGGTAATGACCATTGCCCCGGGATTGTTCAAAACCCCCATGATGGCGGTACTACCCGACGAAGTGCAGCAATCCCTCGGCGCTGCAGTCCCTTTTCCAGCACGACTGGGGGAGCCGGACGAGTTTGCCCAACTGGTGCAGCAGATTTTTGAAAACTGCATGCTGAATGGCGAAACCATCCGTCTGGATGGCGCGATCCGCATGGCGGCAAAATAGGGAGAGTGGCAATGAGTGAATATCTGGCACCCTTAAAAGACATGCAGTTTACCCTCGAACTGGTACGCCAGCACACAGGTCTGGACCAGATCGAGGTACTGGCTGAGCTGACCCCTGATTTCGCCAATACAATTCTGGCCGAAGCCGCCAAATTTGCCACTGGGGTACTGTCACCCCTCAATCAGGTGGGCGACCAGCAAGGCTGCCGCTTCGACAATGGCACCGTCATCACCCCACCGGGCTGGCAACAAGCCTATCAACAGTTCTGCGATAACGGCTGGATGGGGCTGGCCATGACAGAAGCCGCGGGAGGGCAGGCACTGCCCCGGTTTATCGCCCAGCCAGTAAACGAGATGTGGCTATCGGCCAATCTGGCTTTTGTGATGTTCCACGCCCTCAACCAGGGTGGCAGCGATATCCTGCGGCACTTTGGCAGCGCCACACAACAACAGCGTTATCTCGAACCCCTCGCCAGTGGCCAGTGGACCATCGCCATGGCGCTGACCGAACCGGGTGCTGGTTCCGACCTGGCTGCGACCACCACCAAAGCCACACCGCTGGCGAATGGCGACTATCGCATCAAGGGGCAGAAGATTTTTATCACCTATGGTGAGCACGACATGGCTGCCAATATCATCCATCTGGTGCTGGCCCGTACCCCGGATGCACCGGCAGGCAGTCGCGGTATTTCCCTGTTTGCGGTACCGAAATACCGCATCGAAGCTGATGGCTCACTGGGTGCACACAATGATGTGGTCTGTAGCGGCATTGAACACAAGATGGGTCTGCACGGCAGCCCCACCTGTTCGATAAGTTATGGCGACCACGACGACTGTATTGGCGAGCTGATCGGCGCTGAAAACCAAGGCCTGATGGCCATGTTTGTACTGATGAACGAAGCCCGTCTCAGCACCGGCATGCAAGGGGTCGGGTTTGGTGAACTCAGTTACCAGCACGCCCTGCGTTACGCCCAGGAGCGCAGTCAGGGCAGCCACTTCCAGAACGGCACCCGGGTCACCATCAACCAGCACCCGGATGTGCAGCGTATGCTGCTGACGATGCGCAGCCAGACCATGGGTCTGCGAGCACTGGGGTATCTGCTGGCAGCCTGGATTGATCTGGCTGAACACAGCAGCGATGAGCAGCAACGCCAGCAACTGCGGGGGCAAATTGCCCTGCTGACGCCGGTATTCAAAGCCTTTGGCACCGAACAGGGCAACCAGATGAGCTACACCTGTTTGCAGGTATTTGGTGGCATGGGTTTTGTTGAAGAAACCGGTATTGCCCAGTTTATGCGCGACGCCCGCATCATCACCATTTACGAAGGCACCACCGGCATTCAGGCACGCGACCTGCTATTCCGCAAAATACTGGCCGATAAGGGAACCGCCTTGCGGTGCCTGCTACGGCATATCCACCAGGATGCCGATCGACTGGCGACGCCATTGGCTGAATTACAGAGCAATCTGATTCATTCCGTCGCGGCGATGCAGAACCAGCTAGAAGCCCTGCTCGACAGCGCCAACAAGACAAGTGAGCAGACTCGATTACATGCCGGGTCTGTGCCTTTGCTCGACGCACTGGGAATACTCTGCGTTGGCTGGCAGCTGGCTTTACTGGCCGATCAGGCCTGTATACGAGGCGACAGTGATGCCGACTATCATCGCAACCTGATCGCCCAGGCCCGCTTCTATTTTGCCCATGAGATGCCCCGTATCCAGGCGCTCTTAGCCACAGTAGCTGATGCCGATAACGGCCTGAAAGATTTCGACTTTAACGCCGCCGGATAAACCCGGCAGCCAGCATGACCAACCAATAACAACTCACACTCGATGCAAATAATCATAAAAAGTGCATCATGGAGCCTCAACATGCTTGCCGATTTTCATCCTGTCCATGTCGTGACCCATCGGGTCGATGTTGAACACCGCGAAGATGGCAGTCGCATTATCCGTTCGGTCGGAGAGCTGTGCGACTATCCGGAACGTATTACCGACCGCCTGGACTACTGGGCAACACAGACCCCGGAGCGGCCGTTTGTCAGCCAGCGCCCCCAGGCCGGTACCGACCACCAGCACTGGCAAACCCTTAACTATGCCGACACCCGCTGCCGCGTACGGGCCATCGCCCAATGGTTACTGGATCTGCGCATCGACGGCGAACCCCTGAGTCAGGAGCGGCCGATTGTGATTCTGTCGGGCAACAGCAGCGAACACCTGCTGCTGGCACTGGCTGCCATGTACGTCGGTATTCCCTATGCTCCTGTTTCTACGGCCTACTCCACCATTTCTACCGATTTTGGCAAACTGCGCCATATCGTCGAAACCCTGACCCCGGGACTGGTATTTGCCGACAACCTCGGACCATACCGTGATGCCATTGATGCCGTATTACCCGGTTTGCCTGTGGTCGCGGTTGTATCTGCCCACGGCAACGACGGTCTGGAAGGAGTGCTGACCCCATTTGATACCCTGATCAACACCACAGTGACCGCTGCCGTCGATCAGGCCAACCGGGCCGTCAGTGCCAGCAGTATCGCCAAATTTCTTTTTACCTCCGGCTCCACGGGCATGCCCAAAGGGGTGATCAACACCCATAAAATGCTCTGCGCCAACCAGGCCATGCTCGCCAGCGTACTGGCCTTTGTGCAGCAACAACCACCGGTAGTGGTCGACTGGCTGCCGTGGAACCACACCTTTGGCGGCAACCACAACGTCGGCCTGGTACTGTTCAACGGTGGTTCACTGTATATCGACCAGGGCAAACCTGTCCCCAAAGCCATGCCGGTCACGCTCGACAATCTGCGCGATATTTCGCCGACGGTGTATTTTAACGTGCCCAAAGGCTTTGAATTGCTGGCCCAGGGGCTGAAAGACAACCCCGATGTCGCCGCCAACTTTTACCGCCACCTGAACGTCATGTACTTCGCCGGTGCCGGTCTGGCCCAGCATGTATGGGATGCACTGGATGAACTGGCGATTCAGCACACGGGTAGAAAAGTCCCGATGCTGACGGGCCTTGGCTCAACCGAAACCGGCCCGGCTGCGTTGTTCGCTTCAATAGAAGAGTGCGCTTCCGGTGTGGTTGGAGTACCCGCGCCGGGTACCGACATCAAACTGGTGCCCAATGGCGGCAAGCTTGAAGCCCGTATCCGTGGCCTCAGTATTACTCCGGGCTACTGGCGCGATGCAGAGAAAACCGCCACCGCTTACGATGAAGAAGGCTTTTACTGTCTCGGTGATGCCCTCAAGTTTATTGATGAACAACAGCCCGATCGGGGATTTTACTTCGATGGTCGAGTGTCGGAAGACTTCAAACTGGATACCGGCACCTGGGTCAGCGTCGGCAGTCTGCGACCGTTTGTAATCCACCATTGCGCGCCCTACGTGCAAGACCTGGTGATTGCGGGCCGCGACCGGGGCTATATTTCGATACTGGTCTTCCCCGACCTGTCGCAACTGCATCAGCTAACGGAACTGCCCGCCGACGCCAGCGCCAGCGAGTTGGTATCACACCCCCGCACCCGCGAGGTCTTCGGACGCCTGCTCACTGAAATGGCCGCCTCGTCAACCGGCAGCTCCAACCGGATTCAGCGCTTGGTCATTGAAGCCCGGCCACCACAGCTGGATGCCCATGAAATTACCGACAAAGGCTCCATCAATCAAAATGCGGTATTAACCAATCGTGCCGATACCGTTGCCGAGCTGTACGCGGCAGAGCCTGCCGCCCATATCATCTGTCTGTCCTGACTCGGTTAGCTCCCATAACCCGTGCCGCCAGCAAATTACACCAGCGGCACGGCCATTGCGGCTGCGCCAAAAATTTGCCTGGCTGCTGAGTCAGGAGCCAGGCTGATACAGAGATACAGAGATACAGAGATACAGAGATACAGAGATACAGAGATATATGGAGAATGGAGAGAGGGGGAAGTAAGAGAAGCGGATGGGAAGCAAGAGAAGCGGAAGAAAAAAAGGTAGCCTGCTATCAGATATTCACCTGACAGCAAGGCTACCCGATCAGGGGTTACGGCCCGTAGATATAAGCAGGGAACCAGTTAACCAGTCCAGGGAAAGCAATCAGCAGCGCCAGGGCTGTCAGTTGCAGCAAGATAAACGGAATAACACCTTTATAGATGGTTGTCAGGCTGACTTCGGGCGGGCACACACCCTTTAAATAAAACAGCGAGAAACCCACCGGCGGTGTCAGGAATGATGTCTGCAAGGTCAATGCAACCAGCATGACAAACCACACCAGTGTCGGGTCATCCATCACGCCATAGCCATTAATCGCGATATCCAGCGCACTGATCACCGGCGCAACCAGCGGCAGAATAATCAGCGTGATTTCGATCCAGTCGAGAATAAAGCCCAGCAAGAAAACAATACCGAGAATAAACAGGATGATGCCGTACGGGCCAAAGGGCAGAGAGGTCAGCAGCGACTCGATGTATTCATCACCGCCCAGCTCCCGCAGCACCAGCGCAAACATGGTGGCACCGATAAATATCGCAAAAATATAACCACTGACGTTCAGCGTATCGTGCAGACATTCCCGAATCACCTTGATGCTCAGGCGTTTGTTTTGCCAGGCCAGTCCCATGGCAGCAGCAGCACCCACGGCAGAAGCTTCAGTGGGCGTCGCGATGCCCGCAAAAATACTGCCGAGTACCGCCAGAATCATGGCCAGCGTTGGGGCCACGGCCTTGAACACATCGATCCAGACCTTGGCAGTCACTGGCTGGATATTGTCATCCAGCGGCATCGATTCCGGTTTGAACAGGCCCCAGCCCAGAATATAGACAATGTACAGCACGCCCAGCAGCAGACCGGGCATGACGGCCCCCATAAACAGGTCGCCAACCGATAACGCCAGCTGGTCGGCCATAATCACCAGCATGATGCTGGGCGGAATCAGGATACCCAGCGTTCCGGCACTGGCGATGGTGCCCACGGTGACGGTTTTCTCATAACCCTGACCCAGCATCGCCGGTAAGGACATAACCCCGAGCAGCACCACGGAAGCACCAACAATACCAGTGGAAGCAGCCAGAATAATCCCGATCAGCACCACGGTAATGGCCAGTCCGCCCCGCACCCGACCAAACAGCGCCTGGAAGGACTTCATCAGGTTTTCGGCCACGCCGGATTTGTCGAGCAGGTTGCCCATCAGAATAAACATCGGCAACGCGACCAGAATCCAGTTATCCATGATCTTGTAGGTGCGGTCGACCACCAGCCCGACCGAGGTAAAGTCGATGCCGATAATGGTATCGAGGTACATATCCGACAGATAAGCCAGCAACGCAAACACGGTGCCGACACCCGCCAGCACCCAGGCCACCGGAAAGCCGGTAAACAGCAGCAGGATAAAACTGGCGAACATGGCGATGATCAGGATTTCATTAATTTCCATGGCACTGACCTCCACTCCGCTGGCGCTGCAACAGCACCACTTCGCGACCGATACGATTGAGCGTCGCGATAATCATTAATCCCATGGTGACGGGAATCAGGGTTTTGATCAGCCAGCGCCAGGGCAATCCGGCAGGGGCAATCGAGCGTTCATTAATACGCCAGGACTGATAGACAAAATCCAGCCCGTGATAAAACACCAGCATCAGGAACGGTAATAACAGCAGCGTCAGCCCGAGAATTTCGACCACATGTTTGGTGGTCGGGCTGAAATGACTGTGCAGTACGTCGACCCGGACATGACTGTTGTTGGCCTGGGCATACAGCACACCGGCAAAGACACCAATGGCGTATAGATGCCATTGCAGCTCTTCCAGCGCAATCATGCCTGCGCTGAAGCCACGCCGTAACATTACCTGGGTGAGAATCACCACCATCAGGAGGGCGAAAATCCAGGCAATGGCCTGACTGAGCCGGATCAGTAGCCGGTCGATCCTATCGGCAAAAGGCACCGGAGGCGGAGTATCTGGGTGCTGGTTCATGGGAGTTCCTGAGGAGTGTTCGGATGGATAAAACCTTGCGGCCAAAAGCAAAACAGAGTGTCTGACAGACACCCTGCCGCTCGCAGCGGCAAGGTGCCTGTAACCAAATCAGACCAGATCAGTCACGCGGCAAAAAGGCGCGGCTGGACCACAGTTGATAGTTGGTACGGAAGGTTTGCAGGTCGTCGTAAACCGCTGCGAAGGTTGGGTCCTTGCGCTGCTCGGCGGCCACTTCATCCCAGGCACCCTTGAAAGCATCCAGCATTTCTTTGGGCCATTCGTGTACCGTGACGCCCCGTTCTTCCATATTGGCGCGAATCGCTTCGAACTGGATAAATTCAGACTCAGCAACCGAGTTGGTAACGGAAGCCTTACAGGTGGTAGAGACAACGGCGCGTTGCTGGTCGGACATGCTTTTCCAGGTGTCGCCATTGATCAGCAGCTCAAAGAAAGTGGCTTGCTGGTGCCAGCCCGGAAAATAGTTGTGCTTGGCAACCTTGTAGAAACCGAGTTTCTGATCAATCGCCGGTTGTGAAAATTCAGTCGCGTCGATAGCGCCTTTTTCCAGCGCACCAAAGATCTCACCACCAGGAATCAACGAGGTCGACACGCCCAGCTTGGCCAGCACTTCACCACCCAGACCATAGAAACGCATGTTCAGACCCTTCAGGTCTTCGAGCGAGTTAACAGGCTTCTTGAACCAGCCGGACGTTTCCGGGCTGATCAGCGAGCAAGGCTCGACATGGACGTTATAACCGGCATCGTCGTACATTTTCTGATACAGCTTGAGGCCGTTGCCGTAATACATCCAGGCCGCAAATTCCGGCGCTTCCGGGCCAAAGGGAATGGTTGAGAAAATGGCCGCCGCAGGCATCTTGCCGGCCCAATAACCGGCAATGGAGTAACCGGAATTGACCTTGCCCGCAGACACAGCGTCGAGGATCTGCAGCGGTGCAACCAGTTTGCCCGGCTCATACAGTTTCATTTTGACTTCGCCACCTGAGACCAGTGGTAACTGGTCGGCAACCCAGGCAATCGGGGTGCCCAGTGCTGGCAGGTTCGAACCAAAGGCAATCGGGGTTTTCAGCAAGATGGGTTTGGCTTGTACGGCGGTGCAGCAGAGCGCCAGCGCGGAGGTAGCCACCAGAGTCGAAAGAGTGCGTTTCATAGCCTGATCCTGATTATTATTTTTCAGTGACTGGAGCTGCCATCGGTTGGAGTAATGGCTCGCCAGAGTGTCTGAAAAACTATAGGGAGGCGACCTGGGGCATCCTACCCTTCTTTGGTAGGGGAATTAGCCATCACCTACCAAAGTAGGTTGAGCGCGGCCAGCAACCTGTATACAAGGTGATAAGCGTCAGAAAGAGTGACTCGGATTCACGTTTTCAGGAAAACAATAACAATGACCTCTGTACCGGCAAAACGCCTGTGGCAACCAGCGTGTGGACGTGTGTTTGAGTCTGTTTGTAGCCTGTGCCTGTGCCTGTGCCTGTGCCTGTGCCTGTGCCTGTGCCTGTGTGTGAGCGTGAGCGTTCGTTATGGATAGCCTGATCCACCAGGTCTGGTTTGTGGGTGGGCTGTCGCTGATGTACGTCGGCTTTTTGTTTGTGATCGCGATATGGGGATCACACTGGATGCGGCCTTCCTGGCAGCCGTATGTCTACAGCCTGACGCTGGCGATTTTCTGCACCAGCTGGGCATTTTACGGCACCGTACAGCAAGCGCTGACCCATGGCTGGATTCTGGCTCCGACCTACACCGGCGCCATTATTCTGATTACCATCGGCTGGAAGGTCATGGACCGCATCATCCAGATTGCCCGCCAGGAAAACAGCACCACCATTTCGGATTTTATTTCCGCCCGCTTTGGCCACAGTCGCGGCGTTGGCATTCTGGTGGCCTTGTTATGTTTGCTTGGCGTAGTGCCCTATATCGCGCTGCAGCTCAAAGCGGTGTCGGCCAGCTTCCAGCTGGTTACCCTGACCAGCTCGGTGGAGCTGCGCTGGTTCAGCGACCCGACGCTGATTATTGCGGGGATCATGGCGGTTTTCAGTATCTTGTTTGGTACCCGAACGGTCGACTCCAGCGAAAGCCATCAGGGCATGATGCTGGCCATTGCCTTTGAATCCCTGGTCAAACTGGTGGCCTTGATGGCAGTGGGATTGTTTGCCGTCTATGGCCTGTACGACGGCTTTGCGGATCTGGTCAGTACTGCGATGGCTGACCCATTGATTGCGCAGACCCTGACCGATTATGCCGATCCCAGTGTTTATCTGACCCATGCCTTGCTGGGAGCCATTGCCATTATTGCCTTGCCACGTCATTTTCACGTGGCGGTTGTCGAGTACCGTTCACAGCGGGATATCCGGGCGGCACGCTGGATGTTTCCGCTGTATTTGCTGGCAATCAACCTGTTTTTGTTACCGCTGGGGCTGGCGGCAACGCTGAACCAGGACATGCTGGAATCCTTCACCTATATCACGCTGGAATTACCGCTGGCTTTTCAGCAGGAATGGCTGGCGCTGCTGGCTTACATTGGCGGTTTGTCCGCCGGTACCTCGATGGTGATTATTTCTTCCATCACGCTGGCGACCATGGTGTGTAATGAAATTGTCTTGCCGATTCTGATCCGGCTGGGCTGGCAGGGCAACGGGACAGGCATCAAATCCCGGGTGTTGCTGATTCGTCGGGTGGCGATTGTGGGCGTGCTGGCGCTGGCGTTTGTGTATTACCGGCTGTTGTCGCAATTTCATAATCTGTCGGAAATCGGCTTGCTGGCGTTTGTGGCCATCGCCCAGTTTGCCCCCGCCATCCTGATCGGCATGATCTGGCACGGAGCCAACCGGATGGGAGCCTACTGGGGTATTGGTACCGGTTTTGCCGTCTGGTCGTACACCCTGTTTCTGCCGGTTGCATCGAGTATGGGCTGGGGCGATCCGTCCCTGCTGGATGGCCCGTGGGGGCTGGCATTTTTACAACCCCATGGCCTGTTGGGGCTGGGGGAATTAAACCCGATTGTGCATGGCACCTTCTGGAGCCTGATGCTGAATACCCTGATGCTGGTGATTGCCTCGCTCTATCACAAGCCCAGCTTTGCCGATACCGAACAGGCTCAGCGCTTTGTCTACAGTACCGCCTCGTCCGCACCGATCAATACCCGGCGTTATGCCATTCATGCCCAGGATTTGCGCGCCTTGTTGCAGCGTTTTATTAACCCGGCCAAGGTCAGTGCGTTTTTTGAAGATTTCAGCAATCCGCTGACAGGACGGATTCTGCACCGCGGCGAAGTGGATGAAGCCATGCTCAAAGAAGCCGACCGCTTGCTCAGTTCGGTGGTTGGACGCAAAGGCTCGGCGCTGCTGCTACGTAATCTGGTCGAAGATGGCACCGGCCAGTACACCACATTGAACAACCTGGTTGAGGAAGTTTCCGAGGTGGTGCTGTTTAACCGGGATCTGCTCAACTCCATTCTGCACAGCCTCAATCAGGGCATCACCGTGGTCGACGAGCATTTAACGCTGGTGGCCTGGAACCAGAGTTTTGCCAGCCTGTACGGTTTCCCTCAAGGGCACTTGTACGTTGGCCAGTCGGCGGAGGCACTGCTGGGGCATATTGCCCGTTCCGGCGGCTATGGCGACCAGGACGTTGATGCCATCGTCGCGCAACGCTTCAAGGAATTACGCCAGCGCGAGAAACTGCACTATGTACGCAAAACCCGGGACGGCCGTTCGATTGAACTGAGTGGCACCCCGATTGGCGACAGCCTCTACATCACGGTGTACAGCGACATCACCGAGTATCGTCATATTGAAGAGCAGCTGCGCAGCGCCAACGAAGTACTGGAACAACGGGTCGATGAGCGCACCCACAAGCTCACCGAGCTGAACCACGACCTGCAAAAAGCCAGCCGCAACAAAACCCGCTTTCTGGCGGCAGCCGGGCATGATCTGGTGCAACCGCTCAACTCCGCATCGCTGTTTTCAGCATCGATCCTGAACAAACTGGAACGCCGGCAACTGAGCAGCCCGGGGCTGGTGGAAGAAATCATGCCGGTGGCGCAGCATCTCGACCAGTCGCTGCATTCGGCCGAATCGCTGCTGAATGAATTATTGGAAATTTCCAAGCTCGATGCCGATATCGTCCGCCCGCGCCGTCAGGAGTTTGAACTGGATCAGATGCTGGACTCACTGGTGGAAGAATTTCGCCCGCTGGCAGCCCAGAAAGGCATTGAACTGCACTATGTTCGCAGCCGCATCGGCGTGGACTCAGACCCGGTGTTACTGCGTCGCATCATCCAGAACCTGCTGAGTAACGCCCTGCGGTATACGCGGACAGGCCGGATTCTGGTTGGCAGTCGTCGCCAGCAACAGCAGGTATTAATACAGGTGTTAGATACCGGCATTGGTATCCCGGCCCATGAACTGGATATGATTTTTGAGGAATTTCACCGGTTGGCAGCCGAACGCACAGGTGCAGACACCGACATACACACCCCCGCCAACACCAAAGGGCTAGGGCTGGGACTATCGATTGTACGGCGTTTGTGTTTACTGCTGGATCATCCGATACAGGTTATCTCAGAACCGCGCCGAGGCAGCTGTTTCAGCGTATCCATTCCGACAACCATCGCCCCATTGGCATCCATCACACCAGAAGAAAACACCCAGAATACCCGTGGCTCCGGATTGATACTGTGTGTCGATAACGAGCAGCAAATCATCGACGGCATGGCAATGCTACTGGGAGACTGGGGCTATCAGGTGGTTACAGCCAGTAGCTTTAACAGAGCACGCAAAGCGTTAGCCGGGGAAATCCCGGATCTGGTGATTATCGATTACCACCTGGACCAGGGAGTGACCGGGCTGGACGTGATGGCCGGTTTCAGCCAGGTATGGCAGCAACCAGTACCCTGTCTGGTTATTACTGCCGACTATACCGATGAAGTAAAACAGGGCATTGAGGAACTGGGCTTTATGCTATTGAGAAAACCGGTAAAACCAATGACATTACGGGCCTTGTTACATAAAATGTTGTAGCAGACTGTGGCTTTATGGTTATGGCTTATTGCCAGAACCCGTTTGCTGTCGATCTCGATCAGTCTGGTATTTCCAGCTGCTGTACAATAAGTGCTGCCTGGGTGCGATTATTGATATTAAGCTTTCGAAATATATCGCTGATATGGGATTTTACGGTTGTTTCCTTGATATTAAGAGTGTAACCAATTTGTTTGTTTAATGCCCCCTCAGCAATCAGTTGTAATACGCGCAGCTGCTGTGGTGTCATTTGGCTCAGGCGGGCCGTTGTATCATCTTGCGGTTGACCGGTAAATTCCGGAAAACTCAGTTTACCTTCCATAACCTGTGCCAGCGCCTGGCTGATACCGGCGATGGTTGACGACTTCTGGATATAACCCAGTGCCCCCAGCTGGCGTACCTGCTCGATCACCATCCGGTCCTCGCTGGCACTGACAATCACAATCGCCAGTTGTGGAAACTCCGCCCGCAGCCGCATCAAGCCCATCAGACCGGTATTTCCCGGCATTCGCAGATCCAGCAACAGAAGATCAATGGCTTGCTGCCCTGCGGTCTGCAGCACCTGGTAAAAGTCCTCGCATTCACTGCTGCTACAGGCAATGCCGGTTTCATCCAGAGCATCGCTCAGCGCTCGACGGAAGAGCGGGTGATCATCGGCAATCAGAACCTGATACATGGGTTTATCCCTGTTTTTATCGTTATGCGCTCGAATCTACTCCCGGCTTTCCAGATCAAGCAAGTGTTTACCGCCTCAAAGTGCCCCTTCACCTACTAAAGTAGGGCGACTATAGCAGGACGACCATTGCAGGATAAACTCAGAAACTATTCATATTAACAAATCAACCACCGGGCTATTAATAAACAAAACCAAACAATATACCAGCAATCAGTACTTTGGCAGGGGATTTGATTATCCAGCAACTGCCATCGCAGCCACTATCGCAGCCACCAATACAAACAGATCATATTCCTGGTTTTATTCCTACTATTTTACGGGATACCCATTGCAAGCCCTTGGATATAGTTTTTTAACCCTTGTAGCGCTGGCATGGCCAGAACGACCAATATCTGCAACGGCAATAAAAAATATAAAATAACCAACAGCAGGACATATCATGCACAAACACAACAAGAGTGGATGGCTCCCGGTAACCGTCTTGGCCACAGCCGCCATGGCAGTATCACCCCTGACTCAGGCTGATATCGACAGTAGCAACAGTTTCAGCGGCTATGTCAAAACCGATATTTTGTTTGATGCAGAAAACGATGCGTCTGCCAGCCACACCCGTAACCAATCACTGATTACCCTGAACGAAAACGAGGCAGAAAACGAAGAAGGCGACCTGAATATGTCATCGCTGGAATCCCGCCTCAAATTTGCCCACACCAGCACAGGTACACCCGTTGGGAATCTTAAAGCCGTCATCGAGGGCGATTTTTTCTCTGGGTCCTCCAGTGTTTTTAACCTGCGCCACGCTTATCTGCAGCAGGATAATCTGACCATTGGCCGCACCTGGAGCACCTTTATGGATCTTGGTGCCCTGGCCGAAACCGCCGACTTTGGTGGCCCGGCCGCACGGATCTTCTCGCGTAAATCACTGGTTCGATACGCCATCCCCATGGGCAACAACACGCTGGAACTGGCCGCTGAACAGCCAATAAACTCCGAAGACCCGGATGTTCCGGACCTGGTCGCAAAATACACCACCAAAACCGGGTTTGGGCACCTGAGTGCTGGCGTTCTGATGCAGAAAATCAATGTTGGTGACGAAGTCAAGGACGACAGCGCCATGGCATTTGCTGGCCGATTCTCTGGCCGCATCAATATCGCCGACGATAACCTCAAGTTTTCCCTGATTTCAGGTAGCGGCCTTGGTGGCTATATGAACTTTGGCGACGTGGCCGCCTACGATTTCAGTGGCGACAGCCTGGAGTTATCCAAACAGACCGGCGTCAAACTGGCCTATCAGCATGTATTCTCTCCTTCTCTGCGCTCAACACTGCGGCTAGCCAAAACCACAGCAAGCCTCGATGGCAACGACATGGGCGACTTCTCATCCATGCACCTGAATCTGGTTTACAACGCCTACCAGCCGCTGAAGTACGGTGTTGAACTCATCAAGGCGACCAAGAAACAGGCAGAAGGGAATACCTTTACTGAAGACCTGAAACTGAATCGCTTGCATATGTTTGCCAAACTGGCGTTCTGAAGCCTGCCGGAAATAACCGCGATATAGCCCCCACGCCCGTGGGGGTGTTACTTTTTTCTCTTATGCCCCAAAAATTGGCTGGTCTACGATGTCATCCACACCAGTCCGATACCATCGACCTGAACAAGATCGTCTCCAGCCACCAGCAAATTACACCAGCGGCCTGCTATTACCGGACCTGCTGCGACAAAAACCCGCCTGAGCCGGACTGATGTAGGGGAAGAAGCAAGCCAAAAGCAGGATGCTGTGTTGGCAACCACCCCAAAAACACTCACACTGCGAGCAGTGGTAATCAAGGACGAAACACAATGCGCCTCAGAAAACCGGCAAGCCATTCCGCGAATATTGCAGCTATTCCATTTCAGCAATGCCCCGCAAAAACCTGGACTCGCCCAGACGGCGCCGTTGTTAAAGGCCGCAGTGTTCTGAATCACTGCCAGATTGTTGGAGAAACAGCCCGCTGCCTGATTGAACGTTTCCCGGAACCCATGCGTTCACACTTGTTTCCCGCTGACAGTGAAATGGCAGCCGCTAGCCATGACATTGGTAAAGTAAGCCCATCGTTTGTCGCAAAGATTCTGCGAGCTTGCGATATTGATTTCAAAAACCTGCCTGAACTGGCGCAAGCAAAGCCAGACATTGAATCCCAATGGGGCGGACATGCTGGTGTCAGCCAAGCAACAGCTAA
Organism: Oceanobacter sp. 3_MG-2023; assembly: GCF_030688925.1. Lineage (NCBI taxonomy): Bacteria > Pseudomonadati > Pseudomonadota > Gammaproteobacteria > Oceanospirillales > Oceanospirillaceae > Oceanobacter > Oceanobacter sp. 3_MG-2023. The sequence goes on from NZ_JAUYVX010000008.1 coordinate 77,680, forward strand.
TGCCCTGGGCACACCGAAATACGTAGCTGAAATTCTCGGGCAGCACCATGGTTTTAATCCGAACGTTGATGACAAACGCGGCAATGCCGAAGTCTTTGGTGGTGATGTCTGGCTTGATGAGCGCAAGAAGCTGGTCGCTGCGCTAAAAGACAGTCTGAACTCAGATTGGCCAGTATTCGAGCAAGCATCACAAGCTCGTATTGTCGCAGGATTAACCTCAGTTGCCGATTGGATAGGCTCAGGCAAATTCTTTGAAGACCCCACACAAGACTGGCAGCCAAATATCAGCGCCGCTCTTAATGACGCTGGGTTTATTAAACCCACGATCAGACCGGGACTGTCATTTACCAATGTATTTGATCCGATCCAACAGCAGATGCAACCACGCAAAGCCCAATCGCTATTCCTTGAACAAATAACCGGCCCAGGCATTTATATCCTCGAGGCCCAGATGGGTATAGGTAAAACCGAAGCAGCTTTATACGCCGCTTACCGTCTGCTGGCAGAAGAAAAAGCAACCGGCATTTATTTTGCCCTGCCCACTCAGCTGACCTCCAACAAAATATACGATCGGTTTAATGCGTTTCTGGAACAGATTCTTGGCCCTGACACACCCAATAGGGCCTTGTTGCTGCATTCTGGCGCCTGGTTATTAGAGCAATCCGACATGGGGGAAGATGGCGCACCGGGTGGTGCCTGGTTTAATCATAACAAACGTGGATTATTGGCTCCCTTTGCAGTTGGCACCATTGACCAGGCGTTGATGGCAGTGATGAACGTCAAACACGGTTTTGTCAGAGCATTCGGCCTTGCAGGCAAGGTAGTCATCCTAGATGAAGTCCATAGTTACGATCTTTACACCGGAACAATTCTAAATGAACTGGTGGCTTTTCTGCGCCAGATTGAATGTACTGTAATTATTCTCAGCGCCACATTGAATCAATCCCGTCGCGCGGCCCTGTTACAGCACACAACGACCAGTTCAGCCTATCCACTGATCACTGCCGCAAACACCATTGGTAACATTAACAACTACACCGCAACTGACATCACTGAAGTAACCGTTCCAACAGAAGATAACCAGCCCATTACCCTGACCCTTTGTGAAGATGATCACAGGGCAGTGGAAGAAGCACTGCTCAGAGCCGATCAAGGGCAACAGGTGTTATGGATCGAAAATACCGTCGCAGAGGCACAACAACGCTATCTCGACCTTGCCAGTCGTGCCATTCAATCAGGTTGTGAGATTGGTTTATTGCACTCCCGTTTCACGCCACAAGACCGACAAGCCAACGAATCCCGCTGGGTAAACCTGTTTGGACATACTGGCTGGCCACAACGTTCGAGCTGTGGGCGGATTCTGGTCGGCACCCAGGTGCTGGAGCAGTCGCTCGATATTGATGCAGATTTTCTGGTTAGCCGGTTTGCCCCTACCGACATGTTACTGCAAAGAATTGGCCGGTTGTGGCGCCATTCAGACACCCCGCGTCATGCTTCGGCCTTGCCTGAGTGTTGGCTGCTAACACCGACAATGGAGCAAGCATTAACCAATCCGCGCTCAGCATTTGGACTAAGCGCAATGGTGTATGCCCCCTATGTACTGTGTCGCAGTCTGGAAGTCTGGCAGCAACAACAGCAACTGCGTTTACCTTCCGGTATTCGCCCCCTAATTGACCAAACCTATACCGAACGCTCTGAAACCGCACCGTGGGCCACTCTGCTACATGAACTAAAGCAAGGCTCTCGTTTCCGTACCGGAGAAGAAGCACAACAAGCACTGGCAAAACTCACACTATCCAAAGGTGGCAAAACCTTGCCAGAACACAAGGCAGAAACACGTTACAGCGATCAGGATAATCACGATGTTTTACTGCTGCGCAGTGTGCGTATCGGCTCTGGTGAAACCCGTATGCGCCTGCTGGATGGACGCGAATTGAGTATTCCTCATGGTCGTCGGCAACTAAACAACGCGGGCTGGCGCACTCTCGCAGTTGCATTGCACCAGCAACTGGTCAGAGTCAGTCCGGCGAATTGCCCAGACAGTATTGCCAAACGCACGCTGGAGAAACTGCACTTCCACAAAGTTTTCTATCTTGGCAATCAGGAAAATGAAGAAGCGTTGCTGCGGGTTGCGCTGGTCAGCCCAAGTGGCGAACTGCAAACACTGGATAGCCGCCCAGCAGGGGAAAAATATACGCTGGAATACCGTAATGACCTGGGTTACCGGGCGCTTACCAACAAGGAATAACGATGGAAAACCGTTTTAACCTGATAGATGAACCCTGGATTCCAGTTGCCGACGTTGGCCGGGTCAGTCTGAAAGACATTTTCAAACGTCCGGATTTACGGGCACTGGGTGGCAACCCGGTACAAAAAATCGCACTCACCAAACTGTTACTGGCAATCGTCCAGGCTGCTGCAACACCCGAAGACGATGACGAATGGAAGCAAATGGGGTGGCAAGGCATGGCGGACAAATGCCTAGCGTACCTGCAACAGTGGCACGACCGGTTTTATTTGTATGGCGACAAACCGTTTTTACAGATGCCGATGATTCAGTCAGCCGCCATTAAATCACTAGGAGTCTTGTCTCCCGAGGTGAGTACAGGCAATACCACCGTATTAACCGAATCCCAGCAAGAGCAGCCTGTCAGCCATGCCGACCAGGCAATTACCATTGTTGTGCAAATGGGGTTTGGCCTCAGTGGTAAAAAGACTGACAACTCAGTCGTTTTATCCAATGGCTACAAAGGTAAACAAAACGACAAAGGGAAACCGGCCAGCGGCAAGTCTGGTATTGCCGTCGGACACATGGGACTTCTTCACTCATATTGGCTGGGTCAATCAATACTTCATTCCCTATGGTTCAACCTCTTTACCCAAGAAGACATTACCGATATGGCCATGTATCCAGCATTAGGTACCGCCCCTTGGGAACAGATGCCTACCGGTGAAGATGATGATATTGCCCGATCATTAAAATCATCCCTGATCGGGCGACTGGTACCCGTTGGGAAGTTTTGTTTACTGGCCGAAACCGGAATTCATTATACCGATGGCATTGCACATGCGGGTTATCTGGAAGGCAAAGCAGACCCAACCGCCTCCATCGACTTCGCCCAGAAAAAGCCAAAAGCTTTATGGGTCAACCCAGACAAACGCCCTTGGCGTGAACTGACATCACTACTGCAATTTATAGAACAAGGCAAAACCAGTGGCTTCGACACACCACAGCTCAAACTCACACTAAAACGAGTCTCCCGCTCTGCTCAGCACTTTGCACTTTGGTCTGGTGGATTACGCGTCAGTAGCAATGCAGGTGAACAGTATGCATCAGGTACAGATGATTATGTTCAATCCGAAATATGGTTATCCTCTGAGTTACTGGGAAGCATCTTCCTTGAGCAACTCAAGCACGAAATGGCACAACTGGAATCAGCTCAAAAGCTGTTATGGGGAGCGGTAGTTCGTTATTTCCGTCAGCTATCTGATATCGACAAATCCGGTTCCGGCAAAGCACAGCCATTTGTTACCAATTTGGCAGCCAAAGCGACTGGCATCTTCTGGCAGCTATGTGAACGACAAGCCCAAGCGCTTATCGATGTATGCGATACCTCGGAGGACGCTACGCAGCAACGCCTGCAACTGCGTCAGACCTTCGCCAATTACGCGCTACAAACCTTTGACCAGCTGTGTCCCAACGACAGTGCTCGCCAAATGGACGCCTGGGCCCAATCCCGTCCGAATTTTTCCAAATACTTAAAAGCCGAATAAGGAGCATATCCGTATGGATCAGAATCCGGTAGAAGCCAGAACTGGCAAGGTTTCAAAAGCGGAACGGTTTATCGCCTACCTCATCGACCGCATTAATAAAGACAACGGCTTTGCTGCGCGTTTAAAACGTGCTGATAACCCAGCCACTGAGTATCAAAGCTGGGAGTTATTGGCAGAATTCGGTGTTGATCTTGAAAAAGACCAGGAGCGTTTGCCCTACTGTACAGTTGCTGCCGCACTGGCTCGCGCCAAACCTGGTGCCGATGGCAAGCTGACACTGGGAGCGGCCATTGCCGCCTGTTATACAGATAACAACCAGTCAGACCAGGCCAAAGCCCGTTTACGCCGCCTACTGGCTTGCACCAGCACAGCCGAAGCCTGCCGCATCCTGAGACCACTGCTGACGTTAATGGCCAGTCGTGGAGTAACACCAGATTTCAGCCAACTACTGAAACAACTCTTGTGGTTTGCCGGCCAAGGACAGGAACGTGTCCGAATTCGCTGGGCACAGGACTTTTACCACAAGGTTGTGGAGACCGACGCAGCCACGGTGGAGGCTCCCCATGACTGAGCTATACGCCAGCGCCCTGCATCTCGACCGCAAAGCAGTAAAAGCCTTGAAAATAACCGATCCGTACTCCCTGCATCGCGTGGTTTACAGCCTGTTTCCCGACATACGTACCGAAGCCGAAAAGCACAGTCACATTCAAAGTGGCATTGTATATGCTGACCAGGGTGGTGATTTCCACGGCCGCAAAGTATTAATGGTATCGGATCGCCCCCCCATGGAACGAGTTGACGGGCAGTATGGTGACGTCATCAGCAAACCCATTGCTGCTTCCTTTCTGGACTATCCACGCTACCGATTCAAAGTACAAGTCAATCCCGTGCGCAAAGACAAACAGACAGGTAAACGCGTTGCCATTAAGGGACGCGCCGATACTGCCGACTGGTTTATACAGCGCGCACTGAACAGCTGGGGCTTTGAAGTAGACCCACTGCATTTGCAAATTGATGCCATCGAGGTACAGCAGTTCAACGGCCAAAACAATCGTCGAATCACCTTGGGGAAAGCGCATATTCAAGGCCAACTCACGGTCACCGACCCACAGCAGTTTCAGAACAGCTTCAAGAACGGCATCGGCAAAGGGCGAGCGTTTGGCTGTGGCTTACTGCAAATCGTACCAATCATCGACAACCCATTTGTTTAACTCTCTTTCAGGGACAAGAAAATGACCAACGCTTTCAAAAATACCCGTATTGAATTCCATATCCTGCAATCTTTCCCTGTCACCTGCTTGAATCGTGATGACGTTGGCGCTCCGAAATCCGCCATCATTGGCGGTGTGCCACGAGCGCGAGTGTCCTCGCAATGCTGGAAACGTCAAGTGCGCCTGGCAATGCCGGATTTCGGTATTCGCCTGGGTGTACGCAGCAAGAAAATAGCCACCCTCCTGGCTACAGAATGTCTGGCACTGGGGGCCAGCGAGGAGCAAGCCAACGACTGTGGCGAAGCCATGGCAGGCTTTTTTGCCGACGATACCTTGCTGTTTTTAAGTGAAACTGAAGCCAAAGCCTTTGCTGCCTACGCCCAGGAAAAAAACTTCGACGCCAAAGCCCTGAAAGACAAGGAACTGGTGAAAGTATCCAAAAAAGTCGTGAACACAAATCTGGATGCGCTGGATATCGCACTGTTCGGACGAATGGTGGCCAAGGCACCTGATATGAATGTCGAGGCGGCAGCCGCTTTTGCCCACGCCATCTCCACCCATAAAGTCAGCAATGAAGTAGAGTTTTTCACTGCTGTTGATGATTGCAAGGCTGAAGATGAAAGTGGTTCCGCCCATATGGGCAGCCTCGAATACAACTCGGCCACTTATTACCGTTACGTCAGCCTTGACCTGGGGCAGCTTGAACACACTCTGGGAGAAGGAGCAGACCTGAAAACGGCCATTGAAGCCTTCGTAAAAGCCTTATATGTAGCAGTACCGGACGCCCGTCAGACGACTCAGTCTGGAGCCTGCCCATGGGATTATGCTCGTGTTCTGGTGCGTAAAGGACAACGCCTGCAAGCTTCGTTTGAACAACCAGTAAAAGCCAAAGGCGATGGTTTCCTTAGTCCCAGCAAAGAGGAACTGAAAACCTGGTTGGATAAAAAAGAGAAAATCTCCGGCTCTTTGTTTGGCAAACAAGGAGCCTACGAGTGGGGCGACAACCTTGAATACAGCATTGACCACCTGATTACCGATCTGCAATCTCACCTGTAACGGAGATACGCAATGAGCGAACAGACACATTATTTGCTGCTATGGCTGGAAGGCCCATTACAAGCTTGGGGACACGACTCCAAGTTTGGCGTGCGCGACACCCTGAACTTTCCGACCCGTTCCGGTGTGCTTGGCTTACTGTGCTGCGCCCGTGGTGCCGGAGGGCCTGAAGTGGAATGGCTACAACAGATGAGCACCATGGCGATGGAGGTTCGGGCCTATGCCCGCACCGACCGCAATGGTAGCCCTGTTATGCAAGAACTACCATTGCGAGACTTCCAAATGGTAGGCAGTGGCTACGACAACAGCGACCCTTGGCAAAGCCTGCTGATCCCTAAAACAGCTGAAGGAAAAAAAGCAGTTGGAGGTGGCACCAAAATGACCTATCGCTACTACCTCCAAGACTCGGCATTTGCCGTGGTATTAGAAGTGCCTGAAAAGCAGGCACAAGCACTGGCCGAAGCACTACAAAACCCAGTATGGGACTTGTATCTAGGACGCAAGACTTGTGCTCCAACAGAACTGATCTATCAAGGACTGTATGAAAATACAGCAGCAGCCTGGCAACAGGCAGATACCATAGCCGAGAGTAAACAACGCCAGGCCAGTTATGCAGTGATGGACGCTGGAGCTGATAGCAAAAGTGACAAAGAGAGCGAAGCAAATGGCGGCGAGATCCTCACTCTTAACGATGTTCCTATACAGTTCGGAACCAACAAACGTTATCGAGACCGCCAAGTTACCTTGCTGGAGTTAACCTGAATGGCTAAAGGCGAGCGTCTGTTTGTCAAAGTGACCCGCGAGTCCCTCCCCAGAGTCAAAGACAAATATCCATTTTTGTACCTGGAGCGGGGGCGACTCGAGATCGATGACAGTAGCGTCAAATGGATTGATGCCGACGCCAATGTAGTGCCCATACCAGTAGCAACCATTAATTGCCTGTTACTAGGGCCGGGTACCTCCGTAACCCACGAAGCCATCAAGGTCGCCACCGCTGCAAACTGCTCGGTAAGCTGGGTAGGAGAAGACAGCCTATTGTTTTATGCGGCAGGTTTCTTGCCAACGTCTGATACCCGTAACCTGAAACGACAAATGGCGTTAGCCTCTGATGAAGAAAAAGCACTGGACGTTGCTCGGGCCATGTATACCCAACGCTTCCCAGATGCCGATTTAACTGGCATGACCATGCCCGCCATGATGGGCATGGAAGGCAACCGGGTCAGAGCACTTTACCAACAAAAAGCCGAACAATATGGAGTGGGCTGGAAAGGCCGACAATTCACACCCGGAAAATTTGAATTAAGCGACCTCACCAACCAGATACTCACAGCCACCAATGCGGCCTTGTACGGCATTCTGTCTTCTGTGGTGCATGCCATGGGCTACTCACCTCATATCGGCTTTATACACTCGGGCAGCCCTCTACCTTTTGTGTACGACCTGGCCGACCTATACAAAGAACCACTTTGTATAGACTTGGCGTTCTTTCTAAGCCGCGAAATGGCCGGACGGTATGACAAACACAAAGTATCGGACGAATTTCGAAAGCGTGTTATCAAAATGAAACTATTGGATCAAGCCAGCAATGACATTAACGAATTAATGGGGGTCAGCCGTGCTCGTCGTGCTCGCCAATGACCTACCACCCGCCGTACGTGGGCGAATGAAACTCTGGTTTGTAGAGCCTCGTCCCAACGTATTTGTATCTGGTGTGAAGGATTCGGTAGCGCAAACCGTCATCGATTACCTGATGCAACACTGCCCGATAGAATCGGGTTTGATGTTGTTTCGCAGTATTCCTGCACCTCCAGGCTACGAAATTCGCTACAAAGGCAAGCCTCGAAAACCCGTGGTCGACATATCGGGATTACAGCTGATTATTGAAAGCTTGAATTCGTAACACCACGCTCTTTAATAAACAGGTGAAAATCAAATAAAACACTGTTTAAATGTTCAGGGTCGTCCCCACGCCCGTGGGGGTGTTTCCGTCTGCAGGTGCTGTGTGCGACTCAGGGACGGGTCGTCCCCACGCCCGTGGGGGTGTTTCTTTGTATACACCGACGCCTGATGAGAACGGATTGTCGTCCCCACGCCCGTGGGGGTGTTTCCCCAGCCGCTGCACATCGACGAAACCGATATGGGTCGTCCCCACGCCCGTGGGGGTGTTTCTGAGGATGTGTTTCTCGAGGCCATTGGATTGGCGTCGTCCCCACGCCCGTGGGGGTGTTTCTATATCTGTTGAGGATGTGGGACTGTTTGTTAAGTCGTCCCCACGCCCGTGGGGGTGTTTCTCATTTTTAACCGCCTTTTTCTTGCCTGGCTTTGTCGTCCCCACGCCCGTGGGGGTGTTTCCCGGTTCGGTGTTCGATTGGGATCATCTGCAACGTCGTCCCCACGCCCGTGGGGGTGTTTCTTGGCTAAATCAACTTTTTTCGCCAAGGCTTTTGTCGTCCCCACGCCCGTGGGGGTGTTTCTACGCATGGAACTGGCACAGAAAAGATCCAGAGGTCGTCCCCACGCCCGTGGGGGTGTTTCCGTGGCGGAAATTGCCGGCACTGTCGAAGCAGCGTCGTCCCCACGCCCGTGGGGGTGTTTCTGGCATTGCTGTTGGCGGTACCGGCGGCTCATTGTCGTCCCCACGCCCGTGGGGGTGTTTCTATTGAAGCGGTGAACCATTTCACCGGTGAAAAGTCGTCCCCACGCCCGTGGGGGTGTTTCTGAACGCCATTTTATCATCTCAGGGGTACGACCGTCGTCCCCACGCCCGTGGGGGTGTTTCTTGTCCCGGTATTCATAGCCCAGACAGAACCCAGTCGTCCCCACGCCCGTGGGGGTGTTTCTGACAGCGAGCCGGACGACACTACCGACAGCGAGTCGTCCCCACGCCCGTGGGGGTGTTTCTCAGTTGGGTTTGAAGGCCTTGAGGCGTTCACAGTCGTCCCCACGCCCGTGGGGGTGTTTCTTCTGTTTTTTTAGCACCATATTCAAGTGCGTTGTCGTCCCCACGCCCGTGGGGGTGTTTCTATCGCCGGTTTCTGGGTCTTCCGCCAGCTCTGGTCGTCCCCACGCCCGTGGGGGTGTTTCTATTCACGCCCGCTGGCAGAGGCGTATTGCGTTGTCGTCCCCACGCCCGTGGGGGTGTTTCTAGACGTCGTCCCGGTAGGAGGAACCGCGCCCGGTCGTCCCCACGCCCGTGGGGGTGTTTCTATTGGACTCATCAAATCGCGCCAGCTCATCAAGTCGTCCCCACGCCCGTGGGGGTGTTTCTTTCAGTCGGGTGCTGATTGTCTGGGCAATCTCGTCGTCCCCACGCCCGTGGGGGTGTTTCCCTGACCCATCACACCGCGTGGGGACGGATTGCGTCGTCCCCACGCCCGTGGGGGTGTTTCCCCACTACGAGCAGCCATGGGCGTTGTTCTGATGTCGTCCCCACGCCCGTGGGGGTGTTTCCAAATACCAGCCTGCTGAACCTTAAAATTGATAGTCGTCCCCACGCCCGTGGGGGTGTTTCCTCAGGTGTTGGCCATGGGTGGCAGTCAGTCGGGTCGTCCCCACGCCCGTGGGGGTGTTTCTGCAGAGCGCGAACGCATTGCAGCAGAAGAGTCGTCGTCCCCACGCCCGTGGGGGTGTTTCTTCTGAACCCCTCCCGGTTGGTTGACCACAAATGTCGTCCCCACGCCCGTGGGGGTGTTTCTCATGCCTTGCCAGTACGGCGTCATATTAACCCGTCGTCCCCACGCCCGTGGGGGTGTTTCCCACACTGTGGCCATGGATATAGCCTGTGAGCTGTCGTCCCCACGCCCGTGGGGGTGTTTCTCCAGAGACCAACGACAACGCCCCACTCTGCCTGTCGTCCCCACGCCCGTGGGGGTGTTTCTAACTCGACATCCGTCGAGTGTAGTGTTTCCGTGTCGTCCCCACGCCCGTGGGGGTGTTTCCAAACCGGTACCCGGCGCCGTGGCCTGCTGCTTGTCGTCCCCACGCCCGTGGGGGTGTTTCCGAGGTGCCGCAGTGAGCGATGACATTGTAGCCGTCGTCCCCACGCCCGTGGGGGTGTTTCTTTTGCACGCCCGCTTGTTGGTATTGCTGTTGGGTCGTCCCCACGCCCGTGGGGGTGTTTCTCCAGGCGGCAGAAGATGCGCGACTGCGGGAGAGTCGTCCCCACGCCCGTGGGGGTGTTTCGGAGAGATCGGCGGCGTCCAATAATCCGCCTCAGTCGTCCCCACGCCCGTGGGGGTGTTTCCAGAACTAATGCCGTCCGTGCTGGCTTTGACCGGTCGTCCCCACGCCCGTGGGGGTGTTTCCAAAATCATTACCCGCGAAGTAATCCGGTATGCGTCGTCCCCACGCCCGTGGGGGTGTTGGTTACCCGATTCGTTGTCATTTCGTACTGCGCGCGTCGTCCCCACGCCCGTGGGGGTGTTTCTAAAAAGCATCTCCATCAGATCCAGATGTTGTAGTCGTCCCCACGCCCGTGGGGGTGTTTCTTGACGGCGGTGGACTGGACGACCTTCTTGGCCGTCGTCCCCACGCCCGTGGGGGTGTTTCTATACATTGAATTACCAGCCGCATCACCAGATAGTCGTCCCCACGCCCGTGGGGGTGTTTCCAAGGGGAAAAATAATGACAGCAGTAAAGCGCAGTCGTCCCCACGCCCGTGGGGGTGTTTCTGGCGTAGCTATGCACAGGGTTGTGATATGTATGTCGTCCCCACGCCCGTGGGGGTGTTTCCAATTATCCAAAAACCCAACCCCGTTGATGAATGTCGTCCCCACGCCCGTGGGGGTGTTTCCGACAACGGCATAACATAACGGCGTGGTTGAAGTCGTCCCCACGCCCGTGGGGGTGTTTCCAGCCTACTAGATAGTATAAGTCCCCATTGTCCGTCGTCCCCACGCCCGTGGGGGTGTTTCTCAGCTTTGGGAGTTCGACAGTACGCCTGCCGAGTCGTCCCCACGCCCGTGGGGGTGTTTCTAAGGGGATATTGCTGTGAGTGATGATTTTGGAGTCGTCCCCACGCCCGTGGGGGTGTTTCTGTATTCATCATTTTTCCCCTTGATGTTTTAGAGTCGTCCCCACGCCCGTGGGGGTGTTTCGGAAATTGGCCGAGTGTTTGAAATCAACGGCTCGTCGTCCCCACGCCCGTGGGGGTGTTTCTAGCTATGCACGCTGGCATCAGGCACGGTTTGTGTCGTCCCGGGTGCTGCCAATATACCAACCCTTTTGCCGTCACCACACGGCTTGTCGCAGAGTAGCCAACCCATCCATCACGACCGATGACTCAGCATGATATGGCGGGCCACGGAAAACTCTTCCAGTGCGCTGGCGGAGAGGTCTTTGCCATAACCGGAGCTTTTCAGGCCGCCGTGGGGCATTTCGCTGGGGAGTATAAAGTGGTTATTGATCCAGGTGGTGCCGTATTCGAGCTGACTGGCGGTGGCCATGGCGCGGCCGATATGCCCGGACCAGACCGATGAGGCCAGGGCGTATTCGGAATCGTTGGCCCAGTCGATGGCTTGTTGTGTGGTTGGGCAAGAGGTGACGGAGACCACTGGGCCGAAGACTTCCCGGCGGACTATTTCATCGTCGTGGCGAGCACCGGCCAGCAAGGTCGGCTGGTAATAAAAGCCGGGGCCTTCGGGTATCTGCCCACCTGCCAGCAGCTGGATATGGGGTTGTTCGAGCGCCCGTTCGACAAAACTGGCGACGCTGTTGCGCTGGCGCTGGCTGATCAGCGGGCCAAGATCATTGCAACGGTCGTCGGCCTGGTTAAAGGTCAGCGAGGCGACTTTCTCTGCCAGTGCTTCAATCAGCGGCTGATAAATACGGGCGTCAGCGTAAATATGGCAAGCGGCGGTGCAGTCTTGCCCGGCGTTGTAGTAGCCATAGCGCCCCACCCCTTCAACCACCGCATCGAGGTTGGCGTCTGCCAGCACAATCACCGGGGCTTTGCCGCCCAGTTCCAGATGCGTACGTTTGATTGAGCGCCGCGCCGCCTGCAAGACTTTTTGTCCGGTAGAGATATCACCGGTCAGAGATACCATGCGGACATGTCGGTGGTTGATCAGCTGGCTGCCGACGCTGTCGCCGCGCCCCAACACTATATTGACGACACCGGGCGGCAGTACCGCATCCAGAATATCGGCCAGGACCAGCGCCGTCAGTGGCGTTTGTTCCGACGGTTTGAATACCATGGTGTTGCCTGCGGCGATCACCGGGGCAATTTTCCAGGCGGCCATCATCAGCGGGTAGTTCCAGGGGGCGATGGCCGCCACCACACCAATCGGGTCGCGGCGAATCATGCTGGTGTGGCCGGGCAGGTATTCACCGGCAGCCGGGGCGGACTGGCAACGTACTGCCGCGGCAAAAAAGCGGAACACATCGGCAGTGGCCAGTACGTCGTCTTCGGCCACCTGATGCAAGGGTTTGCCACAATTCAGCGCTTCCAGTTGCACCAGTTCCGTGGCGCGGGCATCGATACCGGCGGCGATGGCCAGCAACATGGCCGCCCGTTCGCCGGGGCTGGTCTGGCGCCATATCCTGGCAGCCTGACGGGCAGCGGCTACAGCAGCATCAACCTGCTCGGCAGATGCCTGTGGCAAGTTGATCAATAACTCACCGCTACGCGGGTTGATGACGGCTTCAGCCTCTCCATCTCCGGCCATACGCTGGCCCTGTATCAGGATATTGGTCGGCAGCTTGTTGGCATTCATGGCTTCTCTCCCGGCTGGTCGTCAGCTGTTGGCGTGGTTATGGCGTACCGGCAGGGATTCCCGGGCCACTGGCAGGAACAGGTCAATCAGTGGATTACGGGCACCTCCGCGCCGCCAGGCCAGTCCGATATCGAGGGTTTCTGATACTTCGGTGATACGACGGGCCTCGACGGTATCACCTTCGACTGACCACGGCCGGTAGGTCATATCAGGCATCAGCGCCACTCCCATACCCGCAGATACCAGACTGCGCACCGCTTCTACCGAGGCGCTGCGCAGGCTGACGGTGGGCTTGCTGTCGGCCTGCGCCCAGAGGTTACGAATACGTTGTTCCATCTCATCGACGTTAAGCAGAATCAGCGGCTCATGCAGTAAATCCTTGAAGCCAATGCTGTCGAGCTGCAGCAGTTCGTGATCGGGCGGTAACCAGAGACGGTAATGGGAAAAGGTCAGTACTTCGGTATTCAGGGCGCTGAGGTATTTGAGATTCGACAGGATCAACACCCCGACATCGATCTCACCACTGACTAACAGATGCTCGATATAGTCCCGGTCATCTTCAACCACCCGTAATTTGACGCGGTGATAAATGCGCTGGAAACGCGCCAGCAGATCAGCCAGATAATATCCGGCGACCAGACTGGTCACGCCGATGGTCAATTCACCGGTTACGGTTTCGGTACTTTGTTGCAGGCTGCGCCGGGCGTTGTCTACCGATGCCAGCACCAGATGTGCCTGACGCAAAAACTGGTGCCCCTGGTGCGTCAGCTCCATGCCCTTGGCGTGCCGACTGAACAGGGTGACGCCGAGGTCATCTTCCAGCTGTTTGATGGCGGTGGTGAGGGTCGACTGGGAAATCGGCACCGCCTGGGCCGCCGCCGATACCGACCCGGTTTCGGCAATGGCTATAAAGTATCGGATCTGGCGCAGGCTCATCATGGTAAAACAGGTGCTCCGCGAGGTGTTGTCCAAGGGCGGTCATGGTTGCGTTGGGCATATTTTCTGTACATGTCTTCCGGGCATATATTCATTGTTAGCAATGTCACTCACACCCGCGGTAGCTGCCGGGTCCTGATGGCGGTGACTAACGTCCGTCCGTCATCTGCGCCAGACAAGGGTTTTCCTGTAAATACCGGGGCTTACGCCAGTATTAACAATCTGTTTTGGATATACCACTGCTAAGTTTTTCGTAGCTATCGTTTTTTCAGAAGGCTTCTTTCTTAATTAACAATTGGAGCCAGATAAACCCCTCGCTTTAGCCTGAGGCTCTCGTTGCATCCCGTTCCACAGCTTCCGCCATCCGTAGCGGCGCTCGGGACACGACGCTAAACCGGCGCAAGCCTTCCATACGTTCAGGCAGAGGAAAACCCCATGGCAACACGTCATCTGATACTCAGCACCTTGTTGGCTGGCAGCGCACTGACTGCGCTGGCTGGCTCCCAGGGAGAAGGCCGCGTCGATATTATCGCCTGGCCCGGCTACATTGAACGCGGCGATACCGACCCCGCCTATGACTGGGTCAGCGGCTTTGAGCAGTCCACCGGTTGTTCCGTCAATGTCAAAACCGCAGCGACCTCGGACGAAATGGTCAGCCTGATGGCCAAGGGCGGTTACGATCTGGTAACGGCATCCGGTGATGCTTCGTTACGACTGATTTACGGCAAGCGGGTACAACCAATCGATACCAGCAAGATCAAGGCCTGGAGCAGTATCGACCCACGGCTGCAAAACGCGCCCTGGTTTACCCTTGATGGCAAACACTACGGCGTGCCCTTCCAGTGGGGTCCCAACCTGATGATGTACAACACCGATGTATTCAAACAGGCACCGGACAGCTGGAGTGTGGTGTTTGAAGCCACAACCCTGCCCGATGGCCAGTCCAACAAGGGGCGGGTGCAGGCCTATGACGGTGCCATCTATCTGGCCGATGCCGCGCTGTACCTGAAGTCTGCCCGCCCGGAACTGGGTATCAAGGACCCGTACGAACTGAACGAAACCCAGTACAGCGCGGTACTGGCGCTATTACGCACGCAACACAGCCTGATCCATCGTTACTGGCACGACTACAACGTGCAGATGAGCGATTTCAAGAACGAAGGCGTTGTGGCCTCCAGCAGCTGGCCTTTTATGGCCAATATCCTGATCGCAGAAGGTGCCCCGGTAGCCACGGCGTTTCCGCAGGAAGGGGTAACTGGCTGGGCTGACACCACCATGTTGGCTACGGATGCGGCCCATCCGAACTGTGCTTACGAGTGGCTCAACTGGTCGATCACCCCCAAGTTGCAAGGTGACCTGGCGTCCTGGTTTGGTTCCGTTCCGGCGGTGCCCGCCGCCTGTGATAACAATGCACTGCTGGGTGCCGAAGGTTGCACAACCAATGGGATGGATAACTTCGACCAGGTGTTTTTCTGGAAAACGCCAACCTCTAACTGCAGCAGTCAGGGCAGCTGTGTTTCCTACAGCCGCTGGACCCGGGATTACATCGCCATTATGGGCGGCCGCTGAGCCTGCGCAGTACAAGCGCTGTATGAATACAGGTTGACTGCCGGGCCTGCTGGCCCGGCAATGCGTTCACAGGACACGATATATTTTATGAATACCGCTGTTGAGTTTTGCCAAACCAGCCGCTGCTTCGGCGATGTCCGGGCAGTTGATCAGGTCTCGCTGAAAATTGCAGAAGGCGAGTTTTTTTCCATGCTGGGGCCTTCGGGTTCCGGCAAAACCACCTGCCTGCGGCTGATTGCCGGGTTCGAGCAACCGGACGATGGCCATGTCATCATTCATGGCCGCGACGCTACCGGGCTTCCGCCGTACCAGCGTAACGTCAATACGGTGTTTCAGGACTACGCCCTGTTTCCCCATATGAACGTGCTCGACAACATTGCCTATGGGCTGATGGTCAAGGGCGTCAATAAAAAAGAGCGCCAGCATCGCGCCGCCGAAGCGCTGGATATGGTGGCGCTGGGGCAGTATGGCCAACGCAAGCCGGCGCAACTGTCTGGTGGTCAGCGTCAGCGGATTGCATTGGCCCGGGCATTGGTCAATCGCCCCAGGGTGCTGCTGCTGGACGAGCCGCTGGGGGCACTGGATCTGAAATTACGCGAGCAAATGCAAGGGGAACTGAAACGGCTGCAACGCCAGCTCGGTATCACTTTTGTGTTTGTTACCCACGACCAGACCGAGGCGCTGTCGATGTCGGATCGCGTGGCGGTGTTTAACCAGGGCCGGATTGAGCAACTGGATTCACCCCGCAACCTGTACAACCAGCCGCAAACGGCGTTTGTGGCCGGTTTTGTCGGTTCTTCCAATGTCTTGCACGGTGCACTGGCGCAGCAATTGTCGGGAAAATCCGCCGCGCTGGCGATTCGACCGGAATATATTTCGATCAGGCACTCCGGCTCCGCTGTTCCATCGGACACGGCATCCACCGAGCTCATCAACCTGCCCGGGGTGATTAAAGACGTGCAATATCAGGGCTCAAACACCCGTATTGAAGTGGAGCTGGAACCCGGTGTCAGCATCGCCGCCTCCGAGGCCAACAGCCTGTTGTCGAACCACACCGCACGGTTGCCGGGGCAATCGGTTCAGGTCAGCTGGAGCCGTCAGGCCATGGTGTCTTTGCGGGATAACGCGAGTGTCTGACATGACTTCAAGATCGTCACTGCCAGCGGCTGACAACAGCCCTGTTTTCACGCCGCCATCCGGGCTGCTGTATCGGGCGGCGGATCGGCTTTATCGTCGCCCCAATCTGCTGCTGGCCTTACTGCTGCTACCGCCGCTGCTGTGGTTTGGCTCGGTGTATATTGCCTCGCTGCTGGCGCTGTTATGGCAAGGGCTGTACACCTTCGACGACTTCACCATGCTGGTGAACCATACCCTGACGCTGGAAAACTATGCCCGGCTGTTTGATCCCGCCAACTTCGACATCATCCTGCGTACCCTGCTGATGGCGCTGGCGGTCTCGGCGTTCAGTGCGATATTGGCTTTCCCGGTGGCGTATTATATGGCGCGTTACGCCAGTGGTCGTATCAAGGCCTTTTTCTATCTTGCCGTGATGCTGCCGATGTGGACCAGTTACATCGTCAAGGCTTATGCCTGGACGCTGCTGCTGGCACAGGAAGGGGTGTCGCAGTGGTTTGTTCATCTGCTCGGTCTGACACCGTTGCTGGATGCGCTACTGGCGCTTCCCGGTGTGGGAGGCAATACGCTATCGACTTCCAGTCTCGGGCGTTTTCTGGTGTTCACCTACATCTGGTTGCCTTTTATGATTCTGCCGATTCAGGCATCGCTGGAACGCCTGCCACCGTCGCTGTTGCAGGCCTCTTCCGACCTCGGCGCTACTCCGTTCAGAACCTTCCGCCACGTTATTCTGCCGTTGTCGGTACCGGGGATTGCCGCCGGTTCCATCTTTACCTTTTCTCTGACTCTGGGGGATTACATTGTGCCGCAACTGGTGGGACCGCCGGGCCTGTTCCTTGGCAGTATGGTGTACGTACAACAAGGGTCGATTGGCAACATGCCAATGGCCGCCGCATTTACGCTGGTGCCGATTGTGCTGATTGCGATTTATCTGTCGATTGTGAAACGTATGGGAGCTTTTGATGCACTCTGATCAACACGCCAGTGTGTGGCTGAAATGCGCCGCCTGGGGCGGTCTGGTGTTCCTGCACTTCCCCATTGTGATTATTGCGATGTATGCCTTTAACACCGAGGAGTCGGCTTTCAGCTTCCCACCCAAGGGATTTACCCTGCACTGGTTCAGCGTCGCCTTCGGACGGGCTGATGTGCTGGAGTCGATTGGCCTGTCGCTGAAAATTGCCAGCCTTGCCACTGCGATTGCCATGGTGCTGGGCACGCTGGCAGCGGCGGCCATGTATCGCCGTTCGTTTTTCGGTAAAGACAGCATCACCCTGATGTTGATTCTGCCCATTGCCCTGCCCGGTATTATCACCGGTCTGGCACTGTTGCAGGCCTTCCAGGCCATGGATATCCAGCCCGGTATCCTTACCATTGTTGTCGGCCATGCCACCTTTTGTGTGGTGATTGTTTACAACAATGTGGTGGCGCGTTTTCGGCGCACTTCCGGCAGCCTGATCGAAGCCTCGATGGATCTTGGCGCGGATGGCTGGCAGACCTTTCGCTATATCCTGTTGCCAAATCTGGGCACCGCCATGCTGGCCGGGGGCATGCTGGCGTTTGCGCTGTCGTTTGATGAACTGATTGTCACCACCTTTACTGCCGGTCACGAAAAACCTCTGCCGATCTGGCTGCTGAACCAGCTGACCCGACCACGGGATGTGCCAGTCACCAACGTGGTTGCCCTGATGGTAATGCTCGCCACCATGGTGCCGGTTTTTCTGGCGTACCTCCTTACCAAGGGTGGCGATGACGTTGCCGGTAGCGGTAAATAACGAGGCAATCTTTCATGAGCACTGACCTATCCACTTTATCTGACACCTGTCCGACCTATCGTCTGAACCAAGAGGCCCAATACCATGCCCACTACCATGCTTAATAAAATGCTGATCAACGGCGAACTGATTGCTGGCGAAGGCAAGCAACTGGAAGTATTTAATCCGGCCACTGGCGAGGTACTGTGCCGGATTGCCGAAGCCACCGACGCCCAGGTCAACACCGCCGTCAGTGCCGCTGATGACGCTTTCGACAGCTGGAGCCAGCAAGCGCCCAAAGACCGCGCTTACCTGCTGCTGCAATTGGCCGATCGTATTGAAGCCATGGGCGAAGAGCTTGCCCGCCTCGAATGTAACGACACCGGCAAACCCTTTGCCGCCATGCAGGACGACGAAATCCCGGCTGTTGCGGATGTCTTCCGCTTTTTTGCCGGTGCCTCCCGTTGTCTCAGTGGTTCCGCAGCGGCCGAATACCTGCCCGGTTTTACTTCCATGATTCGCCGTGATCCGCTCGGTGTTGTGGCTTCCATCGCGCCCTGGAATTACCCCTTGATGATGGCTTCCTGGAAGCTGGCACCCGCGCTCGCCGCCGGTAACTGTGTGGTACTCAAGCCATCGGAGCTAACCCCGCTGACCACTCTCAAGCTGGGTGAAATCATGCAGGAGATTTTCCCGGCGGGCGTCGTCAACACGGTGTTTGGCGGCGGTGCCAGCGTCGGAGCCACGCTGACCACTCACCCGGGAGTGCGTATGGTGTCGCTGACCGGCTCGATCGCCACCGGCCAGAAAATCGTGCAATCCAGCACCGAAGATATGAAACGCACCCATATGGAACTGGGTGGCAAGGCACCGGTACTGATTTTTGATGATGCGGATATCGACGACGCCGTCGAAAGTTTGCGGGCCTTCGGCTACTACAACGCCGGACAGGACTGTACCGCCGCCTGTCGCATCTACGCCCAGAAAGGTGTGTACCAGCAGCTGGTCGATAAACTGACCGCGGCCGTCTCCACCATCAAAATCGGCAGCCAGTACGAAGACGGCACGGAAATGGGGCCGCTGGTTTCCCAGGCTCACCTCGAACGGGTGGCCGGTTTTGTGGATCGCGCCCGCGAACAACCGCATATCACCATCGCCACCGGTGGCAAGATTGCCGATCGCGCAGGCTATTTCTACGAGCCGACCCTGATTGTTGGTGCCCGGCAGGAAGATGAAATCGTCCGCCGTGAAGTCTTTGGCCCGGTGGTCTCGATCACCGAATTCGACACCGAAGCCCAGGCTCTGGCCTGGGCCAACGACTCCGATTACGGCCTCGCCTCGTCCCTCTGGACCGCTGACACCGGTCGTGCAGCCCGCCTCAGCGCCCGCTTGCAATACGGCTGCACCTGGGTCAATACCCACTTTATGCTGACCAGCGAAATGCCCCATGGCGGCATGAAAATGTCGGGTTATGGCAAGGATATGTCGATGTACGGCCTGGAAGACTACACCACCGTCCGTCATGTAATGATCAAGCATTGAGTTGACCAACATCCGCAGGGTTGTCCGGTGTGATGCCCTGCAAGCATTCCGATACGATCACTCCTGCCTGGCAGCGGAGGATTGATGCGAGGTTCGGCCGCGGTCACGGCATCACCTTCCCTGCCGCCATTATGCCACCACCAGAACCCGCAGGCGGTCTGCCAACACGCCTGCCACACCCGCCTTGCCACACACCCTGCCTTACCGCATCACCAGCGCGGATCAGCACCCAGAGATGGCCGGTTAGTACGCCCTTGCTGTCAAAGCGGATGCCAACCCGGTTCGTTTTCATGTCATGGTAGCCATCGCCGTCGTGGTAAACATGGCTGCAATGCCGAATACCAGTAATCAGTAACATAGAAAGAGGTCAGCGAACCATGTTGAAAAAAGTTGAATGGGCCATTAACCCCCGGCGCACAGCGCTGATTATTGTTGATATGCAAAAGATTTTTTGCGAGCAGGACGGTGCCTTGTTTGTGCCGTCAAGCAGGGCCATTATTGCGCCCATCAAACGCCTGTCCGAATACATGCGTGCCGCGGCCATGCCAGTAATTTATTTACGCCATGTAGTGCGGGGAGATGGCTCTGACACCGGGCGTTTCCGCGACTTGTATCCGGATGCCGATGCCCAGTTTGCGCGTTCCAACCCGGCCATTGAAGTGATCGATGAGCTGCAGCCACAAGACGGTGACATTGTCGTCGACAAGTTGTTTTACAGTGGTTTTCATAACACCGATCTCGACATGATCCTGCGGATGAAAGACATCGATACCCTGATTGTCTGCGGCACGGTGACCAATGTCTGCTGTGAAACGACCATGCGAGATGGTGTACACCGCGAATACCGGATGATTGCGCTAAGCGATGCCAATGCAGCCATGCCCTATCCGGATATGGGGTTTGGTGAGGTATCGGCAGACGAGGTACAACGCATTGCCCTGACGGCGATGGCCTACGAATTTGGTGAAGTCACCAATACTGCCGATCTGATGCAGCGCATCCATAGCGCGCTGCAAAACGAATGATTAACGTCTGATACGCCCTCTGCCGACAGCGGGCATGGGAGTTTTATGTTGTTTACAGGCGTTCTGCTGTCCATTGCGGCCTCCGTGTTGTTTGGCCTGCTGTCGTATTACAGTGTGTTGTTATCGCCTCTGGATGGGCCGTCGGTCTTCGGCTGGCGGATCATTTTTTCACTGCTGATCTTTGCTTTGCTAGTGCTGTTTAGCCGCAGCAGCCAGCGTGTTTGGACCGATATCCGACGTTTGTTTGGCCGCCCCGGCAATGGCTTCTCGACCTTGCTCTGTAGCGGCCTGATTGCAATGCAACTCGCGCTGTTTGGCTGGGCACCGATGAACGGTGAAGGTCAGGCGCTGGCGATGGGGTATTTTCTGCTGCCTCTGCTTATGGTGGTGATCGGGCGCTTTCTGTATCACGAAACCATCCGTCCATTACAAGCACTGGCGGTGACTCTGGCGCTGGCCGGGGTGCTGGCCGGATTGATATTGCATGGCCACTTTTCACCGGTATCCCTGATTGTAATGCTGGGTTTTCCACCCTATTTCATGCTCAGGAAACGGCTGGCCCTGAAAGGGTTGAGTGGTATTTTTATCGAGCATCTGGTGATGCTGCCCCCGGCCCTGATCATATTGTTTATGTGGGACTTTAATGCCGATTTTTTTGTGGCGCGGGAGGCGTCATCCTGGCCGGTACTGATCGGGCTTGGTCTACTCAGCAGTACGGCGCTGTTTTGTTATCTGGGAGCCGGGCAACGCCTGCCTTTTGCTCTGTTTGGTATGTTGGGTTATGTCGAACCGCTGTTGCTGTTTGTGGTGGCCTTGCTGTTGGGTGAGCCCTTTGTTGCAGCGGATCTGTGGATGTATGTCCCTATCTGGCTGGCGGTGCTGTTGCTGGTGCTTCATGGCGTCCGGCAGCTGGGCCGACAGCCACGGCCTGCACTACCTCGCTTCTGAAAAGCTGGATCTTTACAAAGCCGCGCGGACTGAGGGCGTTAACTGCCAAGACGAAGTTATGCACAACATTCTGTACATGTATTTATCTTCAAGCTAGACTTGTGCTATATCCTGTACAAGTGAGATACACAATGAGAATTGTCTCTTTTACTGAAGCCCGAAATGGTCTAAAAGCCGTCTTGGACAATGTTATTAACGATGCGGATACTACTGTAATCACTCGTCGTGACTCTGAAGATGCTGTTGTAATGTCATTGGATTACTACAACAGCCTTATGGAAACTGTACATTTACTTCGCTCACCAGCGAACGCCGAACACTTAAATCGTTCAATTACGCAGTTTAAAACGGGTAAAACGACTCAGCGAGATCTTATTGATGAGTGACAGGTTATTATCATGGACTGATGAAGCCTGGAATAGTTACGTTTATTGGCAGACTCAAGACAAGAAAACCTTGAAACGCATCGATACCTTGATTACCGATGTTCAGCGTTCTCCGTTTGATGGAATTGGAAAACCGGAAGCCCTTAAAGAAAACCTTTCAGGCTTCTGGTCTCGCAGAATAGATGATACCAATCGTTTGGTATACGCCGTGGATGATACGGCAATTATTGTTATCTCGTGTCGCTACCATTACTAATAAGTGGCAGCTAACAATCAAATGTTGGGGACACAAACACGTGGGCTGCTTCGCAGGATACCCCACGCAGCCACAAAAAAGCCCCCGCAAGCGGAGGCAAATGCTTCTGCCAGATGCCGGAGCATTGGCAACCAGGCAAGGGAATCGATGAACGATTCAGCCCTGTTTTTGTACAAACGCCAGCGTGTCGTCCAGAGCCCGGCCCATTTTGTCGATGATTTCGTCGATCTGGGCTTCGGTCGTGATCAGTGGCGGACACAGCGCCAGTGATGACCCTGCCACCGGGCGACTGATCAACCCATGCTCCTGACAGGCGTTAGCTCCAAAGTAACCAACCTTGCCATCCGGGAAAGCAGCCTTGGTTTCCTTGTCCGCCACCATTTCAATGGCAGCGATCATGCCGGTACCACGCACTTCGCCCACTAACGGGTGGTCGTTGAATTCACGCAGCCGGGTTTGCAGGTAGTCACCGGTGGCTGCGGCTTTGGCAAAGAGGTTGTCGCGCTGATAGATTTCCAGGGTTTTTAATGCCACGGCACAGGCCAGCGGGTGGGCGGAATAGGTGTAGCCATGGCCAA
Source organism: Oceanobacter sp. 3_MG-2023 (assembly GCF_030688925.1). Classification (NCBI taxonomy): domain Bacteria; kingdom Pseudomonadati; phylum Pseudomonadota; class Gammaproteobacteria; order Oceanospirillales; family Oceanospirillaceae; genus Oceanobacter; species Oceanobacter sp. 3_MG-2023. Next base: position 100,559 of record NZ_JAUYVX010000008.1, read on the forward strand.
ATACACCCAGCTTGTTGCAAGGGTCGATCATGGCTTCGTACATATCACCCCGGATCACGGAAGCTGAAATCGGCACATAAGCGGATGACAGCTGTTTGGCAAAACTCATCATATCGGGCTTGATACCCATGGTGGTGGAGCCAAAGTCGTTGCCGGTACGGCCAAAGCCGGTGATCACTTCGTCGGCCCAGAACAGGATGTCGTATTTGTTCAGGGTGGCCTGTACTTTTTCATAATAACCGGCAGGCGGTACGATCACGCCGGAGGCACCGGTAATCGGTTCAGCAATAAAGGCAGCGATGGTTTCCGGGCCTTCACGCACAATCATGGCTTCCAGATTGGCGACTATACGGTCAACAAACTGGCTTTCGCTTTCGCCGTCCAGCTTGCCGCGCAGGTAATGCGGTGCATCGGTGCGCAGAATCCCCATGGCCTCGACCGGCAGGTCAAAGTTGGCCTGGTTGATGGGCAACCCGGTCAGACAGGCGGCCGCAACGGTGACACCATGGTAAGAACGTTCACGGGCGATGATCTTGCGTTTTTCCGGCTTGCCGATGGCAGCAAAGTAGTAACGCAGCAGCTTGATCTGGGTGTCGTTGGCATCGGAACCGGAGCTGCCAAAAAAGACGCGGGCATTGTCGACCGGCACCATGGCGGTCAGTGTGTCTGCCAGCTGCATGCCGACATCGTGGGTTTTGCCGCTGAACATATGGGCAAACGACAGGGTTTCCATCTGTTTGACAGCGGCTTCGATCAGTTCGGCATTATTGTAACCCAGTGAAGCGCACCACAATCCCGACATACCTTCGAGGTATTGCTTGCCCTGGTCGTCGTACACGTAGATACCGTCACCCCGAGCGATGTTCATCGTTTCGGTAGCGGCGAAGTTGGTGGTGGGGTAAATCATGTGAGACATAGCAACCTCGATATTCGTCACCCGGCTTGGCGGGATGGATGGGTAATAAGGGCGAGTTCTGCGGCAGGGCTCGTCCGCTGGTATATTGTTGTGCCTGGTTTATTGTGCCTGGTTGGATAACCGGGTCAGTGCTGGTGCTGATCCAGCGCCGGTATGGCGACGGCTGGATAACCGTCGCCAATCGGGTCTTCAATCCGCTGTTACAGCCCGCCGAGGCAGATCAGTTTGGTTTCGAGATAATCATCCAGCCCATACTTCGAGCCTTCGCGGCCCTGGCCGGATTCTTTCACGCCGCCAAAAGGAATGGCTTCTGAGCTGATGGCGGTTTCGTTGACACCCACCATGCCAAAATCAATGGCTTCTGAAACCCGCCAGATACGGCTCAGGTTCTGGGTAAACACATACGCTGCCAGGCCATATTCGGTGCTGTTGGCCAATGCAATCGCTTCGTCATCGGTTTCAAAGCGGAAAACGGGGGCAACCGGGCCAAAGATTTCTTCGCGGAAAACACGCATATCCGGCGTGGCATCGGCCAGAATGGTCGGTTGATAGAAGCGGCTTCCCTGCTCCGCAGGCGCACCACCAATCACTACCCGTGCCCCTTGGGCTACGGCGTCTTTGACTTTTTCATCCACCCCCTGGGCGGCCTTGTCGGTAATCAACGGGCCATGGGTGGTATTGCTATCCTGACCGGCACCCAGACGGAATTCACTCACGGCCTCTGACAGACGTTCGATAAAACGGTCGTAAATACCGGACTGTACCAACAGGCGATTGGAACAGATGCAGGTCTGACCGGAATTGCGGAATTTGGAAATCAACGCGCCGTTAATGGCCTGATCCAGATCGGCATCATCAAAGATGATAATAGGGGCATTACCCCCCAGCTCCATGGAAGTGCGCTTGACGGTATCGGCGCATTGTTTCATCAGCAGCTTGCCCACCGGGGTTGAGCCGGTAAAGGTTACCTTGCGCACCAGAGGGCTACTGGTCAGTTCGTTCCCAATGGCGGGGGCATCGGAGCCGACAACCATATTGATCACCCCGGCCGGGACGCCGGCCTGTTGCGCCAGCACGCCCAGCGCCAATGCCGACAACGGGGTTTCCGCTGCCGGTTTGCAGACGATGGTACAACCCGCGGCCAAGGCCGGAGCCATTTTGCGTGCCAGCATGGCGCTGGGGAAATTCCACGGTGTAATGGCGGCCACAACACCCACCGGTTGCTTGATCACGATATTGCGGCGATCGGCTTGTGCCGCCGGAATCACATCACCATAAATACGTCGTGCTTCTTCTGCGAACCACTTGATATAGGAAGCACCATAAAGCACCTCGCCCTTGGCTTCTGCCAGCGGTTTGCCTTGTTCTGCAGTCAGGATCGACGCCAGTTCATCCACATGCTGAACCACCAGGTCGTACCAGGCTTCCAGAATCCGGCTGCGTTTGGTGGCACTGGTGGCCGACCAGCCGGGTAAAGCGGTATGAGCTGCATCGATGGCGCGGCGGGTTTCTGCCGCGCCCATATCCGCTACCGAGACCAGCGCGTCACCGGTTGCCGGGTTATCGACCACCAGCGTCGTGTGCTGGTCGGCATCGACCCATGCGCCATTAATCAGTCCCTGTGTTTTTACCAGCAGGCTGTTTTGGAGTAACACATTCATAGTTTCTCGACCTGTTATTCGACTTTACGTTGTTATAGCGTGCAGAAATCTGCCAATAAATACAGCCAGATCATCGCTTATGTTGATAAAACCTTACGTATTATCGTCGCTGGGGAGTCCGGCCAGAAGCTGAGCCGCAAACCAGACCGCTCTGAAAGCTCCGGCCCATGCCTGTGGTGCTATCAAATCACTCTGGCTAACAGCAGGATATATCCCCCGGTGGGTATGGCGACCAGACAGCCGTCGCCCTATCTTGGGAGCATCGGGCCAGCCCCTCAATCCGCCCCAGAGAGACCTACGATGACAGCCACCTATCCTTCTTCATATTATGCTGCCTCGGCCAATCCACAGCCGCAACGTCCAGCCCTGCATGACCATATCACCGCCGATGTCTGCGTCATTGGTGCGGGTTACACCGGCCTGTCGACAGCGTTACATCTGGCTGAGCGCGGCTTTTCCGTTGTGGTTCTGGAAGCCAGCCGTATCGGCTTTGGGGCCTCCGGTCGTAACGGCGGCCAGATTGTTCACAGCTATAGCCGCGACATGGATTTTATTGCCCAGCATTACGGCCAGAAAACGGCCAATGCCATGGGCAAGATGGCGTTTGAGGGTGGGCAGATTATTCGCCGTCTGGTCAAGCAGTACGATATTCAGTGTGATCTCAAGGACGGCGGTATTTTTGCGGCCTGCAACCCGAAACAACTGCGCGAACTGGAAGCCAAAAAAGCCCTCTGGGAGCAGCACGGTCATCAACAGATGGAGATGCTCGATGCGCACCAGGTGCAGGAATATGTTGGTACCGAGCGCTACACCGGGGCCTTGCTGGATCATAGTGGTGGCCATATTCATCCGCTGAATCTGGCGCTGGGTGAGGCGGCGGCGATTGAATCAATGGGGGGCCGGCTCTTTGAAGACTCGCCAGTGATTGATGTCCAGCAAGGCAACCCGGCGGTGGTCAAAACCGCACAAGGGCAGGTAACGGCCAATTTTGTGATGGTGGCAGGCAATGCCTATCTCAATGGCCTGCTGCCGAAGCTGCAACAAAAAGCCATGCCCTGTGGCACCCAGGTGATTACCACAGCACCACTCAGTCTGGCGTTGCAGCGTCAGCTGTTGCCAGGGGATCACTGTGTTGAAGACTGTAATTATCTGCTGGATTATTTCCGCCTCAGTGGTGATGGCCGACTGATTTATGGCGGTGGTGTCACCTATGGCGCGCGGGAGCCTGACAAGGTGGAAGCGTTGATTCGCCCCAAAATGCTGAAAACCTTTCCGATGTTGAAAGACGTCAAGATTGACTATGCCTGGACCGGTAACTTCCTGTTGACGCTGATGCGGCTGCCGCAATTTGGTCGAATTGGCGACAATGTCTATTACGCTCAAGGCTACAGCGGCCATGGCGTTACCTCGACACACCTTGCCGGAGAATTGATCGCCAGTGCGATTCAGGGTCAGGCAGAACGTTTTGATGTGATGGCCAGCTTGCCGCAATACCCGTTCCCGGGCGGCCGTCTGATGCGTATTCCTTACACTGCCATGGGCGCCTTTTATTACGACATGCGAGACAAACTGGGCATCTAGCGACTCCAAACCACTGCCGCCCTTTAAGCGGCAGTGGGCGGGTGATGCTTAATAACTTGAATTAGGCGCAGAGTCCGGATTGATTTCCCCATCCACTTCGTCTGGATCCACTCCGTTTTCCAGCAATATCTCCCTGACAGCCGCGATTTGATCCAGCACTATCTGGTAGCGATCGCCGTATTCATACTTTGTAACCTCTATGGCTTTTGGCATATAGGTAAAGGCTATCTTGAACGCATACAGTGCCGGTTCACTCATTTTATCGCTCATACAACATACCTCTTCAAATCCATTTTCATGTCTGCGGCTACCCGTATTGCCGCTGCAGACGTTACCTGGCACGGTCAGTCTGCTACCCTGAACGCCTGTTAATAACAATACGCTCAAAATACTAAGGCAATATCATCAGCAACTACAACAGCAAAACGGCGACTTTTGCCCGTCACTTACCCCAACCTAACCCTGACCTAACCCCTTTTGCGTACCCTCACGGGGGAATACCCCTGATGCATCAATCGTCATAAATTTTTCCCCACAATAATTTTTCTGTAGCAGGAGAAAAGACATGACTCAACGCGTTGCGATTATTGGCGCTGGCCCAAGCGGCCTGGCCCAACTCCGAGCCTTTCAGTCCGCCCAGTCCAAAGGTGCCGACATCCCTGAACTGGTTTGTTTCGAAAAACAATCCGACTGGGGCGGCCAGTGGAACTACACCTGGCGCACCGGTCTGGATGAGAACGGCGAACCCGTGCCCAGCTCCATGTACCGCTATCTGTGGTCTAATGGCCCGAAAGAAGCACTGGAATTTGCCGACTACAGCTTTGATGAACATTTCGGCAAACCCATTGCCTCCTACCCACCACGTGAAGTGCTGTGGGACTACATCAAGGGTCGAGTGGAAAAAGCCGATGTCCGCAAGTACATCCGTTTCAACTCCCCGGTTCGTCATATTGAATACAACAAAGCCGACGACAACTTCACTGTCTCGGTTCACGACCACAATAACGACACCGTATACGAAGAAGTTTTTGACTTTGTGGTAGTGGCCAGCGGTCACTTCTCAACCCCATTTGTACCGGAATACCCAGGCTTCGAAAGTTTTGGCGGCCGTATTCTGCACGCTCATGACTTCCGCGATGCACTGGAATTCAAAGACAAGGACATCCTTGTTGTTGGCTCCAGCTACTCTGCTGAAGACATCGGTTCCCAGTGTTACAAATACGGCGCTCGCTCTATTACTTCCTGCTACCGCAGTGCGCCGATGGGTTACAAATGGCCAGCCAACTGGGAAGAAAAACCGGCCATGACCCACGTTGAAGGCAACACCGTGTTCTTTTCTGATGGCAGCAGCAAACAGGTCGATGCCATTATTCTGTGTACCGGTTACCTGCACTCGTTCCCGTTCCTGCCAGAAGAGCTGCGCCTGAAAACCAACAACCGCCTGTGGCCTCTGGGTCTCTACAAAGGCGTCGTCTGGGAAGAAAACACCAAGTTGTTCTACCTCGGCATGCAAGACCAGTGGTACAGCTTCAATATGTTTGATGCCCAGGCCTGGTACACCCGTGACGTCATCATGGGCCGTATTCCTTTACCATCGAAAGCAGAGATGGAAGCACACAGTGCCCAGTGGCGTGAAAACGAGCTCAAGCTGGAAACCGACAAGGAAAACTACGAGTTCCAGGGTGCCTATATTCAGGATCTGATCGACGATACCGATTACCCGAGCTTTGATATTCCGGCGGTGAACGAGACGTTCCTGATCTGGAAGAAACACAAGAAGCAAGACATCATGACCTTCCGTGATTATTCCTTCCCGTCAGTAATGACCGGTACGCCGTCTCCGGCTCACCACACGCCGTGGTTGTATGCCCTGGACGACTCCCTTGAGGCTTACCTCAACGACGAACCCAAGCCCGAAGAAATCAAGCGCGCCGCTGGGGAATAATTCCTCAGTTTGCCCTCTCTGGCACCACGGTGGCAGAGAGGATTTGCCCAAGCTGTTTGTTCTATCCCTGCGCGCCATGCGCATCTTTGTCAGATTCCATCGAGGCCCATACCATGACTGTTACCAAGATTCCTGCACCTTCCGTTGAGGTAATCACCGACGACCTGGCCGGTTGGTCCAAGGTCGAAGGCAATCCCACCATGAAAACCTGGATTGAATACACCTCCCCGGATGAATCCATGATCGCCGGTTGGTGGGAAGCCACCCCGGGCACCTATTACGCTGAATACGCTGGCTGGGAATTTATCCACGTCATTGAAGGCAAGGCCATCATCACCCCGGATGGCGGTGAAGCGGTTGAAATCGGCGCTGGTGATGCCGTGACTCTGGAGGCCAACTTCAAAGGCCATTGGAAAATCATTGAGCCGATCAAGAAGCACTTCACCATCAAACTGAAGTAACGCCCCGCCGTACGTATCCCCGCCAATCCGGCCCTCTGGCCCGATATGGATTAGCGGGGATCGCCAGCCCATCCCGCTTTCCTGTCTCTTGCCTGCCTCTTGCCTGATTATTCCCTGCCTCTTCCCACCCTCGGATCGTCTCTGCTACATTTGAGTGCCTGATCAATAACCCTATGCACCACTGCCAAGCATGCTCGACCGAACCCGGTTCCACCCTGGCGCTTTTGCATCCCGAACGACCTGATATTCCACACTCAAACGCCCATAATACCGGGGAATAAAATAAAACCGGGTTATCTCTCTCAGTTGGTCAGGATTTTGCTTATCTAAAATACTGTCCAAACGGTCAATTTTTTTTTAAACCGGCAATGTCACTTGCCACTACAGGAGAAGGACGGATGAAACGACGTCAATTTCACAAGCTGATCAGCGGTCTGGCCGCCGGAACCCTGATGGCTGCTCTTTCTATTCCCGCCGCGATGGCAGCTGATCCGTTTAAGGTTGGTTTTGTGTATGTCGGCCCAATCGGCGACCACGGCTGGTCTTATCAGCACGATCAGGGCCGCCTGTCGGTTGAAGAGTATTATGGTGACAAGGTTGAAACCACTTACGTTGAAAACGTAGCCGAAGGTGCGGACGCCGAGCGTGTGATTCGCAACCTCGCCAAAACCGGCCATGACCTGATCTTCACCACCTCGTTCGGCTTTATGAACCCGACCCTCAAAGTCGCCAAACAATTTCCCAAAGTAAAGTTTGAACACGCTACCGGTTACAAGACGTCCAAAAACATGGGCACTTACGTTTCCACCACTTACGAAGGCCGTTACATTGCTGGCTACGTGGCATCCCAGGTCACCAAGTCCAACAAGGTCGGCTACATTGCCTCGTTCCCGATTCCGGAAGTCATCCGTGATATCAACACCGTGCAACTCGCACTGAGCAAATACAACCCGGAAGCCGAGTTGAAAATCATCTGGGTCAACAGCTGGTTCGATCCGGGTAAAGAAGCGGATGCTGCCAACGCCATGATGGACCAGGGTGTGGATGTCATTCTGCAGCACACCGATTCACCTGCCGCCATGCAGGCTGCTGAACGTCGCGGCAAATACGCCGTTGGCCAGGCATCCGATATGTCCTCGTTTGGACCTAAGGCTCACCTGATGTCGGTCGTTGACGAATGGGGCCCGCACTACATCAATACCGTTAAAGCCGTTATGGATGGCACCTGGACAGCTTCTGCCCACGTCGAAGGCATGAAAGAAGGCGCGATTGTGGTACCTGGCTTCAACAAAAGCATTCCTGCCGATGTCGTCACTCATGCTGAAGAACTGATCGCAGGCATCAAGGATGGCAGTGTTTATCCTTTCACTGGCCCTCTGAAAGACAACAAGGGCGAATTGAAAGTACCGGCTGGTACCAAAATGACCTTCGCCGATCTGGAAAAAATGAACTGGTATGTTGAAGGCATCAAAGCCGACATTCCGAAGTAATACACCGGGTAACGGCCATCATGACACCTTCACCATGATGGCCGGTCAGGCCCAACCGCAAAGAATACCGCTCGGTTAGCTGGTATTACCTGTCCTCTCTTATCGCCAGACAAGAGGCGGACAGGTTTTTTTATTGGATCTCCGCTTATGAATATTCCCCTGATTGATATCTCCCCTCTGTACCAGCAAGACCATGACGGCAAGGAACAGGTTGCCAACGCCATCGACCATGCCTGCCAGCACAGCGGTTTTTTCTATATCACCGGCCACCCCATCAGCCGTGAACGTATGGCTGACATGCGCCAACTGGCGGAAGAATTCTTCGCTCTCCCCGCCGCAGAAAAACTCAAGATCAATATTCGCTTGTCCGCCAACCACCGTGGTTATGGCGAAACCGCCGCCGAACAGCTTGATCCAAGCCATCCCGGCGACTGGAAAGAATCCTTTGATATGGGCCTCAACCTGCCCGCCGATCACCCCCTGATCGGCCCGGAACGCCCCTTGTATGGCCCCAACCAATACCCGGATGCCATTGAAGGTTTTCAGGCCAAAATGGAAACTCATTACTGGGATATGCTGGCGCTGGGCAAAAATATTCTCAGTGCCCTCGCCATCGCACTGGAGCTGGATGAAACGTTTTTCGACGACAAGTTCGACCACCCGCTCAGCGTGCTGCGTTTTTTACACTACCCTGAACGGCCAGACACAACAGCACAAGCAGCCATGGGCGCAGGTGCCCACAGCGACTACGGCTGTATTACCATTCTTTGGCAAGATGAGATTGGCGGCTTACAGGTGCAGGACGTCAACGGCCACTGGGTTGATGCCCCACCGATTGCAGATACCTTTGTGATCAACATCGGCAATATGATGGCGCGCTGGAGTAACGACCGTTACAAATCGACGCCACACCGGGTATACAGTCCATCCGGAGCCGAGCGTTATTCCATGCCGTTTTTTGTTGAACCGGATTTTGATACCGACGTCAGCTGCCTGCCAAACTGCTGCAGCGAAGGCGAAACGCCCAAATACGAGCCGATTTCTGCCGGAGACTGGATGATTTATTGCTTCAACAGCACCTACGCCTATCGAGCGGAAGAAAGCTGAGTCCGTCCGCCCGTATCCGCCCGGAGCAGTTATCCGGGTGGATACGTCTTGCGGGCGGGATTGACGACGTTATTACTGACTGATTTTACCGAATGCCCGCACGCGGCTGATGCCACCATCCGGGAAGATATTGACCCGGATATGTGTCACGGCTCCCAGCCCCTGCAACTGTTCCTTGAACGTATGTTCCTGGTTCATCTGCAATTTCTGCGATGGCAACAGCTCCTGCCAGTACAGGCTTTGTGCTTCGATCTGGTCATCAGAACCACCGGTGACACAGGCAGCCTGAATCGAGCAGCTATCCGGGTAGTTACCCTTGAAGTGCAGGGTATCGATGATCAATTCCTCGATTGTGCCCTTGTGGCCCAGGGCCAGAATCACCCAGTCAAAACCCGGAGTACGGCGACGAGCCGTTTCCCAGCCATCCCCCATATTGATACCACGGCCCGGTGCAATCAGATTGCTCATATGGCCAAAGTGCTGGTCATTACACGCCAGCGCCCGCCCTCCGTTAAGAGCTGCAGCAAGATCGATCGATTCATCCGCAGACTGGGTCGACCAGTCCCGGTACGGCACACCGTAAACCTTCAAACGCGCCACACCACCATCAGGAAAGATATTCAGGCGCAAATGCGTCCAGGGTTGGTCGGACGCAATCGGGTGCACATGCTGGCTGTTGCCCTGCAATGACACCGACGGCAACACCTCTTGCCAGACCGTATCGTTATTCGGGTCCCCTTCGGGACAAAAACAACCCTCCAAAGACGCCGACGGCGGATAGTTGCCGGTAAAGTAACGGGTATCGATATCCACCGCCTTGATCACGCCCGCCACCCCCAGGCGCACAACCGCATGGTCATAACCCGGCCCGCGTTTCCGGCGTGACTCCCAGCCGTCCATCCATTTGCCGTTGTCGTCATAGACACCTTCCTGCCAGACCGGCTCTTCCGGGTTCAGCATCCGATCGGCGGCGGCAAACCAATCGTCGGTCACGGCGATTACTTTGGCACCCAGGCGGGCGCTGGCGAGGTTAACGTATTGACGCAGTTGTTCTGTATTCATGCTGTTGGGGCCTACTTGGAATGGGGAGGGAAGTGTTCATGCCAATGCCGGGCGATATCGACCCGACGGCAGAACCAGACGTCTTCGTGGCTGCTGGCGTATTCAATAAAACGCTGCAGCGATGCCAATCGGCCAGGTCGGCCAATCAGGCGGCAGTGCAATCCGATCGACAGCATTTTGGGTGCGCTTTCGCCTTCGGCGTACAGCACATCAAAGCTGTCTTTCAGGTACTGATAAAACTGCTCTCCGCAGTTAAATCCTTGTGGAGTGGCAAACCGCATATCGTTACTGTCGAGGGTGTAAGGAATCACCAGATGCGGTTTTTCCGGGCCATCGACCCAATACGGCAGGTCGTCGTCGTACGCGTCGGAGTCGTACAGAAAGCCACCTTCTTCCATCACGACGTCGCGGCTGTTGGGGCCGGTACGCCCGGTGTACCAGCCTAACGGCCGTTCGCCGGTAATATTGGTCAGAATCTCGATGGCTTTTTGCAGGTGCTCGGCCTCTTCGGTCTTGTCCATGTACTGATAATCGATCCAGCGGTAGCCATGGCTACAAATCTCATGACCGGCTGCCACCATCGCCTTGATGACTTCAGGGTGACGCTCAGCGGCCATCGCCACGGCAAAAATCGTCAGCGGAATATTATTCCGTTCAAACAGTTTCAATACCCGCCAGACACCGGCCCGGCTGCCGTATTCATAGATCGATTCCATGCTCATGTGTCGTACCCCGGCTAACGCCTGGGCACCGGGCATTTCCGACAGAAAGGCTTCGGACTCTTTATCGCCATGCAAGACACAGCGCTCGCCACCTTCTTCGTAGTTGAGCACAAACGACAACGCCAGGCGGGCCTTGTTGGGCCACTGTGGATGGGGTGGCTGGTCGCCATAACCGATCAGGTCGCGGGGATAATCCGAATTCATGATGCCTCCTGAGTGCCGCCGCCGGTGGCTGCGACAGGTGTAAACTGAACACAATAATCAAAAACATTGTATACAATATTTTCATCAAGACTAGCTTAATTAGCCGTAAATAAACACTATAGAATCAAAAAATTGCTCTAAAAAAGCCAACAATTGGTTTATAACCCATCATCTTTGTATACAATTTATTGAAATGTTAGTATCCAGTCTCAGCGATTTGCCAGCAGTGGAATTCAAAACATCTCATGATCACCGAACAACAGCCTCAGACCAGTCACCGCGGGGTACAGGATGCCCGGATTTACCAATCCATCTTTGAAGCCATCCTCGAACAACGTTTGCTGCCTGGCACCAAGCTGAACGAAGCAGCACTGGCCGAGGTATTCAGCGTCAGCCGCACGATTATCCGCCGCGCCCTGGCCCGACTGGCACAAGACGGCGTGATTGAGCTGATTCCGAACAAAGGGGCGACCGTTGCCAGCCCGACCCCCGAACAGGCTAACGACACCCTGGTGGCCCGCCAACTGGTCGAAGAAGCGGTCTTGAAACTGGTGTTGGCTATCCCGCCATCCCCGGCCAAAAGCAAGGGGATTAAACAGCTGCGCAAGCTGATAGCACAGGAACAACGTGCCTTTGAAACCGGCGACAAAGGCAACGGCCTGCGGTTGTCTGGGGAGTTTCACCTGCTGTTGGCCGAGATGGCCAACAATCAGGCACTGGCCGGATTCCTGTCACGCCTGGTATCACAAACCTCTCTGATCATTGCCACCTACGAATCACCACACCAGCACCGCCATTGCTCATACGAAGAACATATGTCATTAGTAGATGCCATTGAGTCCGGTCAGACTGCCGAGGCTATCCAGCTGATGAATCATCATATGGAACATATTCAGCTCAAGTTGCAGTTAAGCCGCGATCTGAGCACCCCAGACCTGCACCGGATATTTGCCAGCCAGACCAGCTGACGTATTCACCTGCCCCTAGCCAGAGGAATTGCCATGCCCGTCACACTTGAGCCGATCCCCCTCACCCGAGCAGCCTTCCAGGCCTTTGGTGATGTAATTGAAACCGCCGATCGCGACCATTTTGCTATTAACGATGGGTATGCCGACCGTTTTCATAACCTCGCAGATCTCGATCTGACCGAGCAACAGGGCAAACCGTTGGTGAGTATCTTCCGGGCGCGGCCCCGACCACGACCGATTGCAGTGGATATGATGGAACGCCACCCACTCTCCAGCCAGGCTTTTATTCCGCTATGTCAAACGCCGTTTCTGGTCCTGGTGGCACCTGCGGGAGAGCCACCCCATCCCGACAACCTGACGCTGTTTAGAACCAATGGGGCTCAGGGGGTGAATTTTCATCGCGGGGTCTGGCACTTTCCATTACTGGTGGAAAAAGAAAATCAGCAATTTCTGATTATTGACCGTGGCGGCGAGGAGAAAAACTGCGACCTGCATTATTTTGCCGACGATATCCGCGGTGAAATTGCATAACCGCTGTGTGTTTGCGCCAGGTAACCAGTAGCCAGCCGGGTAAAACAAACAGCTGGAGCAGCACCAGATGTCTTCCAACACTGGAACACGGTGCTGATCCAACCTGCCCAATCACCCTTGTTTATCCACACGGGGCTTGCCCTGATGCACCACTTGCCGTAATCCATCGCCCTCCAGTCGATAGGCCTTGGCAAAGCCAGTGATATAACTTCCATGCTGCGGCATCAGCCGGAACAGATGAAAGTCTCCCAGTCCGCGTAACACCTGCAAGGTCGGGCCGAGATGTTGCGCCATGGCATCCAGAATGATGTTCCGCTCACTGGAGGCAAGGTCGGCATCCCCACGATCAGCCTGTTCCACCACCTCGGCACAGGCATATACCGTGGCCCTGGTACGGGCAAAGATATTACGGGCGCGCTCTTCCGGCTCGATCCAGAACAGACTGACGTTCGGGTTGGCTTGCAGATTCCGGGTGTGGCTGGCCAACTCGGACAGAAAGACGTAAAAACAGCCGTCCTGCTGGATAAACGGCGCATAACTGGTTTCCGGCTCGCCGCTGGCGTTAACCGTCGCCATGGTCAGGCTGTTAAAACCGGCAATAAAGGCGTGGAAATCATCGCTGATTGACACCAGCGTTTCTTCCCCAGAGTCTTCCGGGTTAGCCGTGGTGGGACTATTGCTCGCGGTGGGATTATTGTTGTTCATTGTGCTTTTCCTGACGTCAAAGTGGTCATCTTCAGGTTTATCCTGTATCCATTGTCAGCTGGCTCCCAGGCATGCAATATCATCCGGGAAGCAGCTGAGCTATAATTAAAAAAATCAGGAGATTGATGATGCAAAAACGATCCAAAGATAATCGTCCACCGTTAAACAAAGATGCTGTACGTCGTTCAGTGGCCAGTTCCACCGCGATTGAGACAGGTGAAAGTAGCTTCAAGATTGAAGCCAGACTGAAATCAGGTGAACGCCGCTTTCCAGACCTGACGCTGGCCAACTGATCTTTTTCAGGAGGTCAGACTGTCGCTGACAAGCCGTTTGATGTGTTGGTAGTCTCCACCAACACTTGCCTGTATTGATTTAAAATAAAACTTCTTGTGTTCATCCCAAAGCTGAAAATCCATTGGTTGCCGGCCGGCCTGCACCAGCTGGGCACTCATCAACAATCGAGACAAACGACCATTTCCTTCCCTGAAAGGATGTATCAGGATGAATTCGGCATGAGTACGAGCCAGATGTTCTATCAATGGTTCACTTTCCATTTCAAACAAGAATTTAAACTCACTCAAATACTCTGCATCAAATTGCTGACACTGTGCAGGTAACTGAGTAACGGCTGCAAAATGGAAGTCTCCCTTCGACATATTTACCGTGCGTAACTTTCCTGCCCAATCATACAAGTTCCCGAGCCAGCGCCGATGCCACCGACAAATATCATCGAAGGTCAATACATCGGGAAGATTACCCAACACTTCAAAATACAAATCCTCCAACAACTTTGTTTCCGCAGCATCAATATCATCTTTAAGCGTCAGGCCACGAAGATTCTTTAATACGCCAGCCTCTGCACCAGGCTGCCATACACCTTCATCGGTGCTGATTTCATATTTACTCATTAAGCCGCTACTCCCGATATATAACGGAGTTAATCATGGTGTTACGGGCGGCGCAGGCCCGCCCGTATTCTGCTATTCGGCAAACCGGTCCGTGGCCTGAATCAGCTGATCCAGAATACCGGGTTCCGTCATGGCATGTCCGGCAGCTTCCACAATATGTAATTCCGCCTCCGGCCAGGCCTTCGCCAGCTGCCAGGCATATTTCAATGGGCATGGCATATCAAAGCGGCCATGGACAATAACGCCGGGAATGCCGTGGAGTTTGTCGGCATCACGCAGCAGCTGGCCGTCGTCCAGCCAGCCTTTGTTGCTAAAGAAGTGATTTTCAATGCGGGCAAAAGCCAGCGCAAACTGGTCGCCGCCGAAGTCATCGACCAAATCTGCGTCGGGCCGCAGGGTAACGGTGCCGCCTTCCCATTGGCTCCAGGCTTTGGCGCAGGCAATTTTTTCGGCGGCGTTGTCGCCGGTCAGGCGCTGGTGATACGCCAGCATCATATTGCTGCGTTCCGCTTCCGGAATGGGGGCCTGGAATTTCTCGAATTTTTCCGGGTGCATTTCCGACACGCCATACTGGTAGTACCAATCCAGCTCGGCTTGAGTCAGCGTATAAATGCCGCGTAATACCAGTTCAGACACCCGCTCAGGATGGGTTTCAGCATAGGCCAGTGCCAGGGTCGATCCCCAGCTGCCACCAAACACCTGCCACGTTTTAATGCCGAATGTTGCTCGCAGCCGCTCGATATCAGCAACCAGATGCCAGGTGGTATTGGCTTCCAGACACGCATGAGGGGTGGAGCGTCCGCAACCACGCTGGTCGAACAGCAGCACGTCGTATTTGGCCGGATCAAACACCCGACGATGGTGATCACTGCAGCCTCCACCCGGCCCACCATGCAGAAACACCGCCGGTTTTGCCCCTGGTGTCCCCACCCGCTCCCAATAAATCTGATGGCCATCACCGACGTCGAGCATGCCGCTGTCATAGGGTGCAATGGCGGGGTAATAGCCGCGCAAGCTGTTGTTTGCCGAAGAGATGGTCATAGTCGTCCTTCCGTTGGGGTCAGCAGGCTAAACCTGGCATGGCCGGAGGTTACAAAAAAAGGCCCGGCAAGATGTCTGGCATCGATGCTGCAAGCCCTGGTACTTACAAGATTACCGCAGCCAGCGGCCCCAGCCAAAGCGGCGAGGTCATATGAAACCACGGCCCAAAGCCCATTTCTGTGCGCTTTTGGGGACAGTGTCTTCTCTCAGGGCATAGTGCGGAAGATCAGCCTGTATGTCTGCGGATACGCGGTTCTTGCCGGGTGCGGCAATATTTTGCTAACTGATTGTTTTTAATGAAATAAATGATTTTTACCCACAATTCTGACCGATTGGCCAGTTTTTTGCTTTTTATTCAGCAACTTGACCGATTGGTCAGCAAAGTATTCCGACAGTATGCATCTTTACCAACATCTGCTCCTTCAGCCCGGTTCTGCCAATGGCTGACGGCAATCATCCTCAGGGAGATAACCATGTCCGACCATCAATCCAATGATCTACTGTATCCACTGGATGCCAGGCCTGGCGCTCTGGAATCCAGCTTCGCCGCCATCCAGCATGTACTGGCCAGTTTTGTCGGTATTATCACGCCAACGCTGATTGTCGGTGGTGTTTTGGGGCTGGGTGAACATATTCCGTACCTGATCAGTATGGCGCTGATGGTCTCCGGCGTTGCCACGGTGATCCAGGCACGTCGCCCATTTGGTATTGGTGCGGGCATGATCTGTGTACAGGGAACCAGTTTTGCGTTTTTAAGCTCGGTACTGGCGGCCGGTTTTATTGCCAAGGGCAAGGGCGGCGGCCCAGAAGAGATTCTGTCGCTGATTTTTGGCGTGTGTTTCCTTGGTGCCTTTGTTGAAATTTTCCTGAGCCAGTTCCTGCACAAGCTGAAGTCGGTGATTACGCCGCTGGTGACGGGGATTGTTATTACCATCATTGGTGTCAGCCTGATCAAGGTTGGCATGACGGATTTGGCCGGTGGCTTCAAATCACCGGATTTCGGTAGCCCGGCGAACCTGGCATTGGGTGGACTGGTGCTGCTGAGTATTATTGTGCTGAACCGCTCTTCCAACAGCTGGATTCGCTTGTCGTCTATTGTAATCGGCCTGGTTATCGGGTTTGTCGCCGCCGCATTTATGGGCAAAATCAGCTTCGACAACCTGGCCAGTCTGCCGGCTTTCAGTATTCCGGTACCGTTCAAATATGGCTTCTCATTCGACTGGACGGCGTTTGCTCCTATCGCACTGATTTACCTGATCACCGCCATTGAATCCACCGGCGACCTGACCGCCAACTGCATTGTGTCGCATCAGCCTATCAAGGGTGAGAGCTACATCCAGCGAGTCAAGGGCGGCGTCCTGGCCGATGGTATTAACTCCTTGCTGGCAGCTCTGTTTAACAGCATGCCCAACACCACTTTCAGCCAGAACAATGGCGTGATCCAGCTGACCGGCGTTGCCAGTCGCTACATTGGTTATTACATCGGTGCGGTACTGTTTATTCTGGGTATGTTCCCGATTATTGGGGGCGTGCTGCAGAATATTCCCAAGCCGGTACTGGGTGGCGCTACGCTGGTGATGTTTGGCACCGTGGCTGCCGCAGGGGTCAAGATTCTCGCCACCGAACACCTGGATCGCCGCAAAATGCTGATCATGGCGGTTTCGTTTGGCATGGGTCTGGGCGTGATCATGACACCTAACCTGCTGGCTGAAATGCCCAAACTGGTGCAGAGCATCTTTGGTTCTGCCATCACCACAGGTGGTCTGGCCGCAATTATCATGAGCGCCCTGCTGCCGGAAGAGAAAACCACCGCTGCAGCGCAAGCCACCATGACAACCGCAACAGAGAAAACCGCTGGCACTGTGTCCTGATTCGAAGATATCGACGACATGGACTGTTAAGATAAGGCCGCCTCTGGGCGGCTTTTTCAGCTCTGCCGCATTTCAGGCTACAATGCCGACACTTTCGATAGAATCAGATAATCTCATGTCTTTAAATATTACGTCCCACGGCCATGAAAAAACCGCCGGTGACATCCGCCAGCGTAACGAGAAAATGATCCTCGCCGCCGCCGAGCAAGAATTTGCTGCTTTCGGTTTCAAAGGCGCCAGCATGCGCGAAATAGCCAATCGTGCCGAGCTACCCAAGGCCAATATTCACTATTATTTCAAAAACAAACTGGGCCTGTATCTGGCGGTCCTGAGTGACATCATCGATCTTTGGGATGGCACCTTCAGCAAAACCATGAATGCCGACGATAACCCGGCCGAAGCGTTGCCAAACTATATTCGCAAGAAAATCGAGTTTTCCTACCAGTATCCACTGGCGTCCAGAATCTTCGCCACCGAGATCATCAGCGGCGGCCCCAATCTCGAGGATTATTTCAGCAACGGCTATGCCGAATGGTTTGAATCCAGGGTGGAAGTGTTTCGGGAATGGCAACGACGCGGCAAAATAAGCGCCAATATCGACCCGGCGCATCTGATCTTTTTACTCTGGTCCAGCACCCAACACTACGCTGATTTCCATATCCAGATCGCCTCGGCCCTGGGTAAAAGCGAACTCACCCCGGCCGACTTTGATGCCGCAACCGATACCCTGACGCATATTATTCTGACAGGTTGCGGGGTCAGCGAGCCGGGAACAGCCACACTGGGCAAGGTCAGTCTTCCTGCTGGGCCAGCCGTTCCTGATGCCGTGCCAACACCCGGGATGCCTTGATTCTCAGCCTTGGCGGTTTGATTGGCTTGTGCAGAAAATCCAGCTGTTGCCAGATAATCTCCTGGGCCACTTCCTCACTGGTATCGCCAGTGATGATCAGTGCGGCAACCCCGGGCAAGGTTTGCCAAACCCGCTGTACCAGCTCACAACCGCTGTATGACCCAGGCATCCGGTAATCAACCAGCATTAACGCAGGCTGATAACCCTGCTCGATGGCTGCCAGGGCATCCTCTGTCGTCACAAAACCGGAACAGTCACTGCCCCAGGATTGCAGCAAATCGGTCATGGCATTAACAATGGCGGCCTCGTTATCCACCACCATAACCGCCAGCCCCTTGAACACATCCTGATTCAGAGCACTGGATTCGCGGTTCTGATCCAGCACTGCGTCTTCCGGTAACGACTCCGCCAGCGGCAGCGTTACCACAAACTCCGTCCCGGCACCCAGTACCGAGTGCACCTTTACTGGCAGTTCCAGCAACAACAGAATCCGCCGGACAATCGCCAACCCCAGCCCCAGGCCTTGATGCCGGTCGCGCTCCTGATTGTGTACCTGAAAAAATTCATCAAAAATACGGCGGCAATTCTCGGCGGTAATACCGATGCCGGTATCCCGGACATGTAACTGCAAGTGATCTTCTGGCCCAAGGGTACAATAGATATCGACCTTGCCCTGTTCGGTATAACGGAACGCATTCACCAGCAAGTTGGTTAATACCCGCTCCAGTAAAACCGGATCGGTCCTGACGGCACAATGGCGACAACCAATCTGGAACGCCAGGCCCCGGATCTGCGCTTCAAGCTGGAACTGGGGTTCCATCCTTGCCAATAATTCATCGAGATAAAATACCACCGGATTGACTGCCACCACCCCGGCATCAAAACGGGAAACGTCAAACAAGGCATCCAGCAACTCATGCAAGGAAGCCACCCCCTTCTGGATATTGGCCAGCCCTTGCTGCTGCTGTGGGGTAGTAACCAGAGCAGCCAGCGATTCACTGTACAGACTGACCGCCTGCAGGGGCTGGCGCAAATCGTGACTGGCAGCGGCAAAAAAATGGGACTTCTCGCGGTTGGCGGTATTGGCGCGCTCGGTTTCCTGCTGCAGGTCTTCGATCAGATCAAGGTTTTCGTATTTCAGCTGGATCGACTGATCAATCACCCGGTGAACAGTACTGCTGAAGCTGAACGTTGCCAGCAGGTAAACAACCCCGCCAAACCCCATCCAGCCGTAAAACCATTCGTCCTCCAGAAACATGCGCCCCAATAACGGCAGCATCAGAGGGGAGGCGAACAAGCGGTAAGACACTGGCCGCGATGACAGCGACACCAGACTGCCTGCAATCATGCTGACAAACGTCAGAATCAGAAATGCGACATTCTTGATCTCCGTGCCATCAAAAAAATGCCAGCCCCCGGCACCCCAGATACAGCCTGTCAGAAAGATCAGCAGCATTTGCTGACGGTCGTAATTCCTCAGTCTCTGGCTATTGCTATTGACCTTGTCCGGCTTGTACAAGCCAAAATGCAGCAGCCGAATCGCCAGGATCGCAACCAGGGCGCTTTCCCACAGCAGTAGTGAATTACTCTGGCGGTCGGCCCAGAAAATAAGTAGCAAGGGCATGCTGCCGAACAGGTTGCCGATCAGAATCATCGGCGTGTTACGCCGGACGATCAGAATTTTTTCGGCTTCAACCTTGATGTTGAGCGCGTTGTCGTTGTTTTCGGCATCATCGACAAAGGGATGGGTGTGGAAAAACATGTCTAGTCCAGGCCCAGTTGTTGAGCCTTCTTGATGGATTCGGAACGGCTTTTGGCACCCAGCGCCATAAAAATAGCGCTGATATGGCTTTTGATGGTGGCCACACTCAGACTCAATTGAGCAGCGATTTCGATATTGGAAAGCCCCTTGCACACCAGTCGCAAGACCTCGAGTTGACGTGGTGTCAGGTTGTGCAGCGAGGCCCATTGTTGATCCGACAGCGAGGCCAGATCCTGTTCGGCATCGATCTCGGTGCAATACACCAGCTTGCCATCGAGCACATCCTGGATGGTTTCGATGATTTTTTTGCCCGAAGAGGATTTTGAAATAAAGCTCATTGCTCCCAGCTGTTTGGCCCGCTGGATATCTGCCGGGTCTCGGGAAGCGGAAACAATAATAACAGGGGTCAGGTTGCTCTGGTCCCGCAGGGCTTGCAGCAGATCAAAGCCATCAATAATGGGTAAGCGCAGATCAATCAGGGCAATATCGTAATCCCCCTTGCGCAAGTATTTAAGGGCATCCTGACCATTGTGCACTGACTCAACATCGGCCTGCAGATCCGAACCCATCAAGACACTCTTGAGTCCATCCACAAACATTTGATGATCATCAACCAGAAGGATTTTTATACTCATATATTATAATTTTTACCCATGAGTACAACATTATGGGGTATTTGCTCGCTGAAGAACGGTATTGGCGGTCACTTTAAACATAACAAGCGGGAAAATGAACAGAGTGCCCAATGTTGCAAGCCATTGCAGAGACGACAAACAAAGGCACAACAAGGCAACAACGACACCCATGCCGAAGCACAGGTGCCGGTTTGTACCAGACGGATCAAGCCCGTTATTGCTGCTCCAGCCAGCGTCCCAGTACTTCCCGTTCGGCATCGGTCATCCCGCTTTTGTTCATAAACGGCATATCGTGGGTATGCACCGCCCGCGCCAGGATCCGGTCTTTCATGGCCTTGATCTGGTCGAGGTTATCGAACATCACTCCTCCCGGTGATACCTTGAAAATATCATCGCTCGGGTTGGCAGCATGACACGCGGTACAGTGCTGTCCGACAATGCCTAACGCCTGTACGTCGGTGACCGCTGGCCCTCCGGTTCCGGCACTGACACTCTGTTCAGAAGGCTTGCTTACCCAGGCAATGACCATACAGCCAGCCAGGGCCGACACCAGAATCATCGGTTTCACCACACCGTGATGGCGCAGGTTGAAAAAGTGTCTGGCCCAGGCACCCATCAGGGCCAGCCCTCCCAGGATCAACCAGCCGTATTCGTGGCCATAGGTCATCGGGAAGTGGTTGCTGAGCATGATAAACAGCACCGGAATAGTGGCGTAGTTGTTATGGGTAGAGCGCAATTTGGCCTTGTAGCCATATATCGGATCCGGCGACTGCCCTTTCTCTGCCGCCGCTACCATGGCCCGTTGTGAGGGCATGATGGTGGTAAAAACGTTGGCCGCCATACAGGTACCGATCAATGCCCCGACATGGATATAAGCCGCACGATCCCCCAGTACCTGGCTCAAGGCCCAGGCCATTGCCGTCAGCAAGACCAGCATCACCAGACCAAAGATCAGCCCGTTTTTGATCAGCGGAGTACGGCAGGCGACTTCGTAAATGGCAAAACCGATCAGCAGTGAACTGACGCCAATACCAATGGCCTGCCAGCTGCTCAGATCGGCTTTGTTACTGTCGATCAGATAACTTTGTGCACCCACGTAGAACACCACAATCAGCAGCAGCATGCCGGTGATCCAGGTGGAATAGGCTTCCCATTTGAACCAGTGCAGGGTCTTGGGCAGGGTTTCCGGAGCGTTGCGATACTTGGCGACTTCGTAAAAACCACCGCCATGAATCGCCCACAGGTCACCCTTGATGCCTTTGTCGAGTTTCCACTGCGGCGGATTTTCCAGCGAGTTATCCAGCCAGACAAAATAGAACGATGCGCCAATCCAGGCGATGGCGGTCAGCACGTGCAGAAAACGTATCAGCAGATGTAACCAGTCGATGATGTAAGCATCCATATCAGTTTTCCCCTTGAGGCACGTGATCCGAATCTCGTTGATGAGCCAGTTGGCCCAGAATATAAGTAGCGGCAATCACCCGATCGTCGCCCAGGGTGTTAAGCACAAACAGCTGCTCTTTCAAGTTGCGACAGTGCTGGCTGCGAAAAGACAGAAAGTCGGTCGCGTGTGGGTCCATCACGATAAAATCGGCCTCCATACCAGGCTGGAAGCTGCCGATCCTGTCATCCAGCGACAGCGCTCTGGCACCGCCCAGCGTGGCCAGATACAAGGCCCGGAACGGGTCAAGGTTGTGCTGGTTCAGTTGCTGGATCTTGTAGGCATCGGCGAGGGAATCAAACGCAGAGAAACTGCTCCCACCCCCGACATCCGAGCCAATGCCGACCCGGATACCGCAGGCGTCCATTTTTTTCAGATCAAACAGGCCGGAACCCAGGAACAGGTTGGACGATGGGCAATGGGCGATTACTGAATCGCTGTTGGCCATCCGCTGGCATTCGTCGTCACAGAGGTGAATACCGTGGGCAAAGACACTGCGTTTGCCCAACAACCCGGCTTGATCGTACACATCGAGATAATGCTCAGAATCCGGAAACAGGCTCTGGACCCAGGCCAGTTCATCGCGGTTTTCCGACAAATGCGTATGCAGATACACACCGGGAAACTCCTGCAGCAAACGTCCCGCCTGCTGTAGCTGCTCTGGGGTACTGGTGGGGGCAAAACGAGGCGTCACAGCGTAGCTGAGACGGTCAACGCCGTGCCATTTTTCAATCAGGGTTTTGGACTCCTGATAGCTACTGGATGCGGTATCGAGCACCGCATCCGGCGCGTTCCGGTCCATCATCACCTTACCGGCAATCATGCGTAGCTGGCGTTGCTGCGCCACGGTAAAAAAGGCATCTACCGATTGTGGGTGCACAGTGCCAAACACCAGAGCGGTGGTGGTGCCATTACGCAGCAATTCGGTGACAAAACGCTCGGCAATCCTGACGCCGTAGTCGTAATCCACAAACTGGCTTTCCACCGGAAAGGTATGGGTCTCCAGCCAGTCCAGCAGTTGTGTACCGTAGGCGGCGATCATCTCGGTTTGGGGGTAATGAATATGGCAATCAACAAAGCCCGGCATCAGGATCTTGCCACGGTAGTCGACGACGTTTGCGCCATCATCCCAAAGCCCGGGCAACTCGGAATACGCCCCGGCCTGAGTGATCAGCCCGGCATCGTCCACGGCCAGTAGCCCGTCGTCGATATATTGCCAGGCGTCCTCTCCGGCAAACTGCGGGTCGGCGGTAAAAAACAGCAGCGAGCCACGAAATACTGTGCTCATATCAGGAACCCCGGTACGTCGAGTAACTGAACGGACTCAGCAGCAGCGGAATATGAAAATGCTGCGCCGGGTCTTCAACGCGGAAAACGATTTCCGCAAAAGGGTAAAACGCGCTCTGCGACTGGCGGGCAAAGTAGTCGTCAAGCTCAAAACGTATACGGTAAACGCCCGCGACCAGAGCCGGTTTGTCGTCCAGCCAGCCGGGAATACGGCCGTCGTCGTTGGTCTGCCCTGCACTAACGGGTGTCCAGCTATCCTGCTCCTGACGACTCAGTGTGACCGGAATGGCGATACCCGGCTTGCCCAGCGCGGTATCCAGTACATGGGTGGTAATCATGATGTTGAATCCTGTTCGGTGTCTTGGTTAGTCGGTCAGGCCGAGTAATTTGTTAATTCGTAGCCGGGTAATCTTGGCTTGTTCATCCGCGGCATTCTGAATCTCGGTCCCGCGGTCGTTGTGCAAGCGGGCCTGTAACAAGGCCAGCATCTCGGCCGCACTTTTGCCGCTGGCACAGACGATAAAAATAAATCCATAACGGTCTTCATAAGCCTGGTTGCCACTGGCCAATGCGTTGATCACGCTGTCGTCGGCCTCGTCAACCCGGGATTGCTCCCCGGCGGCCAGGGTTTTGGTGCTGGCGTATTTCTGTTTCAGTGAGCTGACGTCACCGATTTTTGGGTGGCCTTCGAAGGCTTGCAGATAGTCGGCTTCTTCCAGCCCTTGCCAGTGATCGGCTGCAACCTGATGCAGCTGCTCGACAGAGGCAAAGGGACGGCTGGCGACCATGGCATCCATCCAGCGGGCGGCCACACAGCACTGGGCAAAGGCCAGCCGGGCGTCAGCGGCAGGTAACCTGTTCAGTTCGGTCAGGGTCAGTGTCTTACTCATTTGCTCGGTGCCTCATTGGGTGCCAGGGGCGTCAGAACGGTCACATCCTGCGTCTGTTTGTCCTTGCGCATCAGTTGCTTGAGGGTCGACAGTGGCACACCGGTGGCCCGTGTGTTCGGACGTTGCCCGGTCTGCAGGTCTGTCTGGTACTGCTGAATCAGCTGCCCGGCAATCGACACCGCCACTTCCATGGGTAACTTGCCAGCCACTTCCTCCAGCCCGACCGGGCATTGCATGATTTCCAGCTGTTGTTCCGTCATGCCGCTGTGTGTCAGGCGATAACGGAAGCGGTTGGCCTTGGTTGCCGAGCCAATCACCCCGATGGAAGCGCAATGGCCAAGCCGCAGGGCCGTCTCGGCCAGCCGGTAGTCCAGCGCGTGATCATGGGTCAGAATCAGTATCCGGCTGCCAGCGGGGGCATCGACCAGCAAGGCTTCCGGGGTGTCTGCGACCACGCATTCAATATGGGGGGCCAGACTGTCAGCCGCCGGAAACAGCTCCGGGCGGTTATCGATCCAGCGGGTTGGCAACGGCAGCTGCTGCACTATCTGCATCAGTGCCTTGGCCACATGACCAGCACCAAACACCCAGAGTTCGGCTGCGCGGGCGGGGTAACTTTCAAACAGCAAGGTGGCGTAACCACCACAGCACTGGCCGGCATCGGCTCCCAGCAAAACCTGCCGGATAACCTGCTGTTGCTCTGTTTCCTGCAACAGCGCCCGGGCCTGTTGCAGCGCCTGATACTCCAGCTGGCCACCACCAATGGTGTCGATACTGCTATCCGCCAGCACCAGCATTTTGCTGCCGGCGGCTCGGGGAGTAGAGCCGCCGGTGCTGATTACCGTGACCAGCACATGGGGCTGGCCGCTGCGCTGGCATTCCGCCAGCGATTCCGACCAGTGTTTCATGGCTGATCCCCTGTGCCGGCTTGTAATGCCATAACCGCATCCAGTACCCGTTCCGGCGTCGCCGGGGTGTCGAGGTCAGGGCTGAGCTGGTAATCACTGAGGCTGCTGATGGCGTCGCGCAGTGCTGACCAGACCGAGATTGCCAGCATAAACGGAGGCTCTCCCACCGCTTTGGAGTTGTACACCGTGGCTTCGTTGTTGGCCTGTTCAAACAGACGGACGTTAAACACTGGCGGGGTGTCACCAATAGCGGGAATCTTGTAGGTCGCAGGAGAGTTACTGAGCAAACGGCCGTCGTCGTGCCAGACCAGTTCTTCGGTGGTAAGCCAGCCCATACCCTGGATAAAACCGCCTTCAATCTGGCCGCGATCAATGGCCGGGTTAATGCTCTGGCCGACGTCATGCAGGATATCCACCTGACAAACCTTGTATTCCCCGGTCAGGGTATCGATCACCACTTCTGATACTGCCGCCCCGTTGGCGAAGTAAAAGAACGGCCGACCGGAGGCGGTATGGCGGTCGTAGTGAATTTTTGGGGTGCGGTAATAACCGGTGGTCGAGAGTGACACCCGACTGACATAAGCGGCCTCAGCCAGCTCGGCAAAACTCATCGACATGCCCTCAGCCCAGAACACCTGGCCATTGGCAAACACAATCGCCTCAGCCGGTACGCCCTTGTCGGCGGCAAGAAAGTCCACCAGCCGCTGCTTGAGAATCAGCGCGGCATTTTGCGCCGCCTTGCCGTTCAGGTCGGTGCCACTGGAAGCCGCCGTTGGTGAGGTATTCGGTACCTTGTCGGTACGCGTGGCGGTCACCTGAATGCTGTCGAGGCTGACACCCAGCGTCTGGGCAACAATCTGGCCGACCTTGGTGTGCAAGCCCTGGCCCATCTCGGTGCCACCGTGGTTTACCTGTATCGAACCGTCGGTGTAGATATGTATCAGCGCACCGGCCTGGTTGAGATGCTGCAAGGTAAAGGAAATACCGAACTTCACCGGCGTCAGCGCCAGACCACGTTTCAGCACCGGACTGGTCTTGTTCCATGCGGTTATGGCACTGCGGCGCTGCCAGTAATCGCTGCTCTGTTCCAGCTGCTCAATAATGTCTGGCAGGCTGTTGTGCTCAACCGTCTGGTGATATGGCGTCACGGTGCAGTCGGGTTTGTGCTCCGGGGTGCCATACAGGTTACGTTTACGAATGGTCAGCGGGTCCTGGCCAACCTTGCGGGCAATATCGTCCATCGCCCGTTCAATAATCATCATGCCTTGTGGGCCACCAAAACCGCGATACGCGGTGTGGGATACCTGATTGCTGAAGGCCCGGTGGCCGTCGATCTGGGCGGCGGGCAGATAATAGGCGTTATCGGCGTGGAACATGGCACGGTCGACAATGGCATCCGACAAATCGGCCGAGTTGCCGCAGTTACCGATCACTTCCAGCTCTGCCGCCAGCAGTTGGCCATCCGGGTCGATGCCGATGCGATAGCGGTTGGCAAACGGATGACGCTTGCCGGTCATGACCATATCGTCCTGGCGCGGCAAGCGCATTTTAACGGCACGACCGGTACGGGTTGCCAGCAATGCGGCCAGACACGCCCATTGACCGGCCTGGCTTTCCTTGCCACCAAAACCACCCCCCATCCGGCGCATATCGACCGTGATGCGGTTCAGCGGCACGTCCAGCACTTCAGCCACCAGCTTCTGGACTTCGCTGGGGTGTTGGCTGGAGGTGTACACCAGCATGCCGCCGTCTTCCGCTGGCATTGCCAGGGAAACCTGGCCTTCAAGGTAAAAGTGCTCCTGACCGCCCACGGCTTGCTCGGCTTCCAGAATATGGCTTGCGGTAGCCATGGCGGCCGCCAAGTCTCCGCGTTTCATGCTGTGGCTCGGGCGCACCAGTCGCGACTGTGCCAGCGCCTCACGCGGATCAAGCAGCGGGGTTTGCTGCTGGTATTCCACCACTGCCAGCTGTGCCGCCCGGCGGGCGGCCAGTTCGGTGGTTGCCGCCACCACGGCGATACATTGACCCATAAACTTGACCTCGGTCGAGGTCATCAGTGGGTCGCCCGGGAATACCGGGCCAATGTCGGTGTGGCCGATCACATCTTCGACGGTCATCACCGCCACCACTCCCGGGCTGTTGCGCACGGCGGCAAGATCCAGCCGGGTAATCTGTCCGGCGGCAATGGTGCTGCGGATCACCGCGGCATGCAGGCAGTTGCCCGGTTCGATCATGTCATCCACATAACGGGCGCTGCCGCTGACGTGGGCCACGGCACTTTCATGGCGGGACGGTTTGCCAACACCACCGGTAACGATATCCAGCCCGGCCTGACCGTTCTGGGTCGGTGCTTGTGCTGTCGCGGTATTGTGTTCGGGAAGTGTCACATTACGCATAGTCGACGACCTCCAGCGTGGTTTCAGGTTGGTTGTGTTCCAGCACTGCCCGCGCCAACAGGTTCTGGACCAGTTGCAGGCGGTAGTGGGCACTGGCACGGACATCGGTCAGCGGCGTCAGGCTTTGTTGCAAGACCGCCTGCGCGGCCCGGATCCCCTCCAGAGTCGGCGGCTGGCCAATCAGGGCCTGCTCGGCAGCGGGTACGCGTAACGGCGTCGCGGCGACCCCGCCAAAGGCCAGCCGGGCCGCACAAATCTGGCCGTTCTCAACCTTGAACATCAGCGCTGCCAGTACCGCGGAAATATCGTCTTCCTGACGCTTCGAAACCTTGAATACCCGACGGTGCCAGTCCTGTTTATCAAGCGGAATCTCGATCCCGCTGATCACGCCCCCGGCTGGCAAGCAGGTCTGGCGATAACCAGTGAAGAAGTCGTTAATGGCAATCTGTTCGGCTCCGGCGGGGCTGTCGATATGCAGAATGGCATCCAGCGCCAGCAAGACCGGCGGTGTATCTCCGATCGGTGAGGCGTTGGCAACATTGCCGGCCATCGTGCCCTGATTACGTACTTGCAACGCACCAAGGCGGGTCATCATGGTGGCGAATTCTGGCAAGTGCTGCGCGATGGTGCTCATGGCGTCGCTGTAATTCACCCCGCCACCGATTATCAGGGCGCTGTCTGAAACCTCGATATGCTTGAGTTCAGCGACCTGGCCGGTATAGATCAGCACGTCCAGCGGCTTGAGCTGCTGGGTGTATTCCAGTGCCAGGTCGGTGCCTCCGGCCACCAGGCGTGACTCGGGGTACTGGCTGCGTAAATCAACCAGTTGTTGCACGCTGGTAGGAACAAAAAAGTGACGATCGCCCTGTGTCAGTCCGTCGATGGTGGTGCTGGCCCGGGATTGTTCTGCCAGCGTTATCAGCCGCTGCCAGGTCTCGGCTTCAGCCGCGCTGAAGGCGTCCTGGCGCTCCCCTGCCAGCACCTGTCCGGCCGCTTCAATAATCGGCCGATACCCGGTACAGCGGCAGAGATTGCCGCCCAGAGCCAGATCGATCTCGTGGCGGGTATGGGCATCCGGGTTGGCCGGATCAAATTCGTTGACGGTCTGCACCGGGGCATTTTTGCCCAGCGCAAACAATGACATTACAAATCCAGGGGTGCAGAAACCGCATTGGGAACCATGGCAATCCACCATCGCTTGCTGGGCAATATGCAGCGCGGGTGCCGGGCTGCCCGCTGCGTCTGCAGGTGCTGTGTGCGACTCAGGGACGGGCGCTACGGGCTTCAGTGCTTCAACGGTGATCAGCTGTTTACCCTGCAAACTGCCCACAAAGGTAATGCAGCTATTCACGCTTTTATAGCGTAATCTGCCTTGAGTCGTGTCCGGTTCTGCCACCACCACCGTGCAGGCACCGCAGTCGCCGGAGGCGCAACCTTCCTTGGTTCCGCGTTGCACTTCGACGGTGCGTAAATACTCCAAGATGGTCAGGTCTGGAGCAAGATCATCTACTTCGCGCAGTTGATCATTGAATAAAAAGCGAATCAATGTTCCTTCCTCCGGTGAGCTATCCTTGTCGGCAGATAACTTTATAACTTTATGATTTTTAAAGGAATTTACGATTAAATCAGCACATTCCCCGAATTTGTTGGCAGAATTTCCCGAGTAGGCTTCAAGGCCCCGAAAAACCTGACCGATCGGTCATATTAAGCATTTACTATACCAGCCACTCTGACGACATAACAAAAAAATTCTGACCAGTTGGCCAGCTTTTTGCTGGCTCGTTAAAGATTCGTAACCATACCTGCAACCGGAAGGGAGTCCCTGGCCAATATTTGTCAATCGCTCAAGCCTGTGAATACTCTGCCAATATGTCCCCAAACAACCCTCTGGCGATGTCCGCCGTTCGTTGTTTGAAGCCATATTCAGACCAATACCGCAGCGCCTGACGTTTTCCAGTGTTTGCCAGGCTCCATAGAGGAACAGCCCGTGCCCAAGCAACCCGTACCCCCCAGGCTCAGCCTGCGCGGCATTACCAAGCAGTACCCAGGCTGCATTGCTAATGACGACGTACACCTGAGCATCGCGCCCGCCGAAATTCATGCCCTGTTGGGAGAAAATGGCGCCGGTAAAAGCACCCTGATGAAAGTGATCTACGGTCTGGTCAAGCCCGATCGTGGTGAACTGCTCTGGGATGGCTTGCCATTGGAAGTCAAGGACCCTGCCCACGCCCGTAAAATGGGGATTGGCATGGTGTTCCAGCATTTTTCCCTGTTCGATACCCTGACCGTCACGGAAAACATCGCCCTCGCACTGGGAGACGATGCCGGAGAATTGGGGCCACTGGCCGAAAAAATCCGCACCGTTTCGGAAAAATACGGCATGGCCATCAACCCCGAGCGTGAAATTCACACACTGTCGGTGGGTGAGCGTCAGCGGGTCGAGATTGTCCGCTGCCTGGTACAGGACATCCGATTGCTGATTCTCGATGAGCCAACCTCGGTGCTGACACCGCAAGAAGTTGAGGTACTGTTTGTCACCCTGCGCCAGCTTGCCAGTGAAGGCTGCTCGATCCTGTTTATCAGCCACAAGCTGAACGAGGTCAAAGCCCTCTGCCACAAGGCCACCGTATTACGTGGCGGACGTGTATCCGGTGCCTGTATCCCGTCGGAACAAGACACCACCAGCATGGCCAAGATGATGGTGGGGGACGATACTCCGGTCAGTACCACCTACCCGAAAGTACTGGGCGACAAGCCTGTGCTGGAAATCACCCAGCTGGATCAGCCCAGTCATGATCCCTTTGGTGTCCATCTGAAAAACCTTGACCTGACCGTCAATGCCGGGGAAATCGTTGGCATCGCCGGTGTCGCCGGTAATGGTCAGGAAGAACTGCTGGCCAGCCTCAGCGGCGAAGCGTTGAGCAAAGCAGGGACGGTATTTTTTAACACCAGCAGCGCCGGTAAAACCGATGTGGCGCTGTTGCCGCCAGACCAGCGCCGCGCGCTGGGGTTGGGTTTTGTCCCGGAAGAACGCCTCGGCCGCGGCGCTGTACCGGAAATGAGCCTGACCGAAAACGCCTTGCTCACCGGCTTTCTGACCGGACTGGTCAAACAGGGAATGGTCGGCTGGCAAAAAACCGAAGCCTTTGCAGATAAGATCATCAAGGACTACAAGGTCAAAACCGCAGGCCGTCACGCCCAGGCGGACAGCCTCTCTGGTGGTAATTTGCAAAAATTCATTATTGGCCGGGAAATCCTGCAAGATCCCAAAATCCTGATTGCTGCCCACCCCACCTGGGGCGTGGATATCGGTGCCGCCACGGCGATCCACAAAGCCCTGATTACGCTACGGGATCAGGGTGCTGCCATTCTGGTGGTGTCGGAAGACATTGATGAGCTGTTCCTGATTTCCGACCGCATCGGCGCGATTTGTGACGGCGAGCTGTCACCGATCAAGCCCACCCCCCAATCCTCCATTGAAGAACTGGGCCGCATGATGGCAGGCGACTTCAGTCCCCAAGTACAGCCCGCAACCGAGGGAACTCACGCATGATCAAACTGGAACCTCGGGGCGAGCGCTCCAAACGGATGGCCTATTTGTCGCCGGTACTGGCGGCGGTTCTGACCATGCTGACCGGCGTTATCCTGTTCACCTTGCTGGGGGTTGATCCCTGGGAAGCGCTGGTGACGATCTTATACGTGCCGATTTCGGATACGTATGGCATTGCCGAACTGTGCGTTAAAGCCACGCCGATCCTCTTGTGTGCCATTGGTCTGTCGGTGGTGTTCAAGGCCCAGATCTGGAACATCGGCGCAGAAGGCCAGCTGTTGATCGGCGGTCTGTTTGGCAGCTATATGGCGCTGCAACTGATTGACGTTGAGTCCGCCTGGGTATTGCCGACGGTACTGGTCTTTGGTGCTCTGGGTGGCCTGGTATGGGCCGGTATTGCCGCACTGCTGAAAGTGCAGTTCAACACCAATGAAATCCTGACCACCATCATGATGAACTACATTGCCCTCAATATTCTGCTGTGGGCGGTGCACGGGCCATTAAAAGACCCCGATGGCTACAACTTCCCGGAATCCGCCATGTTTTCCGATTCGTCGCTGTTGCCACTGCTGATTGAAGATACCCGGATTCACTTTGGTCTGGCGCTGGCGCTGCTGGCGGTCGTGGCCATCTGGGTACTGATGAGCCGCAGTTTTTACGGCTTCCAGATCAAGGTAATGGGGCTGGACGCCAGTGCCGCACGACTGTCCGGTTTCAAGGAAAAACGGCTGGCCTATTTTGCGCTGATGCTCAGTGGTGCTCTGGCAGGGCTGGCTGGCGTCAGTGAAGTCACCGGCCCGATCGGACAATTGATTCCCAATATCTCACCCGGTTATGGCTACGCTGCCATTATTGTGGCCTTTTTGGGCCGCCTGCATCCTGTCGGCATTCTGTTGGCCTCACTGTTGATGGCACTGTTGTATATGGGTGGTGAAATGGCGCAAATCAGCCTCGGCTTGCCACTGGCACTAACCGGCCTGTTCCAGGGCATGTTGCTGTTTTACCTGCTCGCCTGTGACGTATTGATCAGCTTCCGTGTGCGCTGGATCAGTCGCCAACCCACCACCGCTCCTATCCAACCCACCACCAATACACAGGGATAACACCATGGATATCGATCTGATCAGTAATATTCTTTATGCCATGGTCCGTACCGGCACCCCACTGTTGATTGTGGCGCTGGGCGAACTGATTTGTGAAAAAAGCGGTGTGCTGAACCTCGGCCAGGAAGGCATGATGTTGATGGGTGCGGTGGTCGGTTTTGTCGTCGCCTTGCTGTCCGGCAGCCTGTTGCTGGGCTTTATGCTGGCCATTGTCGCCGGTATGTTGATGTCGATAATCTTTGCCGTTATCACCATGGAGCTCAGCGCCAACCAGGTCGCTACCGGGCTGGCACTAACCATTTTTGGTACCGGGCTATCCGCCTTTGTCGGTGCCGATTTTGTTGGTAAACCGATTGATGGCCTGGACCCGATTTTTATCCCGGTGTTGACCGACTTGCCCATTATTGGCCGTATGTTGTTTGGCCAGGACTTGATTGTTTACCTGTCGTTCGTGCTGTTTGGCGGCGTTTACTGGTTTATCAAATACTCCCGTCCCGGCCTGATTCTGAAGGCGGTTGGGGAAAACCCGCACTCCGCCAATGCCATTGGCCTGCCGGTTTTAAAAACCCGCTATCTGGCCATTATCTTTGGTGGTGCCATGGCCGGATTGGCAGGCAGCTATCTGTCACTGGCCTATACGCCACTGTGGGCAGAAAACATGTCCGCCGGACGTGGCTGGATTGCACTGGCGCTGGTGGTTTTCGCCAGCTGGAAAGCAGAGCGGGTATTACTGGGTGCCTGGTTGTTTGGCCTGGCCAGCATTCTGCATCTGGTTTTCCAGGGGCTTGGCTTCTCGGTATCGCCGAACCTGCTGGCCATCCTGCCATACCTCGCCACGGTAGTCGTACTGGTGATATTGTCCAGCAACCAAAGCCGTAGCCGCCTTGTCGCGCCGATGTCTCTCGGCAAACCTTTCTACGCCAAAAGTTAATCTGACCATGAACAGCACCACGACACCTGCACGACTCTGGATCGCCAACCCGTTGGCGATCCAGACCAACAGCCCGGAAGACGCCCGTGGCGGACTGGTTATCCAGTCCGGCACGATCGTCGAAGTGGTCGCCGCCGGGCAACAGCCCGAGCGGTACGACCAGCTCTTCGACGCCAGCCGTCATGTGCTGATTCCGGGCCTGATCAATACCCATCACCACTTTTACCAGACCCTTACCCGTGCCTTGCCTGCGGCCCTGAACAAAGAGCTGTTCCCCTGGCTGCAGACTCTTTATCCTGTCTGGGCCGGTTTGCAGCCGGACATGCTGCATCAGGCCACCCGCCTGGCCCTGACCGAGCTGTTGTTGTCTGGCTGCACCACGGCGGCCGATCATCACTACCTGTTTCCACAAACCCTGACCGATGCCATTGATGTACAGGCCGACGCCGCCGCTGATGTCGGCTTGCGCGTCACCCTGACCCGAGGCTCCATGAGTCTGGGACAGGACGACGGCGGCTTGCCGCCACAATCGGTGGTGCAAAGCGAAGCAACAATTCTGGCCGACAGCGAGCGGCTGATCCGTCGTTATCACGACGCTGCCCCAGGCTCGATGATGCAAGTCGCACTGGCCCCCTGCTCTCCCTTTTCGGTTACTCGCGACATCATGATCGCCAGTGCCGAGCTGGCTGCCCGGCATCAGGTGCGTTTGCACACGCATCTGGCCGAAACGCTCGACGAAGAAGCCTTCTGCCAGAAAATGTTCGGCTTGCGTACGGTCGACTATCTGGAAAGTGTCAACTGGCTACATAACCGCACCTGGCTGGCTCATGGCATTCATTTTGATGCCAATGAAATCCAGCGACTGGGAACGGCGGGGGTCGGTATCTGTCACTGCCCAACCTCCAACATGATGCTGGCGTCCGGCATCTGTCCGGTACAGGATCTCGAAGCGGCCGGTAGCCCGGTGGGCATTGGTGTGGATGGTTCAGCCTCGAACGACTGTTCGAACATGATTCAGGAAACGCGCCAGGCCATGTATCTGCAACGACTGAAATACGGCTCTTCCAAAGTAACGCATCAGGATGCGCTGCGCTGGGCCACCCAGGGTTCTGCCAACGTATTGGGCCGTGATGACATCGGCACCCTCGCGGTGGGCAAACAGGCCGACCTGGCTTTGTTTGGCCTCGACGAACTGCGTTTCTCCGGCAGCCATGATCCGCTAGCCGCACTGCTGCTGTGTGGCGCCCATCAGGCGGACTATGTGATGGTGGCGGGACAATGGAAGGTCGAAAAAGGAGAAGTGGCAGGGGTCGATATTGGCGAGCTGCGTCATAGTCACCAGCAGGCCGCCAACGCCCTGGCAGCACTGGCATAACCACAGCTCCGTTGATAACGATGGAGTGATCGCCTCAGGCGCATGTCCCCAGGCTGGCCAGACAAGCGCCGGATACAATCAGGGAGTCAATCAATGCGTTTTGACTGTCGTTACCGGTATCGGGCTTTATTCTGGCACTGACGCCATGCCGATGATCGGCGTGGTGGCCGGTTTTGCCATCCTGGCTGCTATCATGGCGACTATTCCAATCGCTATCACAGCAGCCATCCCTATCAATATTACAGCGATTATCACGACCACTATCTGAACGGTCGCCAGCAGGATGATGGTGATATCCATGGCGATGGTTCTTGATACGGCAATCCACCATTGCTCTCCTCTTTTTCAGCTCAAACAACTTTTCAGCTCAAACAATGCGGACAACGTCAGGCGTAGCAACGCAGGGTGTCTGGTCGCTATTTCAAATATGTCTGGATGCGTCGGCCAGAACGACCAAGACATCGGGCTTCTAAATCAATACAACATCGCTGCTCTCTACGCTAAAGGATTCTGCCAGGCCGTCTTGCTACAGCAGCGCCATCTGATGACGTTATCGCGCCCTTTAGGGCAATTGTGACATCTATAAACCGGGCACTGAAAAGCATTGTCGGCATCGATGTATCAATAGCGGACAAACAAGCCAAATGGCATTGAACCCTTATCATGTAAGTTGGTATACCATAATACACAACATCGCCAAGCGTATATTCATGAGCCTGGAAGAAATAACCGACAGGGCCTCATGAATGATTCCGTCACTCTTCACATATCAAGGGAGCATGAAATAATGCAACCCAAGAAAATGTTAGTCAGCAAGGGCCTGTTCGCCGGGATACATCCAGGAATGGGTATTGCCTCAAAAGCGATGATTCTGGCCTTCGTTCTGTTCACGGTTCTGAATGTCGATCTGGCCAACGGTGTATACACCGATGTCAAAAGCTGGATTCAGACCACTCTGAACTGGTACTACGTTATGGTCGTCAGCGTGGTGCTGTTTTTCTGCGTATGGATGGCTTTCAGCCGCCATGGATCGATCCGGCTGGGTGCTGATGATGAACGCCCCGCGTTCAGTTTCTTTGTCTGGTTTTCCATGCTGTTCAGCTGCGCCATTGGTGTTGGCATTCTGTTCTGGAGTATTGCCGAGCCGATATTCCACCTGCAGGGCAACCCCTTTATCGAGATGGCCGGTATTGAACCCGGCAGTGCCGAGGCGGCCCAGGTTGCCTTGCGGATTACCCTGTTCCACTGGGGCTTGCATGGCTGGGCGGTGTATATCGCGACCGGAATGATGATTGCGTATTTCGCCTGTCGTCGAGGTTTGCCGATGACCATTCGCTCAACACTGTATCCGCTGCTGGGGGATCGTATTTATGGGCCTCTGGGTCATGCTGTCGACTTGCTGGCCATTTTCAGCACCCTGTTTGGTACTGCAACCGCCCTCGGCCTTGGGGTATCCCAGATCAATGCGGGACTGAACTATCTGTTTGGGGTCGAAATATCCACCACCGTCCAGGTCGTGTTGATTGCAGTGATTTCCATTATTGCCACCCTCTCGACCATGTCCGGTCTGGAACGGGGAATTCGCTGGTTAAGCGTCTGGAATATCCGTATCAGCCTGGTACTGATCGGCTTCTTTGTGATCGCTGGGCCAACCGTGTATTTATTGGGCATGTTCACCACCAGCGTGGGGGATTACGTCTGGCATATGATTCCCATGGGCTTCTGGACCGATCCGAACCCTGAAGGTCAATGGCAGGGCTGGTGGACGCTGTTCTACTGGGGCTGGTGGTTGTCCTGGGGTCCTTTGGTGGGGCTGTTTATTGCCCGTATTTCCCGTGGCCGTACCATTCGTGAATTCCTGCTCAGCGCTCTGATCATCCCTCCCCTGGGTGGCTTTATCTGGATTATTGCCATGGGTGGTACCGCCCTGCATATCGAACTGTACGGGGCTGGCGGTATTGTTGAAGCCGTCAATGCTGACATGACCATGGCGCTGTATCACACCATTGAAGCCATCGGGGTCGACTCCCTCACCTGGCCAATGTCCTTGTTGGCGACCATCATGATTATTACCTGGTTTGTCACTTCGGCAGACTCCGGCACCCTGGTGATTTCCACCATCCTGTCGATGGGCAGTGAGCCTTCGTTAGCCATTCGTGGCATCTGGGGCACCATTCTGGGTGCCGTCGCGGCGGTACTGCTGCT
Source organism: Oceanobacter sp. 3_MG-2023 (assembly GCF_030688925.1). Lineage (NCBI taxonomy): Bacteria > Pseudomonadati > Pseudomonadota > Gammaproteobacteria > Oceanospirillales > Oceanospirillaceae > Oceanobacter > Oceanobacter sp. 3_MG-2023. Next base: position 137,065 of record NZ_JAUYVX010000008.1, read on the forward strand.
GGCCGGGGGACTGACGGCATTACAATCCGCCACCATCGCAGCAGCCCTGCCATTCTCCGTGGTGCTACTGCTGATGTGTGTGGCCCTGATAAAAGGGTTACGGGACGAACGGGACGGTATTTCTTACGGTCCGGGCGACCTGGCCCAGACCGGCAAGTCTGCCAGTTCCGACAAGCTGGCCCGCTCTACTTCCTGATAGCGCCCAAGCCTCCCGGCACTTGCCGGGGGTTTTCAAGCTGTTCTGTTCTGCCAAAGCCGCTCAGTACCGAGCGGCTTTTGTATTTCAAGCGGTCATGCAGACAAGGGCCTGTAAAGCCGTGCGACCGGTCAAGGCGGATAGATACACCACGCTTTGACCTTTATTGCCCCTTGAGTATCACGATATGGGCGCTGGCCACTTCCAGCCGATGCTGGCGAGCCTGCTGATAGGCATCAGAGTGATAACAGGCCAACGCCTGTTCATAACTGTCAAATTCAAACACCACCGCCCGGTCCGGGGTTTTATCAAAACCTTCCAGTGCTGTCATTTCACTGCCCCGCGCCAGGATTCTGGCACCATATTGTTGCAGCGCTGTCGGTGACTGCTCCATATATCGGGCATATTGCCGAGGGTCATCAATATCAACAAAGGCAATCCAATAAGCTTTCATACAATTCTCCAAATTATTTGTGGTATACCATAATACAATATCGTATTTTAGAATGATTAAAAGATATTGAATAGCATGGGAGATGGGCGATGAACATCGATAGCACGGCGGATATTATCGAGGATATCCGTAACGGCAAAATGGTCATTCTGATGGATGACGAAGACCGTGAAAATGAAGGCGACCTGATCATCGCTGCGACAGCCGTAACACCGGAAGCGATTAATTTTATGGCGTCCAAAGCGCGTGGACTGATTTGCCTGACACTGGACGAACAGCGCTGTGAGCAACTGGGCTTGCACGCCATGGTTGCCGATAATGGCTGCACTTACGGCACCGCATTTACCGTTTCGATTGATGCGGCCCAGGGCATCTCAACCGGTATTTCTGCCGCCGACCGTGCCCACACCATCCAGCTAGCGGTAGCCGCCGATGCCCAACCTGCCGATCTGGTACAACCGGGTCATATCTTCCCGTTACGGGCGCGCAAGGGAGGGGTGTTAACCCGGGCAGGACATACCGAAGCCGGTTGCGACCTGGCACGACTGGCGGGCTTTGAAGCCGCGGCGGTCATTGTCGAGATCATGAATGAAGACGGCACCATGGCACGCCGTGACGACCTGCTGGCATTTGCCGCCCAGCACGATCTGCGTATTGGCACCATCGCCGACCTGATCCAGCATCGGATGAATACCGAAACCACCGTTACCCGGATCGGCGAGCAACCCCTGCCCACTGTCCACGGCACCTTCCGGATGGTGACTTACGAAGACCGCCTGTCCAATGCCGTTCATATTGCTCTGGTGGCCGGTGATATCAATCCGGAACAGCCGGTTCTGGCGCGGGTTCATGGCATTGATCCTCTGCGCGACCTGATTGGTGCCAATTACCACGGCCCGACACACTGGAGCCTGTGGTCAGCACTGGAAGCCGTAGCCCGCGAGGGCACCGGGGTGGTGGTACTGGTGGATAACGAAACCTCTGCCAGCGCACTGCTGAATCGCGCACCACAGCTGATGGTGCCAAACACCAATAACCAGCGGGTGTTCAGCGACGTTGGCACCGGCGCGCAGATTTTACGGGATCTGGGTGTGCGGAAATTCCGGCATCTGGGAGCGTCCTGGCGCTTTGTCGGGCTGGAAGGCTATAACTTGCAGCTGATCGACAGCATTCCGTTCAACCCTTGCCAGGACTAAAAAAAACCGCCAGAGACACGGGCATGTCTTTGGCGGTTGATGCCACCAGCAGATGGCCAATAACCGGTTCAGTTCGGGGCAATATATATGGCTTGCAAGGTTGCCGGGTCGACATCGTTCTGCTTGGCCATCACCGCCAAGGCCACGGTAGCGGCCTTGTGGATATGATCGATACTGGCTTTGCGCGCCCGCACCGGATCACGGGACTGGATCGCTTCAAAGATGGCCGCCATTTCCTCACTACTGTCGAGGTAACGATCATTCTGGCTGACTGTCGTCGCACGCAAAAAGCTGATCCGCGCCTGCAACTGGCGCAACAGACTGCACGCGGTATGGTTACCACAACCCTGAAACAGCACGTTGTAAAAATCACTGACGGCTTCCAGTATCAGCACCACATCGCCGCTTTTGAGCCGGGATTGCAGTTTGCGTAACGAGTATTCAAGGTCCAGCAGCTGGTCTTCACTGGCACGCACGGTAAACAGTTCCACCACCAGGCTTTCAAGCGAACAGCGCAGTTCGTAGATTTCCAGCGCCTGCTCCAGGGTGATGACCGAGACTCTCGGGCCTTTGCCATCGAGGTATTCAACCAGCCCTTCGGATTCCAGATGTCGCAGTGCTTCCCGGACAGAAGTCCGGCTTACCCCCAGCAGGTCGCACAAGTCCCGCTCTACCAGGCGGTCTCCAGGCAGGAACTTGAAGCTGAGAATGGCACTGCGCAAGGCGTCCAGTACCTTTTCCCGCAATGTTACGGAGGTTCGTTCTATCTTCCCCAGATCTTCTCGGGAGTGTTTCTTCAGCATACCCTTTATCCAACTGGTCAATCATGAACCGAGGCAAGCCCCGGTGGGGCGCCGCACAGTGTAACGACGATGGTTGTCAGGCAACCGGCGTTTGATCTTGCTGGTCGGCGTCGAGCTCGGCCAGCACTTCACGCGCAATTCTAAAGCTATCGATCGCTGCAGGCACACCACAATAGATCGCGGATTGTAAAAAAACCTCACGAATCTCTGCAATGGATACCCCGTTATTCAGCGCACCACGGACATGCACCCGGATCTCGTGGGGACGATTCAGGGCCGTTAACATGCCCAGATTGATCAGCGAGCGCTCCCGGCGGCTGAGTTCTTCCCGCGTCCAGATTTCGCCCCAGCAATATTCTGTCACCAGCTCCTGCATTGGCCAGGCGAATTCGTCCCGGTTGTTGTTCAGGCTCTGGTCGACGTAGGCGTCACCCAACACTTCACGGCGGACTTTCAATCCGGCATCGAAGCGGTTTTTTTCAGCAGAATCAGTCATAACATTCTCTCTATGCGTGGCTTGTGCGTTGGCTTGTACTTTGACCTGTGCGTTAACCTGTACCTTGACCAGGCCAGTATCTTAGCGGCCCAGTCCGCCCATCATCATGTATTTGATTTCCAGGTAATCATCCATGCCGAAGTGTGAGCCTTCACGCCCCAGCCCCGAGGTCTTGACCCCACCAAAGGGAGCTACCGCGGTAGAAATCAGCCCTTCGTTGATACCCACCATGCCATACTCCAGCGCTTCGCCTACGCGCCAGCAACGCGCCATATCCCGAGTATAGAGATACGCCGCCAGGCCAGAGTCGGTGTCATTGGCCAGGGCAACCGCCTCGTCTTCGTCATCAAAGGCAAACACCGCAGCCAGCGGGCCAAAGGTTTCTTCCTGGGCCACGGCCATGGTGCTGGTCATACCCGACAGCAGGGTGGGAGCAAAAAAGTTCTCACCGGCGGCGTGTGGTTCGCCACCACAATGCAAGGTCGCGCCCTTGTCCAGCGCGTCACGCACATGGCGCTGTACTGTGGTTAACGCTGCCTGGTTAATCAACGGTCCTTGATCGACACCGGCCAGCAAGCCATGACCAACCTGTAGTGCCTCAATCTGCTCTTGCAAGCGTCGCACAAAGACATCATGGATGCCACGCTGTACCAGAAAACGGTTGGTGCAGACACAGGTTTGCCCGGCGTTACGGAATTTGGAAATCATCGCCCCCTGAATCGCGGCGTCGATATCGGCATCATCAAACACGATAAAAGGTGCGTTGCCTCCCAGCTCCAGCGAGACTTTTTTGACGGTATCTGCACACTGGCTTAATAGCAGTTTGCCGATCCGGGTCGAGCCGGTAAAACTCAGCTTGGCGACTTTCTGGCTGCTGGTCAGAACATTGCCGATGGCAATGGCATCACCAGTCACAACGTTAAAGACACCATCGGGAATACCGGCCTGTTGCGCCAGTGCTGCTAGCGCCAGCGCCGAAAACGGTGTATCCGGTGCCGGTTTGACGATAAAGCTGCAACCCGCTGCCAATGCCGGGCCACACTTGCGCGTAATCATGGCGCAGGGGAAATTCCATGGGGTAATCGCTGCCACAACACCGATCGGCTGTTTCACCACAACGATACGGGCATCCGGGTTAGGACTTGGAATCACCTCGCCGTACACCCGCTTGCCTTCTTCGGCAAACCATTCGATAAAACTGGCGCCGTAAAGAATTTCACCGTGAGCTTCGGCCAATGGCTTGCCCTGCTCCATGGTCAGAATACGGGCCAGTTCATCGGCATGAGCCACAATCAGCTCATACCAGCGGTAGAGAATACGGCTGCGCTGTTGTGCCGTCATGGCAGCCCAGCCCTTGCGGGCCAACTCGGCGGCCAGAATAGCGGCATGGGTTTCGGCTTCCGCCATCAGCGGCACCGTACCAATCACATGGCCATTGGCCGGGTCATAAATGGTCTGGGTTTGCCCGTCATCGGCATCGCACCAGCGACCATTGATAAAAGCCTGTTGTCGGAACAATTGCGCCGTCATCAGCAAGCCTCCTCAATTACCGGCATTGGCCAGCTGCCCATATCCCCTCGGCAATACACCATTGGACTGCGACCGCTGTCATTGGCCATATGCTGCACTTCTCCCACCAGAATGGCGTGATCGCCGCCTTCGTATTGACGCCAGTGGCAGCATTCCATCACCGCCACGGTCGAGGCCAGTACCGGCACCCCGGTGACGCCTTGCTGGATATCCAGCTGCGCCAGTGCGGCCACCTTGTCGGCCCCTTTTTTGGCAAAAGCCCAGGCTTCCGCACCCTGATCCGCAGCCAGAATATTGACTGAAAAATGCGTGGCTTCACTGAGCACCTGATAGGATTCGGAGCGGTACTGCGGACACACCAGAATCAGCGGCGGATCCATCGACAGGGCACTGAATGCGCTGGCGGTCAGTCCGGTTACCCGGCCCTCGCGATCGTAGGCCATCACCACGGTGACCCCGGACGGAAACGAACCCAGAGTGGCTTTATACAAATCTTGGTTAATCATGTTGCTGCTCCTCAACGCATCACAAAGGGGTCGCTCATTGGCTCGCTGGAGAGGTTGACCCAGACGGTTTTTTTCTCGGTATAGGAAAGCACGGCTTCGATACCGCCCTCGCGCCCGTAACCGCTGTCACCAAAACCACCAATCGGTGCCATGGCGGACACCACCCGATAGGTATTCACCCAGATAATGCCGCTGCGGACGGCCTTGGAGAGTCGATGGGCGCGGGCGATATCCCGCGTCCAGATACCCGCCGCCAGGCCGTAACGGGTGTCGTTGGCCAGCGCCAGTGCTTCAGCTTCTGTATGAAAACGAATTGCTGCCGTGACCGGACCAAACACTTCTTCCTGCATCAGGCTGTTCGACGATGAGTCACATTCCAGCAAGGTCGGTTGGAAATACCAGCCGCCATTACATTCAACCCGCTGGCCGCCGTAGCGCAAGACGGCGCCTTCGCTGATCGCCTGCTGCACCATATTGTCGGCGATATCCAGCTGGGCCAGAGTCGTCATCGGTCCCATTTCGGTCTCTTCTGCCAGTGGATCACCAATACAGATACGGCTGGCGCGTTCGCAAACCCTGGCGACCACTTCGTCGTAAATACTGTCGTGAATCAACAGCCGGGAACCGGCCACACAACTTTGCCCTGATGCGGCAAACACACCGGCAACAATGCCGTTAACAGCGCTGTCGATATCGGCATCCGGGAAAACGATTTGCGGCGACTTGCCCCCCAGTTCCAGCGACAAATGAGCGAAGTTTTCAGCACTGGAGCGCACAACATGGCGCGCGGTGGCGGCACCACCGGTAAAGGCAACATGGCGCACCAGCGGATGACAGGTCAGCGCCGCACCGGCGGAAGGGCCATAACCGGTAATAATATTCACAACACCGGCCGGGAACCCGGCTTGTTCAACCAGTTTGCCCAGCGCCACAATGCTGGCCGAGGCGTGTTCTGACGGCTTGATCACCAAGGTATTCCCCGCCGCCAGCGCCGGTGCCATCTTGATGGCTGTCAGGTACAGCGGACTGTTCCAGGGCACAATCGCGGCCACGACACCCATTGGCTCGTGCAGGGTGTACGCCATCATGTCGGATTTATCGACCGGCAGGGTTTGCCCTTCGATCTTGTCAGCCAGCCCCGCCATATAATAGAAAAACTCTGGCAAATACCCCATCTGGCCACGGGTTTCGCGGATCAGTTTGCCGTTTTCCCGGCTTTCCAGTTCCGCCAGCAGCTCACGATGATCAGCAATCAGGTCGCCCAGCGTCCGTAACAGCTTGCCTCGTGCTGTGGCGGTCAGCCCCGCCCAGGCCGGACTGACAAAAGCCTGATGTGCCGCCGTGACGGCGATATCGGCATCCACCTCGGTGGCATCCGGAAAACTGGCCCATGGCTGTGCCGTGGACGGCGTCAGGCTGTCAAAGCGATTGCCGCTCTGGGCTTCACAATAACGGCCATTAATGTACATCTGGTAAGGAGTCAAATTCACAGACAGGTCTCCGATGAGGTAGCAGGACAAGTACTGTTACAGCTGCCAAGAAACAGCTGCAAGGCGTGATTAATCAGTTGCGGGGATTCCATTGCCATCATGTGCCGTTGCCCGGCCATAATCTGGCAGCGGGCAGAAGGTATCTGGCAAGCCAGTTTCTGGGCCATTTCCGGGGTTGAGCCGGGGTCCAGCTCACCGGCCATCACCAGTGTCGGTACCCGGATATCAATCAGCCGGTCAGCCAGGTAATTGTCACTACCGGCGAACAGGCGATAGGCACGCAAATAACCCTCCGGGTTGTTGGCACAGACCAGATCCCGGATTCCCTGTATCCGGGCAGTGTTGGCAGCCCGGTATTCCGGGCTGAACCAGCGCTCCAGCGCAGCATCGATATTGGCTTCAGGTCCATGCCTGGCCACATCCAGTGTACGAGCCAGAATTGCCTGCCGGGCGTCTTCTGTACGGTCAAACACACTCCCCATGATCACCAGCGAGCGTAATAGCTGCGGCTGCTGAATCGCAAATACCCGCGCTACCAGCCCGCCCATGGAAAAGCCGATCAGATGCACCGGCCCGCAGTCCAAGTGTTGCAGCAACCGCTGCAATTGCCCGGCGTAGTCATCCAACGAGGCCACTTTGGGCGGCAACGGACTGTGCCCATGCCCCAACATATCGTAGGTAATGACCTGGTAGTGCTGCGCCAACCCTTGCACCTGAGCGTTCCAGATTGACTGGTCCAGCCCGACGCCATGAATCAGCACAACCGCGTCACCGTTACCGCAGACCTGATAGGCCGTGCCGTCCGGAGTTTTGCCTGTCAGCTTGGTTGTCATGAGTCGTGTCCTTGCTTACTGGTTAGCGAGAGTGGCTTCTTGCTCCAGATCTTTCAGATCCTGGTAGCGGTTACCAATACGAGGGTGCAGACGCCCAGCGGTAGAACCACCCAGACAGATCACCAGCTCGTTGGCTGCCGGCGCATCTTCAATCGACATTTCCATGGTGATGTAATGCGAGCGGAAGCCAGCATCATCCTTGTGCATCATTGGAATCTGGATAGAAGTACCCGGGCCACCGCGCTTGTTGGTGAAGGCCAGATAGCTCTGTGCATTCACGGCGTTACGGTAGTGATTGCCAAACCGCAACGTATGCACCACGGCCGAGGCGTGTTCGATTTCACCATCCATGCCGACAACGGCAGCCTTGCCATACGCTTCAATTTTATCCGCGCCACCGATGGCACGGCTGACGTATTCCACGATCAACGCACCCAGGTCAGAACAGTGCGCCTTGATTTCCGGGCTCAGGTCTTCAACAAAACCACGGCCAGCCCACGGGTTACGAATAATTGCCGCGACACCGACCATGGTGACCGGCTGCTCTGCCGCTTTGCCACCTTCAATAAACGTTTCTTCAATCGTAGTAATCATCTTGCGTATTTCAAAGCTCATCGAGTGACTCCTCGCTACAGAACGTATTTTCAAAAACTGTATATTTAATGGATTGTTTTCGTTTCAATGAAACATGGTATACCATAATACACATGCTTTTAAATGACACAAGAAAATAACAGCCGACACATGCTTCAGGTGATATCCATGCCAATAGAAACCACCAGACAACCGTGTTTGAACAACCTTACTGTTTTGTTACGCCCGGGATTCAGGCTAGCCGATCTGGGGCGTATTAATGAATGGCTTACTGCCTGCCAGGGAGTGACGCCCCATCATATAAGCTGGTCGATTTGTTCGTTATCCGGCGACCTGGTTCGCTCGGATGCCGGACTGATGATTACGGCATTACCCAGCCTGAATCATCAACAGCGTCAGCAAGGCAACCTGCTGGTACTCAGTGGCCACTCCAGCCCGGAGCATGATCAGGAAATCGCCCGTCTGCCCATGCCGTTAAATGACACACTGGTCTGGATTGGCGCCGACTACTACCATGCCAGTGCCTACCTGTTTCATCGCCACGCCAGCCGAGAGGCACTGGATGAATTGATGATCACCCTGTGTATGTCAGACCTGTCGGCCGATCAGGGGGATCAGGTGATACAACAGCTACAGCAAGGCAATATCCCGGCCCACAGCCAGGATAGCCGCTTGCAGCGGGCCTTGGCCGAGATGCGCAAGCATATCGACCAGCCATTAGACCGCCATCAACTATCCCGGGCGGCCTGTCTGTCGGTACGCCAGCTGGAGCGATTATTCCAGACGCATTTCAACCAGACGCCAGGCAAGTACTATACTTGCCTGCGCCTTGAAACCGCCCGCGAACACCTGCAACAGAATCACTCATCTGTCACCGACGTCGCCTATTCCTGCGGTTTCAACTCCGTCTCGCATTTCTGCAAATTGTACAAATCCCATTTCGGCGTCAGCCCTGCCCGCACGCCCATCGTGATTTGAGCGCCAGCAAATCGAGTGATGAGCAGGCAGGACAACCGCTGCAGCATCACTCAGCTGATCGTCATAACGACAAAGCAACCAACTAAAAAACACATCAAAAAGAAAAGAAGCGGGAGACCGGCAAGAACTGGGGCAGGCGCACTGAACCGCTGGCAATCTTTTATTTACCAGTGATCCAGCACCATCGAAAAACAGGATTACCCTATCTTTGCGATAACACAAAAATATCCAATAAAATCACAACATTTCAGACAAAAATAAAACCAAATAAATCATGGTATACCATGATTTATTGATTTCGGATAACCCTGACAATCAGAACGAAGGCATGACCTGATTAATAAACAATTGCAGGGATTCCTTTTTCTGCTCATGACTCAGGCTGTTATCACTCCAGAAACTGTATTCCGTCAAACCACTGGCTTCGTAATATTTCAGCCGTTCAACCACCTCTGCTGGTGTACCAATCACCAGATTGTTGCGCAACTGCTCTGGCGCCAAGGCCTCGAACGCCTCCAGCTCGTCTGCCGAAATCGGATGACAGAAGCCACTCACCGGTTGCTGGTCATTACGTGCCCAGCCCTGGAAGTAGGAGTACCAGCGACGAATGCCTTCTACCCCAACACGCCAGTCTTCTGGATCTTCATGGACATAGGTATGACGCAGACACATAATCTTGGGCCGTGCTTTTTCCGGGTGTTTGGCACAAGCAGTTTCAAACTTGTCCATCAGGGAACCCACTTCAGCATCGGACTTGAACAGCGGCGTCACCATAACGTTGCAGTTGTTTGCAATGGCAAAATCATGTGACGCCTGCTCCCGTGCAGCCACCCACATCGGCGGCCCACCGGACTGCAGCGGTTTCGGTACTGATGTTGAGGTCGGGAACTGCCAGCACTCACCATCATGGGCATAATCTCCCTGCCACAGCTTGGGCAAGATCGGCAGCATTTCACGCAAATAACGCGCACCATCAGCGGCTGGTATACCACCAGCCATTCGATCAAATTCACACTGGTAGGCACCACGGGCAATACCGAACTCCAGCCGTCCGCAGGACATTTGATCCACCAGCGCCGCTTCGCCTGCCAGTTTTATCGGATGCCAGAAAGGCGCAATAACGGTTCCCAGACCCAGCCGGATCGTGGAAGTCTGAGGCGCCAGATACGCCAGAAAACTCAATGGGTTAGGGCCAATGGTGAATTCCATTGAGTGATGCTCACCGACCCAGACCGTTTCCATACCACCTTGTTCAGCGATCTGAACCAGCTCAACCAGCTCATTCAGCAGCTCCTGATGCGTTTTGTCAGGGCTATAACGCTCCATTTGCAGGAACAGGGAAAATTTCATACTACGTAACCTTTTTGGGAGTTCAGGTTTTGTTTTGTTCACGAAATCCACTCTTCTGTGGATTGATCTGTATTACGGTATACCATAATACATACACATAAAAGATCATCGAATACCAAGCAGTGGCAGTACAACCAATTGACCGGTTTGGGTACATTTATCCGGCTTGCGCCAAACCGATCATAGTTTCAATACATATCCATCATGACTCCCCCAAATAAAGCCAAAGCGTCACAAGATGACGCTGAGACACCATCATCCACCTTCTGCCCTTTTGATAATGACCGCACCGAATGACGTCATCTGTCCATCCCTTGTCCGGGTCGGACACTGACCATTGTCGCTCTCTTTCTTTGGGTGCCCATCAAGATGAAACACTTTTCGACTGCTTTATTATTGCTACTGTTCCTGGCACATCCCGCCATGGCAGAACCAGCAAGCTGCAAAACCCCCACGCTGGGAGAAGTGGACTGGACCGATTTGCGGGTCGCCACAGCCACCGCCAGCATCCTGCTGAACAAGCTCGGATACGATGCCAGCATTACCCGAATGCCTTCCCTGCAGGATGTTTACAAAGGCATGGACAAGGATCAGGTTGATGTTTTTATGGGCTACTGGATACCGGCACAACGTCACGTGGCCGCACCGTATCTGCAACGCGGATCGATAAAAACCCTGACAACCAACCTCGACGAGGGCCGTTACACCCTGGCTGTGCCGGACTATGTTTACGACCAGGGAATACGCAGTTTTGCCGACCTGGCCCAACACGGTGACAAGTTCGACTGGCGGATTTATGGCAGCGGCAAGGGCAGCAGTGGCAATATCTCGGTACAAAACATGATTGATTCCAACGCTTACCAGCTGCAATCGTTCAAACTGATTGAAACTTCAGAGCTGCTGATGCTGGCACAGGTCAAAGGCCGTATTCGCAAGGGTGAATGGATCGCCTTTCTGGCCTGGACACCCCACCCCATGAACCAGAATTTTTCCATTCGTTACCTGTCTGGCGGTGAAGAATACTTTGGCAAGGATTATGGTCACGCCACTATTAATACCAATGTTCGCGATGGCCTGACTGCCCGCTGCCCCAATCTCGGCCGCTTCTTCCGCAACCTGACCTTCGAGGCCAGCGAGCAGGAACAGATCATGGATCAGGTCAGCAACTACTTCGTACCGCTGGACCGGGCCATTTATATGTGGCTGAACCAGCACCCGGAAGTCATTACCCGCTGGCTACAGGGAGTCACTCGTTTTGACGGCCTGCAAGCCGACGCCACGGCCATTGCAGAGCAGCTTGCTATTGGCTGGGGACGGATCAGGGATTAGTGGCGTGTTTTGGGGCGACGCATCACAGCGCCATAAAAGAGCAGAACGGCCCCGGATCTTTATTGTGTAATGGCTCTTGATCCCCACTGGCCAAGCCGACATTCTCTGTATTGCCAGGAAAACCGGGGCTTGATCCTGCTCGCACCTCCGAATAAAGTGACCGCCCGGTCAGTTTTTCATTTTATTCACAGGTTCCTGCTCATGTCCGATCACACGTACTCCATGGATTACCCCGTCAGCTGGGAAGAGCTGCATCGCAATGCGCGCACGCTTTCCTTGCGGCTGTTAGACAAAGGCCCCTGGAAAGGGTTGATTGTTATTACCCGTGGCGGTCTGGTTCCGGCAGCGATTCTGGCACGAGAGATGGACATTCGCCTGATCGATACCGTGTGTGTCACCAGTTATAAAAGTACCGGGGATTCCTCGGTGCAATCGGTACAGGGCGAGTTGCAAATCCTCAAGGGTGTCGAGGGAGATGGCGACGGCATGCTGTTGATCGACGATTTGGTCGATACCGGCAAAACTGCTCGTTGTGTACGGGAAATGCTGCCGAAAGCACATTTTGCCACGCTGTACGCCAAACCCGCCGGTGTCCCTCTGGTAGATACTTTTATTACCGAGGTGAGCCAGGATACCTGGATTCGTTTCCCCTGGGATATGGAGTACACCTTCTCGACGCCTCTGGCTGATCGCACATAACGTACCCAAGCCCGTATCCAAGCCAGCCATCATTACTGGTCGCCCCATGTGACAAACAGGTGGCGACCAGATCTTCTCGGTTCGGCCAGCACACTCTTCCCGACAAGACCAGGTTGGCCTGATTCAACCTTATTCTGCCTGCAACATTTAGGTGCCTACTGGTCCATTCAGCGCACTATCGCCAAGCATTAGCGCAACCGCTGAATCGGATATCGCGCCCTTAACACCTCATATTTCCTCCCTTAGTGCCGATAAAACGGTCATTTGAAATTAAAACGGTTATTTCTGGCCAGTTGGTCAGGATTTTGCTTTTCATCAATTGCTGTCCGAACGGTCAAGTTATAGGCCGGCGACATAATGCTGCATCAGGAGGCTCACAGGCCTTTGAAGTCAGCCAGACGATTTCCTGAATTATTAATCTGAAAGAGAGAGTGTGATGAAAAAACAACTTCTAGCCCTGGCCGTTGTCGCCGTAGCAACCATTCCTGCAGCACATGCCGAGCGTTATTTTGCTGATAACAGCATCTCTGTACTGGTTGGTGGTGATTTCAAAATTGATTCCAACGACTGGCCACAAACCGACAAGGACTACGCTCTGAACACCTACACCGTTGAGCACGTGTCGGGTTACAGCTGGGGTGGCCTGTTCTTCTTCCTCGACCGTGACCAGGGTGACAATAACTTCCGCGCCAGCTACAGCGAGTTCTCACCCAAGTTCTTCGTCACCAAGTTTGACGATGGCATCGTTAAAAACATCAACCTGGCCTTTACGCTGGAATCCGGTTCAACCTCATCCGGCTTCAGTCAGGATAACTACCTGTACGGTATTGGTGCCGACCTGGCGATTCCAGGCATGAACTTCGCCAGCGTCACGTATTTTTACAGCATGAACGACAATGGTCTGGACGACGATCACCAGATCACTCTGACCTATGGTGCATCCTGGGGCCAGGTTGAACTGGGTGGCTACATCGACTATTCAACCGGTAGTGATGATCACAAAGCCAGCTTCAACTTCAACCCGCAGCTGACCTATAACGTTGGTCCGATGCTGGGTTACGACAACAAGATCAAGCTGGGTCTTGAGTACAGCGCATGGCACAACAAATACAGCAGCGAATTTGACGAAAATACCGTCAGCGCTCTGATCAAGGTACATATGTAAACAGTAGCAAGAAGTGCAGTGCGGGCAAGGAAGCTCGCACTGCGCTACTCCGTCACATAAAAACCGCTTAGCCCAGCAACAGATCACCATCGATTGGAAAATACTCGCTGGCCGCATGGATCAGTGACGATGCCGTCAGTTTTGCCACCCCGTACACCTCCACTCGTTTACCCCTGCCCACTCTCAGCTTATTGGCCAGCAAATCAAAATCACCGTCCCCGGAAACCAGCACCACCACATCGGCCTGCTCGCCATATTCCAACGCATCAATGGTGATGCCTACATCCCAATCGCCTTTGGCCGAACCATCGGCCCGTTGAATAAAGGGCTTCAGTCTTACCTCAAAACCGATCGCCCGCAGGATATTCTGGAATTCCCGCTGTTTCTGGTCGCCACGATCAGTGGCATAAGCAAAGGCTTTCACCACATCCCGCCCTGCCGTCGCGCGCGCCCAGAAGCGGTTGTAATCGAAATGACGCCGAAACGTACCACGGGTGGTGTAGTACACGTTTTGCACATCCACAAATATCGCTACTTTTTGCACAGGCGCTTCCTTACGATGGATTAGTGTCAGACAACAGCGGCCATGCAGTTGCCCGCCTTGTCATGACTGGGAAGCATACCAGTCGGTCCACCAATAAGCAGACACTGCCGCGTTATTGTCGTGTCCCGATACAACCGGCCGACGCTAATCGATACTTTCCAGCACCAGACTGGAGCGCAGCTTGGCCTTGTCCCGGCCTGGAGGCGCACCAAAGACCTTGTGATAGTCGCGGCTGAATTGCGACGGACTTTCGTATCCGACCCGATACCCGACACTGGCCACTTCATGATCGGTCAGTAACAGCCGCCGGGCCGCTTGCAGCCGTATCTGCTTCTGGAACTGGACCGGTGTGAATTGGGTAATCGCCTTGAAATGACGATGGAACGACGCCGGGCTCATGCTGGCCATGGCAGCCAGATCGGCGACTTTGAACCCTTGCTGATAATGGCTGCGCATCCAGGCCGTTACCCGACCAATCCGCGCGGTATCGCTATCTTCCATACCGATTTGTTGCAATGCCGCCCCCATTGGAGAGCGTAACAAACGCCAGCAGATTTCCCGCCGCAACAGAGGCTCCAGCACCGCCAGGTCTTGCGGCTGATCCAATAACTGCAATAAACGCAGCAAGGGATCGATAAGGCCGGTGGGTAATGCCGCCGTCGACAAGGCCGACGGCCGTTCAGCCAGTGGCGGGCACGGAGCTTGTCGTGGCGCAGTCGCTAATGCCGACGCCGGGGCGTGCAGCAATAACTCCGCCACCATTTCCGGGTCAAGCGCGACACTGAAAGCCACATACGGACAGTCGGGACTGGCCTCCATGATCCGGGAATTGACCGGTACATTCACCGATGCCAACAGGCATTGTCCCTGCCGGTAATGGAATCGGGTGTCTGCCAGCTCACTGAGCTTGCTTCCCTGCAGCACCACACAAAAGGACGTCGGATAAATGGCGCGCATCGTCCCGCTGGGCTCGGTGGCTCGGGTCAGTCGCAAGCCATCGATGGCGTTCTCCTGTCCATGGCGATGCCATTGCCGTTCGGCCAACGCGGTCAACGCATCGAGCGATGCAGAGGGCATGGCTTGCTGATGAGCCATCTGACCGGCCTGAGCAGGAACCCCCTGGTCTGCCTGCGCTGACGCCTGGCATAACGGGTTTGCGGATGGTGTTTTCATATCGATCTTCCTTCGCTTCTGTCAGCGTAACGGCCGCCGCCAGGCAACCGGTGTATACCGGGCGCAGCAGATTGGCCACGTGAATCACTGTACCCCGACAGCCATTAAAAAGTAGCTCCCGCTTGTCATTTGAGAGGATCAGGCAAGAGTCTGCGAGTTTCTGCCAGCGGTTTTTCCGCCCGCTGGCCATAGCATGGCCTTCTGTCCTGGCTAGCGAATTCAGACAACGACATCGCCAGCCAATCGTCAATGATGCACTCCCGAGGTACGCTGTTATGTCGAGCTCTTCTCCTGTTACCCCCAACACAAGCCCTAACACAAGCCCCAACGTCACTGCTGGCGCACCCCCGAACATCACCCACTCAGCCACGGCTCCGGGCACTATGCGGATGCGCCAGCTGGGTCACTCCGGCTTGTTTGTTTCGGAGTTGTGCCTCGGCACCATGACCTTTGGTGGCAGCGATGGCATCTGGGGCATGATCGGTCAGCTGCAACAGCAACAGGTGGATGAACTGGTGGCCGCGGCGCTGGCTGCGGGCATTAACTTTATCGATACTGCCAACATGTATGGCGGAGGTGCCAGTGAACGCCTGTTAGGTCAGGCGCTCAAAAATCTGGACGTAAAACGCGATGAAGTGGTTATCGCCACCAAGGTACTCGGCCCCATGGCTGCCAGCCCGAATACCCGTGGCGCCTCCCGTGGCCATATTATGAGTCAATGCCAGGCCAGCCTGCAGCGCCTGCAACTGGACCATATCGATCTTTACCAGATTCATGGGTTTGATAAGGCCACCCCGATCCGGGAAACCCTCGAAGCCCTGAACACTCTGGTACAACAGGGGCTGGTGAATTACATCGGCTTGTCGAACTGGGCCGCCTGGCAGGTGGTCAAGGCGGTCGGGATTGCCGAAGCGCGCCAGCTGTGCCCAATTATCTCACTGCAAGCCCATTACACGCTGGTCAGCCGGGATCTCGAACGCGAGGTCATACCGATGCTGCAGTCGGAACAGATTGGTTTGATGGTCTGGAGTCCGCTGGCCGGTGGCTATCTGTCGGGCAAATACGAAGGCCCGGAGGCATCGGCAGACAGTCGCCGCACCAAACTTGACTTCCCTCCGGTAAACCGTGAACGGGGCAGTGAGGTGATTGCCGTTATGGCTGGTATCGCGGCGGAGCAACAAACCAGTATCGCCCGGATTGCCCTGGCCTGGTTGCTCCATCAGTCGGCCGTAACCAGTGTTATTGTGGGTGCCAAACGCATCGATCAGCTGACCGATAATATCGCGGCCACCCAGGTGCATCTAACGACCGATCAGTTGGCCTTGCTGGACGCCGTCAGCCGCTTGCCGGAAGAATACCCGGGCTGGATGCTGGAACGGCAGCAAGAATACCGCGCTCATATGGCTTCGAACTAAGAGCCCGCCGCTGCGGATACCGGCGGGATTAACCAGCTGGCATCATGGTTTCATTTCATGGAATGGCATGAGACCTGCCAGCGCCCCTGCCATTCTGGAGCGTATAAACCCTGACTGGCCGCCGTCATGCGACGGCCAGTCAGCCCAGGAAACACGTAACCTGTTGCCGCTTGCGCGAATGACAGGTGAAGTTCCATAAAACCAGCCTATATTTTCAAATCCTTACCGAACACCCACCATTACTTTGCATTGCGATCGCTACACTGACTGCCTACTTTATGACCCGGATCACTGCACTATGGAAACCAACCGTATAACACCGTTATTAAGCGCATTACTGTTGGCTTTTGCGGCTGCCAACCTGACCGCCTGTGGCGGCAGTGCTTCTGGCGATAGCACTTCGGATGACAGTTCAAGCAGTGATGTATCGGACTCGGACTCGGACTCGGACTCGGACTCGGACTCGGACTCGGACTCGGACTCAGTATGGCTCCTGAATGAAACCGGGGCAGTATCCGCACATATTCTGAGTTCCGAAACCGGCCTGGGTGTGGAAGTCAACGTTCAATCCGTGACGGAAACAACCGTGGACGGGGAAGATTACGTCGTCGTCAACTCGCAGGGGATTCCCGATTACAGCGTCACCATCACGCAGGACATCCTCGACACACTGAACAGCCGTCCCAAGGCCGACACTGACTTTGTCACCGGAGAACCAACCGTTGCCGTCGGCGACGTGATCGCCTTTGGTGAAGACATCGGCTACGACAGCAACGACAATTGCTCCATGGATTACGGCTTTGGCTACTGGCCCCCAGGACCGGAATGTCCCACCCAGGATGAACGCACCGTCTATGTGCCCGTCGAGCCATCCGCCGCCACGGAAGAATGCGACAGCGGCCTCGACAAGATCGGCATCATGGTCAACGGCGCTTCCATTTTTAACTGGGAAGATGGCTTTACCTACAACGAAGAAGGTGTCTGGTCCAACCTGGCACCAGAAGCCGAAGTGTATGACATCGATATGTGTGGCGGCCATGCCGCGGGCACCGATTATCACCACCATCTGTATTCTTCCTGCCTGGCTGAGCTGTTGGGTGATGATGGCAGCGGCCACTCCCCCATCTGGGGTTATGCCGCCGATGGTTATCCCATTTATGGCCCCTGGGAAGACGATGGCGTGCTGGCAGTCAGCAGTTGGGTCACCCGCGACTATGACGATGCCAACACGGGTTGCTCCGATGGCGCTCGCAGTTGCGTCCTGGTCGATCAGTACGACACCACACAAGGCACGGTTGACGTTGATTACCCCGGCCCGGACTTTGATGACGTCGTCACCTCGCTATCAGACAACGAATTTGTTGCCGTCAACGGCTTCTATTTTGAAGACTATTATTGGGACAGTTCGTTGACGGACCAGGGCGGGGAATATCTCGACCAGCACAACGGCCATACCGATGACGAGCACGGTTACCACTACCACATCACGATTACCATGGACGACGAAGGCACCATCAAAGCGGCCTTCCCCTATATTCTCGGCCCACAATATGCGGGCGAACTACACGACAATGCCGTGGCCAGTTGCACCACCAGCAGCACCGACCTGCCAACGGACCTGCCTCCCGGCCGATAATGATGAAATCCGCAAGGCTGGCATGACGCCGTATTGCGGGGACTGCTGGCCTGACTCATAAATGATTTGCATAACAGGTGATCGACGGTGAATCGCAACCACAAACGCTTACTGCTGGCAGCGCTGCTGTTGGGTCTGACCGGCTCGGCCAATGCCGCAAAAGAGATGCACATGCATGCCAGCCGCAATATTCTGGCAGATGCACCGGTTCCGCAAATAGAAATCCAGGTATTCCGGGACGCGATGGATGGCGTCAACGTACACGTCAAGGTCAAACATTATGAGCTTGGCGCTCCAGACATGGTCACCACCGCCGGTTATCAAAATGCCGAGGGGATTCTGCAAGGCCATGCCCACGTCTTTGTGAACACCCATAAAGTGCAACGACTCTATGGCCCGGATATCCATATCCCGGCCAGCCTGTTGCAAGACGGCGTCAATCAGGTCGCGATTTCCCTTAATACCCATCAACATGAAAACTGGGTAAACAACAATCACAACATCATGAGTTCGGTATTTTTTGATCTGGCCAACGAGCCGATCACCCTGAACCGGTTCAGCTCGCAGCCCGTGACGATGCCTCATTCAGAGGCGGCGCATGCAGCCCCGCAAACCACCGGGCAACACACCATGCCGGAGTAACACCCGGTCAGTCTGACTCGGTGGCAGAGACCGGGTAATCGGCACTTTCAATATCACGCTTGGCCTGCACGGGCCGAGCCATCCATTTCATCACAACATCCCCATCGCCACGCCCGTAGATCGTTAACGTGCCGAACCCCAAGATACGTCCCCAGATACCTTGATTGATCTCGATGGCTTCAATGGCCCCGAGTTTCATTTCATCGGTTTTGCGGGCAATAATGCCGCTCTTGTGAATCACTCGTTTGTTGGTGACACCCTGCTCGGTACAGCGCCAGGTCAACCAGTAATACAAGGCCACCGGAATCCAGATAAGGGTAACGCACAGAATCACATGCAGCACCAGGAAGAACCGGATGATCCAGTGAAATTCGAACACTCGATAGATGGTTTCGCCTTTAGACAGCGAGTCGTCAATATAAGACACCCGTTCACTCCTGCATAACCCGTCGGACCGACATACCCAAAACCGCTGGGCATATCTGATAAGCCGCCATTCAGCCAGAAACAGGACGCCGTTACCATGCTTAAACGGCGGATAACCCATTGAGTGCCATCAAAAACCGGCTCGAGACAGGGTCAGGAGCCGGTTTGAGGTCGAGCAATATATGGAGAGAGGTGCCGGGCACTATCAACAACTCGCTAACAAAACCCCTCAGCCAATCCAGACTTGCTTGGCATTGGTGAATTCCCGGATGCCATGTGGCCCCAACTCGCGGCCATAACCGGACTTCTTGATGCCACCGGAAGGCAGCCGTGGGTCGGTTTTAACAATTCCGTTGATCGCCACCTGCCCGGCTTGCAAACGCAAGATGGCCTGACGTTTCTGACGCGGGGTGTTGGTCCAGATACTGGCTCCCAGGCCGTAGTCTGTTGCATTGGCAATCTTGATGGCGTGTTCAAAATCGTCGACCTTCATCACCGCCATCACCGGCCCGAAGGTTTCTTCTTCAAACGCCACCATGCCCGGCTGCACATCCACCAGCAATGTTGGCGGGTAATAGAAACCGGGTCGATTAAGCGGCTCGCCACCCAACAGGCAACGGGCACCCGCATTGATAGTATCGCTGACCTGGCGATGCAGATTGGTTAGCAAATTCTGCCGGGCGATCGGGCCAACCTGGGTATCGTCCAGCAATGGATCGCCAATCACCAGCTTGTCCATCCGGCTGGCGAGCTTGTCGATAAATTCATCGTATATCGGTGCTTCGACCAGTATCCGTTTGGCGGCAATACAAGACTGGCCAGCATTAATCATACGCGACAGCACCACAATATCGGCCGCCTTGTCGAGATCAGCATCAGCCATCACGATACAAGGATCGGAGCCGCCCAGCTCAAGCACCGCCGGTTTGATTTCCGCGGCGGCAATGCTGGCAACCTGGGCACCGGCGGCACTGGAGCCGGTAAAGGACACCGCCTGAATTGCCGGGTGACGAATCGCTGTTTCGATCTGTTCGGTGGCCAAGGTCAGGTTCACCATAATATGCGCAGGTACCTTGTTCACCGCACAAACGTCGTCAAAAATGGTTTCGATCAGTCGGGCACAACCTTGTACGTTCGGGTCGTGTTTCATAACACAGGTGTTACCGGCCATCAGCGCCGGAGCCAAAAAACGAAAAGCCAGCCACAACGGAGCATTCCAGGGCAGAATCCCCAACACCGCTCCCAGCGGCTGATAGGTGACATAACTTTGTGTCGCATCCGACTCAATCGATTCACTGTTGAGGTAGGTTTCGGCCTGCTCCGCATAGTGTTCGGTACACCAGGCGGCTTTTTCGACCTCGGCCACCCCTTCCAGAATCGGCTTGCCCATTTCCAGCGCCATCATTTCGGCCAACGCCTGCTTACGCTCGCGCAGCTTGGCCGCCACGCCCAGCATGACCTTGCTGCGCAGGCTCTGTCGGGCACTGCCCCAATCGTGATACGCACTGGCCACCAGCTCGATGCACTGGTTCATCTCATCCGGGGTATGGGTGGCATAAGTTTCCAGCACCATCCCGGTGGTCGGGTTTGTGACTGTCAGCATACAATCTCCTGAGGCGGCCGTTGTCGGTATCAGACACGGCAGCCCGGTTGGTTCAAGGTCGGTTCAGGCGTCGGCGGTTTTCTTTTTCGGCGCCGGTTTGTCGGTTGCGGCCAGCTCGGGTTTGCGGTTCACAGCACCCAGATCCACCAGGTTACTGCTGGTTTCCGGCTTGACGACAAAATTCCGATCCATATCGAAAAAGGACTGACAGCCCTGATCGGTTATATAAATGGTGTCGGAGATGCCGCAGGTTTTATCGCCATCAACGCCCCACATCCACGGAATAATATGGAAGGTCATGCCTTCTTCCAGAATCGCAGAGTCGCCCTGGTTGAGACTGACAATGTAGCCTTCATCCCAGCTTGGCGGGAAGGCAATACCGATCGAGTAACCGGAGCGGGTCGCCAATCGGGCGCCTACGTCGTTATCGGAAATAATATTGCGGATCATATTGTCCGCATCGGATACCGTCATGCCGGGCTGGACAAACTCATGTACCGCATCTAACGCCTGCTTCATTTTTTCCTGGGCTTTGTACATCGAATCGCTCAGTTCGCCAAGTACGACCGTACGCATCATGGCGGTGTGGTAACGCCGATAGCAGCCGCCGACTTCCAGAAAAATATGTTCGTTGGGCTGCACTACCCGGCCTTCCCAGGTCGCATGGCCAATCATTGAGCGCGGGCCAGAAGTAACGTATGGCATCACCGCCGGGGTTTCTCCTCCGGCGCGGAACATGCCGGCACTGATGGCAGCACCAATTTCGTTTTCGCTGGCTCCCGCCATACAGGCTTCGATACCCGCCGTCATACCGGCTTCGGTGGCGATGGCCGCCCGCTTCATGATCTCGATTTCGTGCACCGATTTACGAATCCGGCCCTGCTCGACGATACCAAAGCAGTCCAGCAGCTTGGCATTGCGCATACGAGTGTGGATAAAGTCCTGATGGTAGGCCGGGAAAAAATAGGAGTTACGTTCGTAACCAATACGCTTGTTGGCCAGACCAAACTCCGTCAGGGCATCCACCAGCATCTGAATGGCATCACCCGTGTCCGGGTACGGGCGGGTGACTTCCACCCAGGTACGATGGATCACATTGGATTCTTCCATCGCCCGCGTGATCATAAAGGGCTCGCCTTCCAGCGGCACAACCAGCGCCTGGAAAAAGCTGTAGCCAGTGGTCTGGTAGTCGGTCAGGTACATGATGTTTTCCGGGTCGGAAATCACCACGGCATCCAGTCGCCGGTACGCAATACGCTGGCGCAGGTCATTCATGCGACGTACGTATTCATCGTGCGGAAAAGTCATATCATCACGTTGTCTCATTGGGCGGCCTCCAGTGCGTTGTCGGTGGCACGGACCAGCACCGTCAGTCCTGCCTTCAGATCACTTTCAGGGATGGTTAATGGCGGAATCAGTTTCAGAACCCGGCCGCCGGTGCCACAACTGGCAATCAGCAAGCCGTTGTCGAAACATTCCGCCACAATGGCTTTGGCGTGGTCGCTATCGGCCACATCCAGCGCAACGATCAGGCCTTTGCCCCGAATCGCTACCTGTGGATATTTGCGCGCCAGCGGTGCCAGAGCCTCGTGTACGATATCGGTGTAACGGGCAACCTGATCCATCAGTTCGCTGTCGCGGAAGTAGTTCAGCGCCTCGACACCGGCCACAAATGACAGGTTCTGGCCACGAAAGGTGCCGGTATGCTCACCCGGCGACCAGTGTTTGTCGTGTTCCGGTTTGACCAGGTTCATGGCCATCGGCGTGCCCATGCCGCCAATGCCTTTGGCCAGGCAGATGATGTCTGGATCGATACCGGTGCCATCAAAGCTGAAGAACGAACCGGTGCGGCCACACCCTACCTGGATTTCATCCACAATCAGTAGCGAGCCATGGTCATGAGCAAGGGATTGCAGCGCTTGCAGCCACTCCTGGCTGGCGACGTTCACGCCCCCTTCCGCCTGAATGGTTTCGACGATAAAGGCCGCCGGTGGCTCAATGCCGCTGGAGGCATCTGCGTATTGTTCCCGTAACAAATCGAGGGTGGCCATGGCGGCAAAGGGTTGATGGCTGACGTTATCCAGCGCAACCCCGGCAGCCCCCCGGAAGTAGTTGTTGGCGGTGCAGGCCAGTGCCCCCAGGGTCATGCCATGAAAGCCTTTCGAAAACGCCACCACCTGACGACGACCAGTTACCCGGCGCGCCAGCTTGAGGGCGGCCTCTACCGCATTGGTGCCGGTTGGCCCCATAAACTGCATGCGGTGATCCATGGAACGTGGCGCCAGAATCACGCTCTCGAACGTTTCCATATAACGGCGCTTGGCGGTGGTGTGCATATCCAGACTGTGCAGCACGCCATCCTGCTGAATGTAGTCAATCACCGCCGCTTTCATGCGTTCATTGTTGTGGCCAAAATTCAGTACGCCAGCCCCGGCAAAAAAATCGATGTATTCATTGCCCTGCTCATCAATCTGACGGGCATTGGAGGCTTTATCGAACACCACGGGATAAACACGACAGTAGGCACGAATATCCGACTCACGTTGCGCAAAAATGCTCATTAATTACTCCTTCATCAAACGAATCTGGCTATACCGGTTGAATATGCCGGGTTGCTCAGGGTTGGGGGGCATGCACCAACTGGGCATACAAACGGGTCACCTGTTCAATCAGGCGATCGTTAAAATCGTAATGGGGGCTGTGACAGGGCCAGGCAGGTGCCGAGCCGTCATCGGAGCCGACCAGCGCAAACGCACCGGGTATCTCGTTGAGGTAATAACTGAAGTCTTCCGATGCCATGATGGGCAAGCGCACACCGTGCTCCAGCATTCGGGCACCAAACAGCTGCTCCCAACCCTGGCGCATCAGCCGCGCTTGCTCCGGGTGGTTGATCGTCGCCTCGTAACGGGGTTGATGATCCACTTCTGCGGTCACCCCATAACCGGCGGCGGTGTGTTGGCAGATTTCATCGATCAGGGCATTCACCTGCAAGCGGGTAGCGCTGTCGGGTACCCGGATACTGCCGGAAATCACCGCGTTCTGGGCGATGACGGTTGGCGCACTGATGGCATCAATCGATGTCACGCTGACCACCGCGGCCTGCTGTGGCGCCAGACGCCGACTGACAATCTGCTGCAATGCCACCACCAGGGCGCTGGCAGCCAGTACCGGATCGCGACACTGTTCCGGCTGGCTGGCATGACCACCACGGCCACTGACCCGAATCTGGAAAGTGCCGTTACCACACATCACAATGCCATTCGGGCAGGCCATGTGACCAAACGGGATAGCGGGCCAGTTGTGCCAGCCAAAAATGGCGTCGACACCTTCCAGCGCGCCGTCGTCGATCATCGCCCTGGCCCCATGGCCACCTTCTTCTGCCGGTTGGAACACCAGCGTTACCGGAGCTGGCAAAGCCGCTTCGTGGAGCTTCAGCCAGTGGGCTGTTGCCAACAAGGTCGCACTGTGGCCATCGTGACCACACGCATGCATGCAGCCATCCTGGCGTGAGCGCCAGGCGACGCTGGTTTGCTCCTGAATAGGCAAGGCATCCATATCGCCACGCAAGGCAAAATGAGGGGTATCTGAAGCAGGTGCTGCCGATCCACCCAGCCAGGCGACGGTGCCAGTACGGGCGCAGGCACGCCAACGGATACCTAAATCATCCAGTCGTTGGCGCACCACCCGGGCGGTGTGCTCTTCTTCCCAACTCAACTCCGGCTGCTGGTGCAATTGACGCCTCAGCACCGTGGCTTGGCTGATTACTTCAGACCAGTTATTCGCCATCACACATCCTCCGGTTCATTCATTAGCTTCAGCACAGGCCGTTCCGCTTCAGCGTCTGATGGCTCCAGATTGTCGTGATTGCGCCATACCAAAAAATTAAATTCTTTAAAAACAATGTCTTACGACGCACAAAAAAGTGACACTGAATTTCAGAAACGGCCTGATCCGATGCTCTATCGCTATAAGCCAAAACCAATAACCACAGGCAAGCTATCAACCAAGTGGACAATACAAAGCTGGTTTGACCAGAACGACAGGTTTTAAACGCCAAGAGAAATTAAAAGAAAAGCGGACAGACCCTAAAGAGCTATACAAAGACCACTTACAAGACTAACGGCCGATAGAATATTATTTGTGCATCAAAATAATACACAAGGATCTATATCGGTGCGTGAAAATTCACAATTCCACTCTTAAGGCAAGGCTAAGGCAGCCATTGGATAGCAGCAGGAAAAACAAAACAGAAAAGCAAGCAAGACAAAACCATGGCATGGCCAGAGTCTTGCCACTTGCTGCAAGCCATAATTTGCTGGCGATGTCACGAAAGCGTCAACAAGCTAAATATTATTCACGCTTTTCAGGAGAAAAACTGATGCTTAAACAGCGTACAAAAAACAGAAAATTGACATCAAGCTACTGTTTTAAAAGGACTTTTATACAATACACAAGCATCTGTGCTGCAACAGGACAAATTACATTCAACACAAATGATTAGTTTTTTTCATCTTTTTGGTTAGAAAGCCTCGCTTTTTTAGCCACCAGGAAGCTACTACTATGGTCTTACTTTCAAGGCACAACCCAATCAGACAAAACCAAGGAGTTCTATTATGAACAACCAAGACCAAGCCGCTAACATCTGCAGCAAAGAAGAAATCGATATGCATATCGCTGCTGCCAAACAAATGCGTTCTGACTATATCTCTGCACTGTGCAGCGATCTGATCACCAGCATCAAACATGCATTCCACTTCAAATCCCACAAAATGATTTCCAGCCACTAAGCAGAAATCAGCCGTACCGCACCAAGACAGTATTCAGGCACCACCGGCACAAGAATAAGTCGCCGGCATTTGGCCTGGGTCTGATCACTTTTTTGCTTCATTTTATTCGAAGACGTTATGGGGGCCAGATGGCTACCCAATTGTCTCGGGTAACCCTCCTCGCATGACCTCCCTGCTTTTTTACTTATTGTTGTTACTCAAAATACGCCCAGCCGGCTTCTGTGTGCCAGCAGACAAACCCGACCCCAGGCAATCCCCAGCAACAGTTCGGTAACTACTGCCAGCAAGATGCCATAGCCGGCATAGCCGCGTAATAATTCAAACAGTCCCAAAGCCGCCAGCCCCAACAGCATCACCAGCAGCCCCATAGCGATCGCTTTATGTACATCGGCGGAACGGCAATCCCGGTTTAACCAGCAAATCAGCGTCAAACCCAGAAACACCATGGCCATACGGCGAGCGACAAAAGCAGCAGACTCCGACTCACTGACCCCCATCAACCACAGCAGCAGTTCCGGTGCCCCCAGCGATATCAGAAACAGCAATCCGGTCACAACGGCGGTCAGCGTACTCAGCATGAAAAACATGATCTATCTTCCCTGATTGTTTTGAAATGAACCCATTATTCAATAAGCCGCGCTCCCTGAATAAAACCGTCAGATTTCACAGCAGACTGGAGCGACCAAAAATCGTATCACAATGATGAATACGCCACTGCATCGGCATTAGGATGAGATGAGATGAGCCAAAGCGGGCATGAGTCGGCGGGAGCGACAGTAACGGGGTTTACCCTGATGCCTGCACACCAGAAACGCGGCAACACAGAAGCCCAGACACAAGAGAGACACAAGAGAGACACAAGAGAGACACAAGAGAGAAACAAGAGAGAAACAAGAGAGAAACAAGAGAGAAACAAGAGAGAAACAAGAGAGAAACAAGAGAGAAACAAAGAAGTAAAAATGCCTGGGCCGGGTTTTCAACCCGACACCAGGCAATCAGGATCAGTCTCCCCCGGCATCATGTCAGCCCAGGCAGAGCCTGATTAAAAATCAGACAGCAGCCAATACGTCGGTGCTATTGGCGATCCAGCCAAACAAATGGCCTTCACTCTGAATCGTGGTCAATGTCCCACGCTGCAAGCTCTCTTCGAAAGCACCACAACTGTCAGCCAGAGTCAGAACAAAATAGCCGCGATCAACCGCCTCCCGCAAAGTGCCTTCAACGCAGCACTGTGTCGTCACGCCACAGATGATAACGTGCGTTACCCCTTTGCTACGCAAGATAGAATCCAGCTCGGTGTAAGTGAATGCACCAAAAGTGGATTTATCAATGATCGTTTCACCTGGCCGAGGCTTCAGTTCAGGAACAATCTGAAAACCGGGTTCGCCTTGCGTCAGAATGCGCCCCAAAGGACCCGCGGTACCATACTCTCCACCCGCTTCCTTGCTTTGTAACCGGACAGGCTCTGGCAGATCCGACATATCGGGTTTGAATCCATACCGTGTATGAACGACAGGAGCTCCCTTTTCACGGAACAGCTGCAACATGGATTGCACATGGGGAATAACGGCTTGCAGCGGTTTTACGTCAGCACCGCCAGCACCACAAGCGCCACCGTCTTCAATAAAGTCGCGCTGCATATCCACGATAAGCAGTGCCGTGTTGGCAAAATCGAAGGTGAATTGGCGTTCACCAAAAGCATTAATGGCCAGCATATGATTAATCCTGTTATTCAGCCGGTGCGGCAGCAATGGCGTCAATTTCGATCAACCAGGTAGGTTCAATCAGAGCCGGAACCGTAATAGAAACCGAAGCCGTGCGATGAGTGCCGAGCATCTTGGCGCGTACGGCATTGGCTTCCGGGTACATAGAGGCATCCGTCAGATATTGGGTAGTCCGTACAATATTCTCGATACCAAGACCTGCGGCCTTGAGAGTCGCTTCGATGTTTTGCCAGCAAACCGTTGCCTGACCTTCCATTGTCTCAGGCACGGTGCCATCGAAGGCAACGGGGATTTGTCCTGAAACGAAAACCATACGTGAACCGACCGGCGGCTCGATACCGTGTACGTAAGTGCCATAAGGATCGGAAATGCCTTCAGGCTTGTAGGTTTTGTACTGAGTCATGAGAAGTTCTCCATCGGTTGTCGTTCCCCAATAGAACGACGCCCGCGGCGAACTTGCAATTTTCAAATACTTAGCCCCTGGTATTTAAAAAACTTATACCAGGATAAAGCCTTATTTGACGATGCCTACCGAGGCCGCCTTGATAAAGCTCTGAAACTCCTGGGCACTGGGCGACAGCGTGGCCCCCAGCCGCCAGGACAAGCCGATATCCATCGGTGGCACCCGGGTGGCGAGATCCCGGGCTTCGATCCGGTCCCCTTCCAGCGACCAGGTCCGGAACACCATATCTGACAGGATAGTCACGCCCAGACCGCTGGCGACCGCCGTGCGAATGGCTTCGACGTTGGCGCTGCGTAATACGATGCGAGGTTCCTGGGGCAGATGACTCCAATAGTTCAAGGCGCTTTCTTCCGCTTCGTCTACTGTCAACATCACCATTGGCTCTTTGGCAACATCGGCCAGTGTAATGGACTGCTTCAACAGCAATGGATGACGTGACGGCAGCCACAAACGCCGCTGTGACGGGCGCAAAACGGACGCCGCCAGCTCATCCTGTCGCTGCAAATTGGACACCAGCATAACGGCAATATCGAGCGTACCGGCGATCAGGGCATCCTCAATCTGCTGCCGTCCCATCTCGATGATATTAACGTCGATATGTGGAAACCGTGATTTGAAACGTGCCAGATGCGGCATCAGAAAATAACCCATCACCGTATCGGTGGCCCCCACCGTAATCGAGCCACTGTGTTTGCTGGCTTCTGATTCAACGCTGGAAATCGCTGCATTGGAGACCAGCGAGAGAATTTCGCGGGCTTTGCCTAAAAAACGCTGTCCTTCAAAGCTGAGATTCACGCCGTGGGCGGTGCGCTCGAACAGGTCAAAACCGATCTGCTCCTCAAGGGATTTGATCGACAGCGTAATGGCCGATTGCGTCACATTACACATCGACGCTGCCGACGACATCATGCCCGACTCCGCTGCGCTGACGAAATACCGGAGTTGACGTAGCGTTATAGACATAAATTTTTCTCATACAAGTTTGGAAGTATAATAAAATTGATTAATCACCTGCCGTCAACCCTAATACCTCCTGAACACACTTCACTGAGTTTAGGAGACATTAACGATGCGGCCACTGATCAACTGCGACATGGGCGAGGGCTTCGGCAAATACCGCCTCGCCAATGATGAGGCGATCATGCCCCTGATCGATCAGGCCAATATTGCCTGTGGTTTTCATGCATCGGACCCGGTCATCATGCAGCAAACCGTCGATATGGCGATTGAGCACGGCAAGCAAATCGGCGCACACCCGTCACTGCCAGACCTGCAAGGCTTTGGCCGCCGAGAAATGAAGATTGCACCGGCTGAGCTGCTCACCATGATCAAGTATCAGGTTGGTGCGCTGGACGGCATGCTGCGCGGACGCGGTGTCACCCTCTCCCATATCAAACCGCACGGCGCCTTATACGGCATGGCCTGCCGCGATC
Organism: Oceanobacter sp. 3_MG-2023; assembly: GCF_030688925.1. Lineage (NCBI taxonomy): Bacteria > Pseudomonadati > Pseudomonadota > Gammaproteobacteria > Oceanospirillales > Oceanospirillaceae > Oceanobacter > Oceanobacter sp. 3_MG-2023. The sequence goes on from NZ_JAUYVX010000008.1 coordinate 166,530, forward strand.
ACCGCATTGCAGAAGCCATTGCCGATGCGGCACTGGCATTCAACTTGCCGGTGCTGGGTTTGGGCGGCACCTGCCAGGAAACGACCTATAAGGCCAAGGGAGTCACCTTTGTTGGTGAGTTCTATGCCGATCTGGACTACAACGAGCATGGTCATCTGCTCATCGTTACAGACCCGGGTTCCCTCGATGCAACACAAGCCGCCGCCCGGGCCCGTCAGGCCATCGCCAGCGGCTATACCACAGCGGTCAACGGTGCCACTGTGCGCGTCGACGCAGAGTCGATTTGTGTCCACTCCGACAACCGCGGAGCCATTGATTTACTCACCGCACTGCGCAAGGCCTTCCGCCTCGATGAAGCGATGGAGGTGCTCTCATGAGACTGGGCAATATTACGCTGGCCCTGATCCTGCTGGCCATCGCCACCACAGCAACGGTGTTTGGCAGTACCGCCATGAACAATACGGTGAGCTACTTCTTTATTCTGGTTGTACTGGTGGTGGCTCTGGGTATTTACGTCGGCAACACCGGAATTGTCAGCTTTGGCCATCCGGCTTTTATGGCCATTGCCGCGTATCTGACCGCGATTCTGGTCATGCCAGCGGCACGCAAGAGTGCCTTGCTGCCCAATTTGCCGGATTTTCTGAGTACTTTCAGCGCCCCGCCACTGCTGGGTATCGTGATCACTGTATTCGTGGTTGGGCTGATTGGTGCAGGTATCGGTCTGGCGATCTCGCGCTTGAACGGTGCTTCGGCCACCATCGCCACTCTCGGCTTGCTGATTGTTGCCCATAGCCTGCTGGTTGGCGGCACAACATTCACCCGGGGAGCACAAGCGCTCTATGGTATTCCGAAACTTGTCAGCCCGATATCCGCGGCCATCGGAGCCATCATCACCATTTTTGTTGCCGACTGGTTCAAGCACAGTCGCTGGGGCCTGGCTGCCCGGGCAGTCCGGGAAGACGAAGCAGCGGCGGCGGCATCCGGTATCTCGATCAAGCGCAACCGCACCATTGTGTTCTGTTTATCCATCGCCTTCACCGCGCTTGGCGGAGCCATGTTTGCGCTGCACCTGGGGGTATTCTCTCCCAAGGAATTTTATTTCACGCTGACCTTTTCCTTGCTGGCCATGTTGATCGTTGGTGGTGCCTCCAGTACTGCCGGTGCCGTGGTCGGCGTTGCCGTGATCACCATGATTACTGAAGTGCTCCGTCAGGCTGAGCCAGGTTTCAGTCTGGGGCCGATCCAGATTCCGGCGCTATTTGGCCTGACAACGATCGGTATCAGTGTCGCCTTGATCCTGACGCTCTACCGTCGCCCCGAAGGTATCTTTGGCCTGAAGGAGCTGGATGATTTTCTGCCGTTTGACATCAAGCCACGAGTCTACAAACGCTCCGTTATCAACACGCCTCGTCCCACAGCCAGTCAGACACCCAAATCAATCCGGGTCCAGTCACTGACCAAGCGTTACGGTGGCGTAACAGCACTGGATGCCGTCTCTATTGATCTTCAGCAGGGTGAGATTCTGGGCCTGATTGGCCCGAATGGCTCCGGCAAGTCGACCTTTCTGTCCTGTGCCTCCGGTATCCAGCGGTTTGATGAGGGCGAAGTATGGGTACATGACACCCAAATGGCACAGGGCAATCCGGTTGCCTATGCTCATAACGGGGTAGCCCGCACCTTCCAGAACATTCGCCTGTTCGCTCGCCTCAGTGTTGCAGAGAACGTCTCCGCAGCCATGGTATCGGTTCCCGGCCCGGCCAACAGTCCAACGGTCGCAGACATCCTGACACGGGTGGGTCTTGATGGCATGGCGCTGCGCACAGCCAGCACGCTGTCTTATGGCCAGCAGCGTCGTCTTGAAATTGCCAGAGCCTTGGCTATTTGCCCGGACTTTCTGCTGCTCGATGAGCCTGCGGCGGGTATGAACAGTACCGAAACAGATGATCTGGCCGCACTGATCATGTCACTGCGTGATGAGAATGGTCTGGGGATTCTACTGGTCGATCATGACCTGCCCATGATTTTGCGCCTGTCCAACCGGGTCGCAGTACTCAATGAGGGAAAACTGATCGCGCTCGCCTCGCCGGAACACATTAGAGAAAACCCCGAAGTCGCTGCGGCGTACTTCGGCGAAGGTCAATCCACCCTGTCCGAATAAACCCACAACCTCGCATAACAGAAAGGAAAAGCAGATGAAACAGTCTCAGATGATCCGCCATTTTGCCCTCTCGCTTGCCGTCTCCATGACAGCGGCACCCGCATTTGCCCAGGACACGTTGAAGATCGGATTCGCCGTTTCTCTGACCGGCTATCTTGCTCCTTACGACACGCCGACCGTTGAAGGCGCCAAGATTGCCATTGCCGACATCAACGCCAGCAATGGCCCCTATAAAGTTGAAGCCATCATCCACGATGTACGTTCCGACACGGTACAAACATCCGTGGTCGTGCAGGAAATGATCGATGACGGCGCCAACGTCATTGTCCTGCCTTGCGACGATGATCCGGCCATTGCCGGTGGCCTGATTGCCCAGGATGCCGGTATCCCATCGTTTTCGACCTGTGCAACCAACGCCAGCCTGACCCAGGCCATCGGTGAGTTCTACTTCGTCAACTACGCCGCCGACATTGTTCAGGGCGCAACGCTGGCCCAGTACGCCCACGAGCAAGAGTTGGAAACCGCCTATTTGCTGGTTTCTCCAGAAACTACCTACACCGGTAACCTGCCGCTGTATTTTGGTGAAGTTTTCGAAAAACAGGGCGGCAAGGTCGTCGGCAAAGGGACTTACTCCTTGGGTCAGCAAGACTTTTCCGCCGAAGTAACCCACATTACCAACCTCGATCCACAGCCAGATGTGGTCATGACGTCGGCCTATGAACCTGACTTTCCGGCCTTTTTGCGCCAGTTGCGTTCCGCTGGTGTTACCTCAGCCGTATACGGCAGTGATGGCATTGACTCTCCCACCACGGTATCACTGGGCACGATTTCCGAAGGCGTGGTGTTCACCAATGCGGGTTATCCAACACCAGGAACCCGGTTGGGTGATTTCTTTGACCAATACGAGGCCTTTTACGGCAAAAAGTTAAGCAACAGTTTTGCCGCCACCGGTTACGACATGATTCAGGTTATCGAAGCAGCGGCTATTGCAGCTGGCAGTGTTGATGGACGTGCCTTGCGCGATGCCATTGATGCCATTGATGGTCTCGACGTAGTAACCGGCAAGATCAGCTATGCCGGTCGCGAACGGGTTCCTGCACGATCGGTTTCGATCAACCAGGTATCAGACGGTGCCGTGATCCATCTGGATACCCGTGTGATTGACGCCGCCATTCTGCCACGGAGCAAATAAATGGAAGCCCCGACCCAAAGACACACACAGCCCGCGCTCGAGGTGCGCGGGCTGGACGTCAACTACAGTGGCATCAGAGCCGTTCGCCAGCTTGACCTGACAGTCAACGCCGGGGAAATCGTCACGCTGATCGGGCCAAACGGGGCAGGGAAGTCATCAACGCTGATGGCCATTGTGGGGTTGGTGCAGCGCTCGGGCCAGATATCTCTGGATGGACAGGATGTGTCCGGCTTTTCGACGGAACAAATGGTACGGGCTGGGCTGACCTTGAGCCCGGAAGGTCGCCGGGTGTTCTCCGGGCTGACAGTGGCAGAAAACCTGCGACTGGGCGGTGCTTCCAACAAGGATCGTGCGGCCGAGCAGGTACGCCTGCTCGACACCTTTCCGGTGCTCAAGGAACGCTATCACCAGCGAGCGGGCACTCTCTCCGGCGGTGAGCAGCAAATACTGGCCATCGCCCGGGCGCTGATGTCCAGGCCCAGAATACTACTGCTTGATGAACCGTCGCTGGGACTGGCTCCGAAGATCGTCGATACGATTTTTCAGGTTATTGCCGAGCTGCGGCAATGGGGCATTTCTGTACTACTGGTCGAGCAGGATATCGAGCGGGCTTTACGCGTATCCGACCGCGGTTACGTGATGAGCCATGGTGAGATCCTCGCCACCGACACCGCCGCTAATATGTTGAGCGACGCCAACCTTAAAGATCTCTTTTTTGGAGCACACCAATAATGGAAGTGTTTGCACAACAGGCCCTCAATGCCATTGCTCTGGGTGGTGTTTATGCGCTGCTGGGGCTGGGCTTGGCGATGGTTTTTTCGGTACTGGGAATGATCAATTTTGCCCACGGCGAAATCATGACCTTGTCTGGCTACGCGCTGGTATTTGTCGCCACCACATTGGGCTGGCCATTTGGCCTGGCAGTCATCAGTGCTTGTCTGCTCGCCGGGGCGGCAGCGGCGATGACCGAACGCATTGCCTTTCGTCCCGTACGGGGTGCGTCGTTAACAACCATGCTGCTGACGACCTTTGCGGTCAGTTCAATCCTGCATGTGGTGTTCCAGAACTTTATCTCGCCCCGACCGATTGCGGTCCCGGTTCCAGAATGGCTCACCCAGTCATTGAATGTGGGCGGGTTACAAATAGGTACATTGCAAGCAATCTCAATTGCCGTCTCTCTGGTGGCACTTATTGGTCTGGTCGGCTTTTTACGGTTCTCAACCTTGGGGCTGGCGATGCGATCGGCTGCGCAGGATTTTTCGGTAACGCGTCTGATGGGAATTTCTGCCGATCGGGTGATTATCGGCGCCTTTGCCATTTCAGGCCTGCTGGCTGGGCTGTCGGGCTTTTTATGGGTGGCACAACGCGGTTCGGTTGATCCACTGATGGGGTTTGTACCGGTACTCAAGGCGTTTACCGCTGTTGTACTGGGCGGTTTGGGCAGCCTTAACGGTGCCGTTCTGGGAGGATTCTTGCTCGGCATTCTGGAGGTCAGCTTGCGGGCTTCTTTGCCTCAGGAGCTACTGCCGTTCCGCGATGCCATCTCGCTGTCGATCGTGATTGGTCTGCTGGTGATGCGCCCTCAAGGCCTGATTGGTCGCGCTGAAGCAGTACGGTGATTGGGTTCTTTGAAATACCACCAGAAAACAGGATGACAGATTCAGTCCTGACCCCTGCCGGATCAGGAATCTGACCCGGCAAGTGGGCATTCAGGCACTTGCCAGTGGAAGTGTCTGAAACCTTCGCCAGCAATATCGCTCAGAACGGCACATCATCATCGTAATTGGGCATGGTCTGGGCAAACGGAGAGCCGCCACCTGACTGCACCGCATCTCCGACACGCTCAACCCGCCAGGCTTGCAGGCTGGTAAAACATTTTTCCGGCTTGCCTGCCGCACTCCATAAACGACCCGACAGGTTGAAACTGACCTGCACTTCATCACCTGGGTTATAACTGTCCATCAAGGCACATTTATCCTTGATCAGCTCCAGCGCGATATAGTTCGGGTATTCTGGTTTCTCGCCATCACCGGTCAGCTTGACCACAAATTCCCGCTTGGTGAAGCCGTTCTGGCCGTAGGCTTTGGTTTCGTCAATGGAATGTACGATCCCCTGTAATTCAAATGCTTTCGACATAATGATCCCCTCAATATTGATGGCCAAATTATAACATTGAATCAATCGGAGGTTTTCTGCTGATGGCACAACCGCTGCCGGTTGGTTTATCGACGACAACACAGCTTCGGAATAAGGGTTCTGAGCAACGAAGAAGCTGGAGAAGCTGGAGAAGCTGGAGAAGCTGGAGAAGCTGGAGAAGCTGGAGAAGCTGGAGAAGCTGGAGAAG
>NZ_JAUYVX010000009.1:0-166298 GCF_030688925.1 Oceanobacter sp. 3_MG-2023
TCACGTAAATGAATTATCGACGAGTTCTTACTTCTTGATAATCTTGACTTCAGATCATCTCAGTAAGCACCCACACGAATTACTTAATGCTTAATTTTTTAAAGAGCTGTCAGACCGTTTCGTCTGAGCGGGCTGTGCATCTTACAGCAACAAACCCAAGAGTCAAGCGATTTTTCATTTAATGTTGAAGTCATCCAGAGGACTCATTCAATTTGATCAAACCGCTTTCACAACCCAGACCAGAGGTCTAAATCGTGTGGCGCATTCTACAGCGCCGAATCTTTTTGTCAAGCGTTTATTTTCAAAAACTTCTTTAAAAACAACTACTTACCATTGAAAGTTGATCGATCTTGCCGACCACTTCCCGAATCAAGGTGGCGAATAATACACTGATAAATCAGTAATTCAACCCTTAAATCCGTTTTTTCTGGTTGGCGGTTCAAATCCAAAGGATGCATTACCAAACCAGAACTGAAGCTGATTCATCCAATATAACGATGAATCTTGCTCCATTCCCTGCTGCATCAGCAGTAGAGAGGCGCGCAGTATAGGGATATCCATATTGCCGTCAACTATTCTTTTCACTTTGATGACAATTAGCGGTCATTTTCAATAATTCAGCATTGTAATACCCGTTACTACGCTACCCGAGTCCGGGCCAACGGCTTTTTCCACTGTTTCCGCCATAAACGCTCAGCCAATAACAACGCCACAAAGACACTGTAGAGAACGGGCTCAAGCCAGTTGGATCGGATTTGCAGTAAATAGTGAATCGCGGCAAGTACAGCAATCGCATAAACCAATGTATGCAGCTGCTTCCAGCGCTGACGAAGGCGTCGCTGCCAATAGCTGTGAGACGTCACGGCCAATGGCAATAGCAGTAACCAGGCCAGCATTCCCAATGTCAGGTAAGGGCGCTTTACCAGCTCGGTCGCTATTTCCTGCCAATGCCATTCCAGCAAGAAGGCGGAGTAAGCCAGCAGATGACAGGTGGCGTAAGTAAATGTGATCAATCCCACCATACGGCGGTGAGTGGCTGGCCACTTTACCCCCATTCTTCGTAAGGGTGAGATGGCAAGACCGATCAATAACAGATTAAAGGTCCAGCTACCGGTAAAAAAGACAATCGCCCGGCCAGGCTCCGGCCCCAATACATCCCATTCGCCCATCTGCAACCGAACCACCAGCCATAACAAGTAAACCAGTGGTAACAAACCGGCAATCAGAACCAGCCAGCCGCGCCAGACTCGTGTTGATAACGCCATACCTCTCCCCCCCCCTCTTTTGGACCTGTGCTTAATACAGCTTCTGTAAATCCATTCCCCGGTACAAATGGGCAACTTCATCGGCATAGCCGTTAAACATCTGTGTTTCGATCCGATTGGCGGATAGCAGACCAGAGGGCAGCCTGCGCTCACGGGCCTGACTCCAGCGCGGGTGATCGACTTCCGGGTTTACGTTGGCATAAAAGCCGTATTCATTAGGGGCCAATGAATTCCAGCTTGTGACTGGCTGCGTTTCAGTGAAGCGTATCGAGACGATTGACTTGATGCTTTTAAAGCCATATTTCCAGGGCACAACCAATCGCAATGGTGCGCCATTCTGGTTTGGCAATACTTCACCATACAATCCAACGGCGAGTATGGTTAATGGGTTCATGGCTTCATCCATGCGCAGGCCTTCCCGATACGGCCAGTCAATGGTTGAAAAACGGCTGCGCTGCTCAGGGAATTGTTTTGGATCTTCCAAGGTCTTGAATTCAACAAACCGGGCGCTGGACAGCGGCTTGCAACGCTTGATCAGATCGGCCAAGGAGAAGCCAATCCAGGGAATCACCATAGACCAGGCCTCAACACAGCGCAGTCGATAGATACGCTCCTCAAGCTCCATATCCTTCATTATTGTTTCCAGCGACAGGACTCCTGGATTTTCGCAGGCACCGCTGATTTCCACAGACCAGGGATCTATCGACAGTTTGCTGGCATACCGTGCCGGGTCGGCTTTGTCGTAGCCAAACTCATAGAAGTTATTGTAGTTGGTAATGGCGCTATAAGGGGCGGGGGCATCTGTCGTACTGAGTGGCGATTCTTTCGCCGCACCAATTTGCTGTTGCAGCCAGCCGGGGCCTGCTGTTTCAGGATTTTTTCGGGTGGTTAATGCCAGAGCTGGCAAACTCATGGTTGCCGCAGAAATCGCGGCAGAAGCACTCAAGGCAGTACCAATCGACGCTCCCATAAAGGCGCGTCGATTAAGATATGTATCTTTGGGGGTGATTTCTGACGGCTTTGGATCGCTACGTCGAGGTTTTAATATCATCATGCTGCGACTCCCTGATAAGAAGGTTGATCTCTTTGATATAGAGTAGTCGCAGAAGGTTGCTAGTTCTTACGATTTATTAGTCGATCCCACACTTCAAAGGCAGGTCCCGACAAGGCATAGCCAACAAAGAACAATAACAGCACCTTGGCCGGGTCGATGGAAACCACCACAAAGACCAGCACCACCGCCAACAAGGCCACAAACGGCACTTTGCCTTTCAAGTCCAGTCCCTTGAAGCTGTGATAACGGACATTACTGACCATCAGCAAGCCCGATACAGGTACCAGTACCGCCATTAACCAGGCGACGGACTCGCCACTAACGCCGGCATCCGAAAACATCCATACGGTTCCGGCAACCACTGCAGCAGCAGAGGGACTGGCCAACCCCGTAAAAAAGTTTTTGTCGGCAACGCCCAGTTGCGTATTGAAACGGGCCAGCCGTAACGCCGCCCCGGCGACATAAACAAAAGCAGCCAGCCAGCCTATTTTACCCAGATCCTGTAACGCCCAACTGAACGCAACCAGAGCCGGGGCCATACCAAATGACACCATATCGGACAGACTGTCGTACTCTGCGCCAAAATCACTTTGGGTGTTGGTCATGCGTGCAACACGGCCATCCAGCCCATCCAGAATCATGGCAATAAAGATCGCTACGGCAGCGGTTTCAAAGTGCCCGTTCATACTCGCGGTGATAGCGTAAAAACCGGAAAACAGGGCAGCTGTAGTAAACAGGTTAGGTAGCAAATAAATGCCCCGACCACCGGCCCAGCCAGAGTGGCGCTGCGAGTCGTCACTCTTGTTATTGCATTCGTTTAACGGATCTTCTTCATTGGGGTGTTGCTGAACTGGTTTCATTCAATGGCCTTATCATGCACTGGCAGTATGATGAAATATTCACTGCCGAAAGGAATCTGCCGTTTGCTGGCACGGGTCTGTTACGGAAACAGCCTGACAAACGCTATTATGCGTTATCCATCAAAGGCTGTCTTCCAGAGTGCCTGAATCAGTGGATCATTCAAGCGGTGAACGTGAGAGCACAATCCAATCAGGAAGGATTCCAGCTCCGGCTGTACAGCCAGCACCCGAACCCGGGACGACATCGGACTATGGCGCAACACCAATTCCGGCACAACGCCAACCCCGACTCCCAGAGCCACCATACTGACGATAGCCTCGCTACCCGACACCTGTGCATAGATATGCGGCTGGATTGATCTGGCAGCAAACCACTGATCCACCCGGGAACGACCCAAGCCACTGGTCGATAGCACCATCGGAACCTTTTGCCAATCCGGCTCCGGCTTGGCCAACTCAGGAATAATAGCGACATTTCTCGGTGCTATAAATAGCAGAGGGCTGGACGTCAGTGCCCGAAATGACAACTCACGATCCAGTGTTTCCGGACGCGCAGCGACTACGATATCAGCTTCCCCTGAGCGCAGCCTGGGAATTGATTCCGCCGCATCACCCGTCAGTATATTCAGATCAATACAAGGGTAGCGCTCCCGAAACCGGGATAACAGATCAGGCAACACCGTAAAACTGGCCGTCACCGAGCAAAACAGCGTCAGTCGCCCGGACAGCTTGCTGACCCCCACATTGACTTCATGCCTCAGGGTTTGCCAGGAGAACAGGGTCTGTTCCGCATGTTGGCCAAATCGTTCTCCGGCACGGGTTAACGACAGCTGCATTCTGTCACGATTCAGCAAAGGTACCCCAACTTCCTGTTCCATTCGTGCCAGCCTGCGACTGAGTGTCGATGGACTCATATGCAGCTGTTCTGCAGCCCGTCCCAAATGCAATACCGACGCCAGACAGATAAAAGACTGCAAGTCTTTGTAATCCATGGAGTTTTACCTATTCATAAAAATCACTGCCCAGACTCGGAACAAAAATACCGCAAGCATTCACGACTCTTTGCATAAAACGCAACACAGCAACGCAAATATAGCATTTTACGCAACGTAAGCATTGGCCTACCATGCCCGCATCGACATTCTGTACACCCCTGCAATGAGGAAGACTGGTATGGGCAACAACTACTTTAACACTCTGAACCTGCGCGAAAAGCTGGACCAACTGGGCCGCTGTCGCTTTATGAACCGTGATGAATTTGAGTCCGAAGCCGATTACCTGAAAGGCAAAAAAATTGTCATCATCGGTTGTGGTGCCCAGGGCTTGAACCAGGGTCTGAACATGCGCGACTCCGGTCTGGACGTGTCTTACACACTGCGTGCCGCGGCGATTGCAGAAAAACGTCAGTCGTGGAAAAACGCCACCGACAACGGTTTCACCGTCGGCACTTATGAAGAGCTGATTCCAACGGCTGACCTGGTCATGAACCTGACTCCAGACAAACAGCATACTGCTGTTGTTTCTGCTGTTATGCCACTGATGAAACAAGGGGCTACCCTGGGCTATTCCCATGGTTTCAACATTGTTGAAGAAGGCATGCAAATCCGTGAAGACCTGACCGTCATCATGGTTGCACCCAAGTGCCCGGGCTCTGAAGTACGTGAAGAATACAAACGTGGCTTTGGCGTCCCAACGCTGATCGCGGTTCACCCAGAGAACGACCCGAATGGCGACGGCCTGGAAATTGCCAAAGCCTGGGCGGCTGGTACTGGCGGTCACCGTGCCGGTTGTCTGGAATCCTCCTTTGTTGCCGAAGTAAAATCCGACCTGATGGGTGAGCAAACCATCCTGTGTGGCATGCTGCAAACCGGCGCCATTCTGGGCTTCGAAAAAATGGTTGAAGACGGCATTGATGAAGGTTACGCCGCCAAGCTGATCCAGTACGGCTGGGAAACCACCACAGAAGCACTGAAATATGGCGGCATCACCAACATGATGGATCGCCTGAGCAACCCGGCCAAAATTGAAGCCTTCGATATGGCCGAAGACCTGAAAGAACTGATGCGTCCCCTGTTCCGCAAACACCAGGACGACATCATTTCTGGCGAGTTCTCCCGCACCATGATGGAAGACTGGGCCAACAACGACAAAAACCTGCTGACCTGGCGTGAAGAAACCGCAGAAACCGGCTTTGAAAAAGCACCGGCGTCTGACGTTGAAATTGATGAGCAAGAATACTTTGACCACGGCATCATGCTGGTTGCCATGATCAAGGCTGGTGTTGAGCTGGCTTTCGAAACCATGGTTGAGTCCGGCATCGTTGAAGAGTCTGCTTACTACGAGTCTCTGCACGAAACACCACTGATCGCCAACACCATCGCCCGTCGCAAACTGTACGAAATGAACGTCGTTATTTCCGACACGGCAGAATACGGTAACTACCTGTTCTCCCACGCAGCGGTACCCCTGCTGCGCGAGAAGTTCATGCCACATATCAGCACCGATGTGATTGGTAAAGGACTGAAGCTGAAAACCAACTCGGTTGATAACGCTCGCCTGATCGAAGTAAACGACGCCATCCGTAACCACCCGGTTGAATGGGTTGGCCAGGAACTGCGTGGCTATATGACCGACATGAAACGCATCGTAGAAGCAGCGCGTTAATCATGCACGACGGCTGCGAATCTGTCTGATGCGCAGCCTTCCGTCATAAAAAAGCCGCTACCGGAACAAACCGGTAGCGGCTTTTTCTTTTTATAGCGGATCAAGCAGAATGGTGCTTACTTAACTACCCGACAGTTGCCCCACTCACAGCGTAACAGCAAGAAACTGGCATCTTCACACCGGGCCTGATAGACCTCATCTGGCCAAGCACTGCTGAGCAAGCTGACTTCCGCTCCAGGACAAGCCAGGTGCTGCGTCAGCTTTTCGACAACATAGTAGGAACGGCCATACACCTTGCCGGTCTGTTTCTCTACTGCCGCTTCTCTCAGCAATAATGCATCACCTTTCATATCCCGATGATGCTGCATCTCCAACAAGGCCTTGTAAGTTACCTCTCGATCAGCCAGATCCAGATCCCCCCGATCAAAGGCATCCAGAACCTCAAGGCATCGGCTTTCCTGATTCTCTTTATCCGCCAGAGCCGCTGCCACTTCCTGCTCTGCTGCTTCAACGATTCCCCAGGTCAGCGCCATCGCCAGTCGAGCACCGGTTGGTTGGCGTGTATCGGTTATCGTAACCAGATCATACGCCAAACCATAATCTGCACTTTTCACCAAACTGCCATTACGGTTCCACCAGTTCTGACGCGCCAGCTGTGCCGCCTTGTCTGCCCGATAGCTGACATGCGTACAGCTATCGGCCCATGTCCGCAAACGTGTATCCAAAGCCAGCGTATCGTAAATCGCTTCACCCTTGGGTGATAATGACGGCCCACCGCTCGTCGTTGCACAGCCAGACAAACCGATAGCCAAAGCCACAGCAATAACCGACGTTCGACCCCACAACACACCGGTTCCTGTGATCATATTCTTTATTCGCATAAATCAGTCTTCCTTTGCTGGAGATTGATGCACTGCCAGCCATGACAGCATATTTTCAAAATCAAATGGCCAACCAAGCTCATCAGATGAGCTATCATGCCGAATCACTGGTATGCGAATACCATAACGCTCCACCAATGTTTCATCATCAGCGATATCGATGTAGTGATACGTTATCGGCAGCACGCTGGCAGCCTGTTGCAACAGCTTGTCTGCGTCTTCGCACAAGTGGCAGCCATCAGTACCGTATATTGTAAAAGCCACGCCTTGATTAATCCTTGATGAAATCTTCACTTTGACAGTCGTTACCAACAACCGGGTTACAGTAGACCAAAAAGTCTGAATGTTTATAGACCAGACTGACTATTTTCCTGCCTATCGATCACATCCAGAAAATTCTGCTGGTAAATTCATGATTGATAATAAAAACTAACTTACTGATAATTAAGTCAATATTTGAAAAACAATCGACTCAATACTCCCAGATGCCCATCGCGGTACTCAAGCAGTAAGGCAGCAGACAAACACTATGACGACGGATCAAGGCTATCTCGCAGCATTGACAGTGATGCCATTACTGCAGATTTTGCCACACCAACACAGAGAACACCTGCCACCACCACTCGGCCATAGCACTCCAGAATTGCCTGTCATACTGGATGCCTGTACCGCCAAGGAATATATCAACCACCTGCATGCCACACACAACAGCAACGACTTTTGTGTTTTGCCACCGTTGCGGTTCGACGCCGGAGCCAGCGGCCCGTTACACCATTTGTTTTTATGCAGTAACACATTACGCGAAGCTCTGTATTACCTGGAAAAGTTTGCCTCGTTGTTATCGGAACACATGGTCGTCAATGTTACCCGAACCCGCCAGGGGCCTCTGCGTATCCGTATCGACCTGAAGGCACCCATAGACACCGGCAGCTGCCGCTGGCGGATGGAATTACTGATCAGCACACTACTCAGCTGGTTTCGCCATTTATGTGGCTCACGCCTGATCATAGAGCGGATTCTGCTGCCATGGCAGGAGCCGGATTACGCTCAGCGCTATAGCCAGCAATGGCAAACCGAACTACTCTTTGATGCCTCGCAATGTACCATTGAGCTGCAGCCGGACAGCCTTGATCTGGGGTTACACCATACCAACCCGAACATCACCCAAATGATGCGTCAGGTAGTTGAAAAACAGTTTCGCAAACTCGTCCGGGCGGGTTCACTCTGCAATCACATCCAACGTGCCCTGATCAATGGCCAGCTCAGTTTCTCGGCCACCCAGCAAACCATTGCCGAGCACTTCAATATCAGCACCCGCACTCTGAATCGCCACCTGCAACAGGAAGCGACTTCATTAAAACAACTGATCACTCAAGTACGGATAAAACAAGCCAAGCATCTGTTAACCAGCAGCAATGACAGTATCGATGCAATTGCCGTAACCCTGGGACTATCTGGCAGACGGGCGCTCGATCGTATATTTCACAAACATGAAAATATCAGTCCGGCACAGTTTCGTCAGGATGCCAGTGTATCGATTGCAGAATCCTGTTAAACACCCACAGCGATCAGCGACCAGCCAGGCCCATCAGGCTGGCACGCTGGATCACCGCAACCGTCAGCAAATCAGTGATACGCCCGTCCAGCGTCATGGCCAGTGCCTCAGCAAAAGGCAGCCGCTGAATATCCAGTTGCTCGGTATCATCAAAACAAGTCTCACCCTCCGTCAGTCCTTGCGCCAGAAAAGCAAAGGCTTCTTCATTGGTAATGCAATTACTGACATGAAAATACCCTAGCGGCTGCCACTCGTCAGCGCTCAGGCCAGTTTCTTCCTTCAATTCACGTCGAGCAGCCAGTTCCGGTGACTCATCCAATGGCCCGCCTCCCATTGGCAATTCCCAACTGTATTGATCCAAAGGAAAGCGGTACTGCCCGATCAACCAGGTATCGCCATTCTCGGCGATAGGCAATATGGCAATCGCACGATTTTTAAACGCCACTGTGCCATAAATACCCGGCTTGCCTGTCGGTGCAATCACCTGGTGATCGTCGACCCGCATCCACGGATTTTCATACACCGTCTGAGCGCTGACAATGCGCCAAGGACCCCGTTGCTGTTCGTCATTCTGAGACATGATCATTATCCCGGCAAAAAATTGGGCTAAAGACTGCCATAGCCAACAACCAGACGCCACCGGCGATCCCTCCCAGCAAATGAGCCTCGGTTGCCACTCGTCCACCAATCATCTCACCCACCGCTCCACCGCTATAATAAGGCGACTGTTCCCATACCACCTTGAGTACCACCAGTCCGGCAAACAGCATCGCCATACGGCGGCTATATCCAAGCGCAACAAATGGAGCCACCATCAACATACCATGCAACACCCCGGACAAACCCACATAGCGCTGCAGATCCCCGGCAAACAGCATCAATCCCAGTCCAACAACACCACTGCACCAGAGCAACAACCCTACGAACACCCTGTTTGGTACCGTTCCAGCGGCGATCACAGCCAGCAACACCAGCCCACCCACATTACCCAGCGCATGAGGCCAGGATAAATGCACCCAGTGGCACGTTAACAAGCGCCACCACTGACCTTGGCCAATGTCACTACGGTCAAACGCCAACCATTGTGAACTGACAGGTTCCAGCACACTGGCCAGTAACACAGCGATAATCGCCCCAAGACAAAAAGCAGATTGCTTTATCACTATATTTTCACCGGGATAACCGCCATTCAGAGTTCATATCAGAGTCCATATTCATAGTATCGAACCGGACTGACAACAGACACGGCATCACGGCCTGGCAAGCACCCACACCATAAATATGGCCGATCTATTATCACAACAGAGAACAGGCAAGACGAGCCAACACCACACAGCCAGCCATATGGCTCACTGGTTTATGGCAAACAGCAGAGGGGCAGTCTCATATCGCAGACCGCGAGGAACAGGCAGATCAGAATAACCAGCCAGCAGAGCATACAGAAAAGCAGCGAGACTCAGTAACGTCGATTCAGATACCCATGAATCGCATCCGGGCTATACAGCCATTCGCTGTTTTGCTCACCATCGATACGCAAGCAAGGAACCCGAGGTATACCACCGCCATTGACCAGCTCATTACGATAAGCATCAACACGCTCAACGTCTTTTTCCACTACCCGCAAACCAAGCCGCAGGCAATGGCGTCGCACCTGGATAGAAGCCGGACAATTACGCGAAAAGTACAAATGCATTCGACGGGATTCACGATCCAGTACTGTTTGCAGATCAGGGGCATGTACAACCGGTTTGACCGGGACGACTCGGTCGACCAGATCAAATGCCATGCCTTTCAGTTGACGAGCTACGTTCATATCATCAAGACTCAACCGCATGAAATCGACGCGCATTGTAGTCTTGTTTTGCCACACGGCAACCCCTGAACAAGGACTTTTTTAAACCACCACCTGACAATCATCTGATCGTCCTGGAAAAACAGTTTCACCGGTCATAAACCTTTCCTTTTTGCTGGCCGCCAGGTGCAATCCGCAAACAAGGATAGTCACCAGCAATCTCAGTATGGCCCCGCTTATTCACAGCTTGCGTTGCTTTCCGGCAGCCGCAGAGGCTTACTGGATCCAGCCATTACGATCAAATGATGGCAGTTCATCCCAGCCTTTCCAGTGCATCCAGACGGCCACGGCTTTACCCACAATATTTTCTTCCGGTACAAAACCCCACACCCGACCATCGCTGCTGTTACCGCGATTGTCACCCATCATGAAATAATGCCCCTCCGGCACATCCCAGACCCCTTCAGGCCCCGCCCAAACCACCAGATCACTAGCGCCTACCGGCCGTCCTACAACCCATTTTACGGTAGCCGTATGATCACCCAGCGATTCTTCCGCCAGATACTTTACCGGGCGGTAAACCGGCTCGCCTCCCAGGTTACGGGTCGGTATTTTTTCACCGTTAATGGTCAGCTGACGGTCACGATACTCGATGTGATCCCCCGGCAAGCCGATAACCCGCTTGATAAAATAACGTGGGTCCTCCGGTGGGAAAAATACCATCACATCCCCCCGCTCCGGCTCGCCAACAGGGATCAGCGTATTGCCGAATACCGGCATTCTCAGTCCATAATGAAATTTGCTGACCAGAATAAAGTCACCCTCTGTCAGACCAGGCTCCATCGATGCCGATGGAATCTGAAATGGCTCTGCAATAAATGAGCGCAGCACAAAGACAATTGCCAGTACCGGGAAAAACGACTTGCTCTGTTCAACCAGAAAAGGCTCTTGTGCCACCTTCCCAGCGGCATCCATATTCCCTGCTGCTGTTGCCGCATCAGCACGGGCAACGCGCCGGGATGCCAGAAACAACTTATCGATCAAGGCCACGATGCCGGTAAACAGCGTGGCAATCATCAAGATGAGCGGAAAATCAATATTCATAAATAGAAATAACCTAAGAGCATTGCATCATCGGGTTCGGCGTACTGGCAAACCAGCAGCTCCACGGCGAAATGACAGCAGTGACGGGGACTTCCCTTCCTTGGGTGCAGACGTGATTACCATCGGTAAGCGCGTCCCGCGACGCGGTTCTGCAAGTACTCAAGTACTTATACGTAACCTTGCAGAACCGCAGGTACTTCATCAGATATCGAAGCTGTGGCGCAGTACGATCGTTTCAAGACGATCAGGGCCAGTAGAAATAATATCAATCGGCGCATTGATGGCTTTTTCTACAAAACGGATATACGCACGGGCATTCTCTGGCAAGTCTTCCAGTGCTTTGGCACCAAAGGTGGACTCAGTCCAGCCTGGCAGCTCTTCATAGACTGGAGTGATTTTGGCAAACTTGTCAGCACTGGCCGGAACATTCATGCGCTGGCCGTTTTCATCTTCATAGCCGACACAGACCTTGATGGTTTCAAGACCATCCAGTACGTCGAGCTTGGTCAGACAAATAGTATTGATAGAGTTCACCCGGATCGCGTGTTTTACCAGCATGGCATCAAACCAGCCACAACGGCGATTACGGCCAGTGGTTGTACCGGTTTCCTTACCCACGGTCGCCAGCTGCGTACCAACCTCATCAAACAGTTCGGTTGGAAACGGGCCAGACCCGACACGGGTGGTATACGCCTTGGTAATCCCCAGAATCTGGTCCAGATACAAGGGACCAACGCCGGAACCTGTCGCCACGCCACCGGCAGTGGTGTTGGACGAAGTAACAAACGGATAAGTACCGTGGTCGATATCCAGCAAGGTGCCCTGGGCGCCTTCAAACATGATATCGCCACCGGATTCGCGCACAGAATGCACCAGGTCGACCGCATCAACCACAATGTCCTTGATCTGTGCAGCCCACTCCAGACAAGACGCCAGAGTTGCTTCGTAGTCGACTTCTTCAACGCCGTAATAGTGCTTCAAGGAGAAGTTATGGTATTCCATTACTTCTTTCAGCTTGTCGGCAAATTCCGGCTGGAACAGATCGTCAACACGCAAACCGCGACGACTGACCTTGTCTTCATAGGCAGGGCCAATACCACGACCGGTGGTGCCGATTTTGGCATTGCCTCGCTTGATCTCACGGGCCTGATCCAGAGCGGCATGATAAGGCAGAATCAGAGGGCAGGCATGGGACAAACGCAAGCGCTCCATAACCGGTACACCACGTTGCTCCAGTGCCCGGATTTCTTTCAACAAGGCATCCGGAGCCACCACCACACCGTTACCCACCACACAGATAACGCCTTCACGCAAAATGCCCGAAGGAATCAGATGCAATGCGGTTTTTTCACCATCAATCACCAGTGTGTGACCGGCATTGTGGCCACCCTGGAAACGCACAACGGCCGCTGCTTTTTCAGTCAGCAGGTCAACAATTTTCCCTTTACCTTCGTCACCCCATTGGGTGCCGAGAACTACAACACTTTTACCCATGTCTGTCTCAATATTAAGCTGGTTGCACTTGGACCAGCTGCCACTGGCCGTTGATGATTTGCAGGGAATAATCTGCCTGCGGTGTATCCTGCTCACGGCAGGAGATAACACGCATCCCCTGCTGCCTTAGTTCATTCACATACTGCCAGAGTGCAGCATCACCGGTAGCCGGTGCCAGTACCAGAGGCTTGCGTTCCGGGGCAAAGTCACCCAGTCGGGCCAGGACCCGCAAGTCTGCGCTGAATCCTCGTGCCGGACGAGCACGGCCAAAGGCCTTGCCGGTTTCATCGTAGCGGCCGCCCTGGGCAATGGCATCACCGTAACCGGGAATATAAGCACCAAACACCAGACCGGTATGATACTGATAGCCACGCAATTCGGTCAGGTCGATATACAGAGGGACACCAGGAAAACGCTCCAGAACCTGGTTGGCAACCGCCTGCAGATGCTCCAGCTCACTGGCTACACCAGGAACCAGTGCAATCAGCTTGTCAAAACCGTTGGCCAGACCACTCAGAGTACCTTGCAAACGTGCCAATAACTGTAATGCCTTACGGCTGTTATTATCGGCAATTTCCCGTTCTGCCCAGGCATCGATATCACTGGCACATTTCAGCTTGAGCAAATCAAACAGCTCGGTCTGCTGGGCATCCGTCACCCCTGCCTGTTCAGCAATGGCACGGTAGACACCGACATTACCGATATCAAGATGAATGTTCTTGACGCCACTGGCGGTCAATAGACTCAGCATCATACTGAGTACTTCCACATCCGCGGCCACTCCCGCTTCACCAAACAGCTCAGCACCGATTTGGGTTGGCGTACGGTTGGCCAGCAGGGAGCGGGCACGGGTATGGAAAATTGTCCGGCAATAACAGAAGCGACTGATCCCGTCTCGTGCCAGGCTATGCGCATCGATGCGAGCGACCTGAGGCGTGGTATCAGCACTCAAGCCCATCATGCGGCCGGAAATCTGATCGGTCACCTTGAAGGTACGCAAGTCCAGATCCTTGCCAGTACCGGTCAGGAGTGCATCCAGATATTCCAGTACCGGAGGCGTCACCAGGTCGTAGCCCCAGCTATCCATCAGGTCGAGCAAGCGTCGACGTAAGTGTTCTATCTGCTGCGCGCCAGGCGGCAGGACTTCTTCAATACCGTCCGGCAGTAGCCAGCGATCTGCTAGAGTCATTGTTCAGCCTATATCAATGGGTAACATCCAGAGGTATCGATTGCAGCATAATGCTGACCAACTCCGCCAGACGTACCGTTCGGTCACTATCGGCAGTTACCCTGTTATCTGGTAGCGCCAATATTGTGGAATCGAGGAAAGCCCCAGGCTTTCCGGGATCAATATCAGGCAAGGGCCCAAGGGTTCCCACAGGGATGTCATGGTTTGATCCTTATGACACGCCAGTGCAGCCTTTATCAGCCTGCTTGCCGGAGGACGAAGTGCCTGATGCTTTGGTTATTTCACAAAAAAACCGGGCCTTTGCCCGGTTTTGATGATTTTAGCAAAGCTGCACGGCGATGACCATGAGTCCGACACCTGCCGCCTTGCTCGCCAACCGGTCAGTTACCGGAAGGATCTTTCAGGTAACGGAAGAACGTGCTGTCAGGCTTGAGCAAAATCACATCGTTCTGATTGAAGGTCTCGGTATAGGCATTCAGGCTGCGGGTAAACGCATAGAATTCCGGGTCCTTGCTGAACGCGGCGTTGTAGATACGCGATGCTTCTGCGTCCCCTTCACCACGTGTGCGCTCGGCATCCCGATAGGCTTCTGCCTCAATCACCGTTTTCTGACGATCGGCATCGGCCTGGATACCTTCTGCCAGCTCACGACCTTGTGAACGATGTTCACGGGCTTCCCGATCACGTTCTGCAGACATCCGTTGATACACAGACTCACTCAGGTCTTCAGGCAAATCGATCGCCTTGACCCGCACGTCCAATACTTCAATCCCCAATTCGGCCTGGGTTTCTGTATTAAGCAGCGCTGTCAGTTTGGTCATCAGCTTGTCACGCTCGCCGGATACCACATCGTGCATGGTGCGGGAAGCGATTTCATCACGCAGCCCTTTGTTCATCAGGTTGGAGAGCAGTTTCGATGCTTCCATCCGATTACCGGAAGTGGCCTGGTAATAAGCCCGTACATCTTCAATGCGCCATTTCGCGAACGCATCCACAATCACGTACTTTTTACCGGCAGTCAGAAAGCGGGCTGAGCTGGAATCCAGCGTCAGTACACGCGCATCAAACAGTTTGACGGTTTCAATAAAAGGCACCTTCCAATGCAATCCGGGCTGAATATCCGCATCGACAATTTCGCGGAATTTCAACTTGATAGCACGTTCAGTTTCGTTAACCACGTACAAACCCTGACTGGCAAGCAGCAGGACAGCACCTGCAATCACGGCGCTGGCAAAGGCTTTCGGAGACATTAACGACCCTCCCGACGAGTAGTGGTAGTAGTTGAGCTTTGGCGTGAGCGTACTTCTTCCAGCACCTGATCGGTGAGGCGGGAAATATCGCTACTGGTCAATTGACCACTACCGGATGCCGCCTGAGATGCTGGCATGGCCTTCATCAACTGATCCAATGGCAGATACATCATGTTGTTACCACCATCAACATCCACCAGTACCTTGCTGGACTGGGTGTAGACATCGGAGATGGCATCGATATACAGACGTTCACGCATGACCTTCGGGGCCTTGCGATATTCCGCTAACAAATCGTTAAAACGGGCGGCCTGACCTTCGGCACGGGCAATCACCTGCTCTTTGTAGGCCGATGCTTCTTCCAGCTGACGCTGGGCACGACCACGGGCTTCTGGTACTACCGAGTTGGCATAGGCTTCGGATTCACTGATAAAGCGATCCTTGTCCTGCTTGGCTTTCTGCACATCATCAAAGGACGCCGCTACCTGGGTCGGTGGACGGGCATCCTTGATGTTGACCGTGTTCAGCACCATCCCGGTTTGATAACGGTCGAGGTAATCCTGCAAGCGAATCTGCACCTGGTCTGCCAACAGATTACGACCAATGGTCAGGATCTGATCCATTTCTGTCGAACCAACCGCATGACGCAAGGCACTTTCTGCCGCCGCCACCAAGGTACGCTCTGGTGATTCCACCCGCAGGGCATAGGCCACTGGGTCAGATACCCGATACTGTACGCTGAGCTCGATTTCGACAATGTTTTCGTCTTCTGTCAGCATCCGTTCTTTCACTTCCACTTCCCGGACACCGGTGGTGTTAACCGGTATCACGTGGTCGACCAGTGGAATTTTGAAACGCAAACCGGGGTTTTCGGTTGAGCTGTATTTACCCAGGCGCAGCACGACACCACGTTCGGTTTCATCCAGTGTGTATACCGAGTTGAACCCCAGCATCACCACCAGAATGGCACCTGCAATCACCAGCATGCCACCGATACCGCCGTTGCCATTGCTGTTATTGTTGTTACCGCCACCAGACCCCTTGCCGCCAAACAGACTGTTCAGCTTGTCGAGCAACTGCTTGAGTGCCTCGTCCAGGTCAGGTGGCTGGCCGCCACCGCCGCGGTTATTATTACCGCGGTTGTTATTACCCCAAGGATCGTTGGGATTGCCCTTACCGCCGGGCTCATTCCAGGCCATAGTTAACTCCAGTCAGGAAGCATCCAATACATAAAAACCGGGCCGTAATCGCCTTTCCCTGCGGGAGTGGCATTCGGGCCCGTTCCATAAAATTCAATCGTCAATGATAACGTTTTTGGCCAGGATTGCGACCAAAGCCGTTCCTGTTACTGCCAGGCTTCACGAACCTCTGGCAAGAACCGCGATTCTGCAATATCTGCCCGTGCCAAGGCACGTTTGAAGTCTTGCAACTGCAAACGTACCGACAACAACATATCACCGTTATCTTCGTAGTGTTCGCGCTGGATAGCACCCAGGTCATACAGTATGGCACGCAGTTTTGCGTCCGCCGGAGTCAACAGGATATCGTCGTCCAGCAGCTCTTCTCCCAGCAGCTCGCCAATTGCCTGGGTCAACAGCTCAAAGCCATTACGATCGACTGCAGATAACCAGATGGCCACCGGCTTGCCGTATTCGTCACGATCAATCCGCGCTTCAGCCCGGTCCAGCAAGTCGATCTTGTTGTAGATCCGCAGCTGCGGCACTTCCATCGCATCGATCTCGGTCAGAACCGATTCAACCTCAGCGATATTGCCATCCCGCTCTGCCGCCGCACTATCAATTACATGCAGCAATAAATCCGCTTCAGCCGCTTCTTGCAATGTCGCCTGAAAGGCTTCTACCAGTTTATGCGGCAGGTGACGGATAAAACCGACGGTATCGGCCAGGACAACTTCGCCGATGTCATCCACCGGCAAACGCCGCAAGGTCGGGTCCAGAGTGGCAAACAGCTGATCGGCGGCATACACCTCTGCACACGTCAACGCATTAAACAGCGTCGATTTGCCGGCGTTGGTATAACCCACAATGGCAACCGTTGGTACCGAGGAACGCTGTCGCGCTCGCCGCCCCTGTTGTCGTTGTGCGCGCACCTTGGCCAAACGGGCGTTGATGTTTTTTACCCGCTCTCGCAGCAAACGCCGGTCGGTTTCAAGCTGGGTTTCACCCGGCCCGCGCATACCAATCCCGCCTTTTTGTCGCTCCAGGTGGGTCCAGCCCCGAATCAACCGGGTTGCCTGATACTGCAACTGGGCCAGCTCAACCTGCAGCTTGCCCTCGTGGGTGCGGGCACGCTGGGCAAAGATATCCAGAATCAGCCCGGTACGATCAAGCACACGGCACTGCAGGGCGCGTTCCAGGTTACGCTCCTGACTGGGGGAAAGAGAGTGATTGAAGATCACCAGCTCGCAGTCGTGCAAATGCACAAGATCGTGAATTTCTTCAACTTTGCCGCTGCCAATAAAGAATTTGGCATCGGGCACATCACGTTTGCTGGTAACCAGTTCGGCCGGATCTGCTCCGGCAGAGATCACGAGTTCCCGAAATTCAGCAAGGTCTTCACGATTGACACCTTCCGGGAAATCGATATGCACCAGAACGGCTGTCTCGCCGCCGTTCTGTGGGCGCTCAAAAAACAATTAGACGCTACTCCCAGTCCTGTCAGTTATCGTCGCCAGACTCGTCACCGGTTTCCATTGGCTGCATCCGTACATTACGGGATGGCACAACGGTTGAGATGGCGTGTTTGTAAACCATTTGGCTGACGGTATTTTTCAACAAAATCACAAATTGGTCGAAAGATTCGATTTGCCCTTGCAGCTTGATGCCGTTAACCAAAAAAATAGATACAGGAATACGCTCTTTCCTGAGCTGATTTAGGTAAGGGTCTTGTAGCGAGTGCCCTTTTGACATTGTAATAGTCTCCTCAAAGAGTGGTGCCCCCAATATACGGCGGCAAAAAATAGAATAAACCCAGTCCGCTGCTTTTTCAGGGCAACTCGCTAAATATGGCGTTCACCTCGAGTATTTTCAAGGCACTTGTCAACAGATCCGCTGAATCTGTCTCAAGCCAGTGCAAATCCGGCCAGCCACGCAGCCAGGTAATCTGCCGTTTGGCCAGCTGGCGCGTGGCAATAATGCCGCGTTCCATCATGCTGTCATAGTCACACAGCCCTTCGAGATAGTCCCATACCTGGCGATACCCCACGGCCCGGACCGATGGCAACCCGGTATGCAAATCGCCGCGCTGGTACAGATGCCGCACCTCTTCCACAAAACCTTCGCGCAGCATTTGCTCAAAACGATACGCAATACGCTGGTGCAATTGCGCCCGGTCGTTGGGGCAAACCGCAAGGTTGACCACCCGATAGGGCAGCGGTTCCGTCTGTTGTTCCTGCCAGTATTGGGTCAGCGTTTTGCCGGATACCCGATACACTTCCAGCGCCCGCTGGATACGCTGCTGATCCATGGGCTGCAAACGCGCCGCGGATTCCGGGTCAACACCAGCCAGTTGGGCATGCATCCACGGCCAGCCATGTGCCTGTGCTTCAGCCAACAGCTGGCTGCGCACCACATCATCCGCACGCGGCAGGTCGGCAGCCCCATCACGCAGGAACTTGAAGTACATCATGGTCCCGCCCACCAGCAACGGAATCCGTCCCTGGGCACTGATATCCGCCATTTCACGCAGCGCATCCTCGCGAAAACGGGCAGCAGAATAAGGCTCGGCCGGATCACACAGATTGATCAGCCGGTGCGGGGCCTGGGCCAGCATCGCCGCATCCGGTTTGGCGGTGCCGATATCCATATCCCTGTACACCAGCGCCGAATCCACACTGATGATATCGCAGGGGTAACGCTTGACCAGCTCCAGCGCCAGGGCCGTCTTGCCAGACGCAGTCGGCCCCATCAGAAAAATGGCGGGTGGTAATCCCGAGTGTGTCACTAGCGTCCCCTCAGAAACAGTTTGTCGAGCTCGGCCATGCTGAGCTGGGTCCAGGTTGGACGGCCATGATTACACTGGCCACTGCGCTCCGTCGCTTCCATATCACGCAACAACGCGTTCATTTCGGCAATCGTCAGTTTACGGTTGGCCCGCACGGAACCATGACAGGCCATTGTCGAGAGTATTTCGTTGCGGTGCGCCTGAATGCGGTCAGAGGTGCCGTGTTCCAACAAATCGCCCAACATATCCGTGACCAACTGTGGCACCACGGCCTGTTGCAGTAACACGGGGATTTGTCGGATCAGCAACGATTCCGGCCCCACTCGTGCCAGCTCCACTCCCAGGCGCCGGAACTCTTCCGCGTGCTGTTCGGCCATATCCGCTTCCCGTTCACTGACCGCCAGCGTTTCGGGCACCAGCAAGGGCTGACTGGCCACTTGCTGTTGATCGACCGATATTTTCAGCCGCTCATAGGTAATGCGTTCATGCGCGGCGTGCATATCAACCAGCACCAGACCAACGCTGTTCTGCGCCAGAATATAAATGCCATGCAGCTGGGCAACAGCCAACCCCAATGGCGGCAGATCACCATCGTCGGCCGCAGGCATCGCCATGGGCTGAGCGCTTAATGGCAACGGCTTGCTCATGCTTTCATAGGCACTGAGCTGATTGGCAATCTGGTTGGTCGATGGCCGCGGATCAAGCGCGGAGGACGAGTTAGCCGACGGATACGGATTGGCAGCCGGTGCTTGCCATGGCAATCGTTCCTGGCTGGTAAATTCGCCGCTGTCCTGCCCTGGTCTCGCCGTCGGCTGGCCATGCGGACGTGTCTCAGCCTCGCCCACGGGGGCCGTACCATCTGTGGATACCACGCCAGTTGATGCCCCCAGGCCAGCACCGTTGGTTGGTGGCAACTGGTCAGAGGGTCGTACATCCGCCAGCACCCGATGCAGGGTGCGGAACAGGAAGTCATGCACCAGACGACCATCCCGAAACCGCACTTCGTGCTTGGTGGGATGCACATTCACATCCACCAGCTTCGGGTCCAGTGTCAGGTACAGCACAAACGCCGGGTGACGACCATGAAACAATACATCGCGATAGGCCTGCTTGATGGCATGCACCACCAGCTTGTCTCGTACCGCCCGGCCGTTGACGTAAAAATATTGCATATCCGCCTGCGAGCGGGAGAACGTCGGCAACGCCACCCAGCCCGACAACAACAATCCCGCCGCTTCGGTATCCACATGCAGGGCGTTATCAATAAACTGTGGCGACAGAATGGCCGCCACCCGGCGTTCCTGTTCGACACCTCGCTCAGCCGCACGCAACTGGTGAATCACCCGATTGTTATGGCGCAGGCAAAACGCCACGTCGTAACGGCTCAGGGCCAGTTTTTTCAGGTGATCTTCCAGGTGTGAGAATTCGGTCTTTTCAGTGCGTAGAAACTTGCGCCGCGCCGGCGTGTTAAAAAACAGATCCCGAACTTCCAGCGTGGTCCCTGGCGGGTGCGCCGCCGGTGCAACATGTGTCACCATATCCCGGCCTTCTGCAGTCACTTGCCAGGCCTCTGCCGCCTCCTGATAACGAGAGGTCAACGTCAGCCGCGACACCGAGCTGATCGAGGCCAGGGCTTCTCCGCGAAACCCCATGGTAATCACAGCTTCCAGGTCATCAAGCGTATTGATCTTGCTGGTCGCGTGGCGACTCAGGGCCAATGACAGATCGTCTTTTTCTATCCCGGCGCCATTGTCACGCACCCGTAACAACTTGACGCCCCCTTGCTCGGCATCCACATCGATACGGGTGGCACCGGCATCCAGGGCATTTTCAACCAGCTCTTTGACGATATTGGCGGGGCGTTCGACCACTTCCCCGGCAGCAATCTGGTTGGTGAGGCGCGGGGAAAGCAAATGGATATTGGGCATGACAGTTCAGAGACCAGGAATTTTGATGGTTTGGCCGATACGGATCTGATCGCTGTTCAGGCCATTAACGCGACGTAGCTCATTCAGGCCAACACCATGTTTAATAGCCAGGTCCGACAGGGTATCGCCGCTGCGAATCACATAAGAGTGGGCTCCGCTGCTCTGACTACGCTGCCGTTGCGCTTCCAGCAAGGTGCCACTCGGTGGATGTTCACTGAAATAGTCCTTGATGCCATTAAAAATAGCGGTCGCCATCTGGCGCTGATACTTGCGGGTGCCCAGTTTACGTTCTTCTTCCGGGTTGGAAATAAAGCCGGTTTCAACCAGCAGAGCCGGAATATCCGGTGCTTTCAGCACCACAAAAGCCGCTTCTTCTACCTGTCGTTTATGCAGATAAGAGATTTTTTTCATATAACCCAGAATATCGGCACCGATCCGCTTGCTGGAATTACGCTGATAGGTCATCGACAGATCCAGCAGCGTCATTTTCAGGTGATCGTCTTTATCTTCCAGGGAAATCCCACCGACCAGGTCAGCGTTGTTTTCCTTGTCTGCCAACCAGCGGGCTGTCTCACTGGTCGCACCACGATCCGACAAGACATATACCGAACTGCCGTTGGCGCTGGCCTGCATAAAGGCATCGGCGTGAATCGATACCAGAAAATCCGAGTTGGCCGACCGGGCTTTTTCGGTACGTTCCCGCAAGCCAATATAATAATCACCGGTACGTACCATAAAGGGGGTAAAACCGGCTTCTTTTTTCAACAGCGCCTGTAATTCCTTGGCGATCGCCAGTACCACATGTTTTTCCTGGGTACCTTTCGACCCGGAAGCCCCCGGATCTTCACCGCCGTGGCCGGCATCGATAGCCACAATAATATCCCGATGGCCAGCCGCGGAAGTCTCCGCCTGTTTGACCGGCTTCACTGGCGATAGTGACTGGGTGGTTTCTGGACGCTTCAGATCAACCACCAACCGGTGATTGGCGTACACATCGTTCGGCGGCAACGGGAAGCTGCTCGGTTTCAGCGTTTCATCAAGGTCGAGCACAATACGCAGTACTTTTTTACTGGGGTGGCCGATACGAATACTGGCCACCGCCGTTCCTTCCAGGTCAATGTCAGCAGTATCCAATAACATCTCGGCATCATTCAGATCGATCACGACGCGACTGGGGGAACTGAGAGGAAAAATCTTGTGTTCGGATGGCTCGGTCAAATCAAACACCAGCCGAGTGCTGTCCGGTGATTGCCAGACCCGGATATCCCGTACATCCGCCTGCACCAATACGCTGCCAGTCAGCGCCAACAGCCAGCAAGCACAACGACACAGGTGGCCAAGCACAGTCGCCCGGTTTGCCTTGAGGGTGATGCCCATCATCCTTCGGCATCCTCTTGCTCCAGCGCCGTTAACCAGGCTACCGCCCGCTCGGTCTGCCCCTGCAAACTCAGACGACGGGAGTCACCCAGGTCTTCAAAGTGAATATCCAGATCCGCCATTGGTAACACGCCCCGACCCTTATCGGGCCACTCCACCAAACACAACACCTGACCAGCGAGATAATCACGGATGCCCATAAATTCCAGCTCTTCCGGATCACCCAGACGATAGAGGTCAAAGTGACAGACCTGGCAACAGGCCAGATCATAGTCTTCGACCAGTGTATAGGTCGGGCTTTTGACCGCTCCAGTATGGCCCAGCGCCTGAATCAGCCCTCGACAAAACGCTGTTTTACCAGCCCCCAGCGTCCCTTGCAAAAAGATCAGCCCGCCATCCGTCAACAGTGGCGCCAGACGCGCTGCCAGCTGTCGTGTGGCGGCCTCACCATGTAATTCACAAGTGAAAGTCTTTCGGGCAGAAGGGGGACAATCGGTCACGGCGATCATTAACTCGTTCGAGAGAAGTATTTCAGATATCGGAAAGCGGGCAAGTGTAGCAGCCCACCCGCCGATTCCCAATGTAAATGGCAACGAACCATCCGGGCATCAAACACTCAACTGTCGTTATTCAATGCACGCAGGTAAGGGAACAAATCACTGGCCAACAAACCACGACTCCCTCCTTCTTCTGCCGCCAGATCAGCAGCGGCACTGTGCAGACAAACGCCCAACCGGGCCGCCTGCCAGGCATCACACCCCTGGGCGATCAGGGCTGCAACCACCCCGGTCAATACATCTCCCATGCCACCAGTGGCCATACCCGGATTCCCATCGGTGCAGACGGCTACCCGGCCATCCGGATGCGCCACCAGAGTGCCACGCCCTTTCAGGACCACAACGGCCTGATATTTCTCCGCCAATGCTCTGGCTGCCGCAAAACGATTCTGCTGCACATGCAGGGTATCCATCCCCAGTAGGCGCGCCGCTTCTCCGGGATGCGGGGTCAGCACAACATTACGCTGGGAAAATTCGTGGAACCAGGCCGGTGTCGCGAGCAAGTTCAAGCCATCCGCATCCAGCACCAGCGGTTTTTCGCTTTTCAATGCCTGTTGCAACATCAACTCAGCCCAGCTGCCTTGCCCCATCCCCGGACCAACGGCCAGTACACTGGCACTGTCGAGCAAGCTTGCCAGTTCCAGACCAGAAACAACCCCGTGCACCATGACTTCCGGGCGACGTGCCAGCACTGCAACGCCATGCTCTGGACGCGTCGCACAGCTGACCAAACCCGCACCGGAACGACCAGCCGCCTCAGAAGCCATTATCACCGCACCGGCCATGCCCAGATTACCGCCGATAACCAGCACATGCCCAAACTGGCCCTTGTGTGTATTACCGGAACGTAACGGCAATAGCTGGCTCAATTGCCGCAAGCGGTGCCAGCTGATGCGTTCACAATCAGGAACCAGACGACCGCTGCTATCGCTTTCCGTCGACAGAGCCGCAAAAGCAATCTCACCACAGAGATCCGGGCCATCGGCCACCAATAAGCCGCGTTTGACACCAATAAACGTGACCGTCATGGCGGCGTAGACCGCCACGCCCATAACGCCACCGGTATCGGCATCCAGGCCCGACGGAATATCCAGCGCCAGTACATCGGCCGGGTGCCCATTGACAGCCCAGATCACATCCGCATACAAACCGGCGACGGTAGTATTCAAACCGATACCCAACAGGGCATCCACAATCAGTTCACCGTCAAAATCCAGTTCCCCTTCAAATGCACGGGGAAGCACGCCAGCATCCAGCGCCATTTGCCGGGCTTCGGTACTGGCCTCCGACAACTGGTCGTGATCACCCAGCGTATACAAATGCACATCCATACCATGCAAGGCCGCCAGAGCCGCCAATACATAACCGTCACCGCCGTTATTACCGGCACCGGCGATGACACATACGGATTCTGTTGAGCCCCAACGTCCCAGCAAGCAGGCAAACGCTGCTTCTCCGGCACGGGCCATTAATTCAAAGGATCGAATACCTTCGGCTGCCATTACAGCCTGATCCAGTTTTCTTACCTGTTCGGCGCTATACAGCGCTCCGGGCAGGTGATCTACAATACTGTTTGGTCGTTTCATCCATGATTCCTGCAAATAGAACAACGCCATTGCTTCTGATCAGCATCAAGGCTACCTCGACAGCACACAACAATCATAAGGCGGCGATTAAACATAATGAGTGACTCCAAGATTAACACCGAGGGCTATTTGTCGCTGTGATAAAATGACCGAATTATAACCAGTCTCTTGCCACTAAGCGAAATCATGTCTGACAATCCTCACGTTATACCATCTTCTACGCTTAATGCGCTGCGCCAACAGTTGACAGACTGGGGAAATGAACTGGGGTTCCAGCAAGTAGGAGTGACAGATATTGACCTGAGTGAGCACAGTCACACACTGCAACAGTGGCTCAGTCAGGGCTATCACGGTGAAATGCACTATATGGCCGACCATGACGACATGCGCTGGCGTCCCGACAAACTGATGCCCGGCACGGTGCGGGTAATCAGTGTCCGCATGGATTATCTGGCTCCGCAGGTCGACCTGATCCCACAGTTACAAAACCCCAACAACGCCTATATTTCCCGTTATGCGCTGGGCAGGGATTACCATAAGCTGATCCGCAAACGGTTAACCCAACTGGGGAAAAAACTGGCAGCAGAAGTCGACAACCTGGGGTTTCGGGCCTTTGTTGACAGCGCCCCGATTATGGAACGAGCGTTAGCCACCAAAGCCGGACTGGGCTGGATTGGCAAAAACACCCTGTTAATCAATCGTAAAGCCGGATCGTATTTTTTTCTTGGCGAACTGTTGACCGACTTGCCCCTGCCCATCGATCCACCTTACCCGCAAGAGCATTGCGGCCGCTGTACGGCTTGTCTGGATATTTGCCCGACCCAGGCCTTTGTTGGCCCCCAGGTACTGGATGCCCGGCGCTGCATTTCCTATCTCACCATTGAACTGGACGGCCCGATTCCAGTAGAGCTGCGCCCAGGCATGGGCAATCGTATTTTTGGTTGTGACGACTGCCAGATTGGCTGCCCCTGGAATCGCTTCAGCAATAGCAGCAAGGAAACCGACTTCACCCCCCGCCACCAGCTCGACAAGGCCACCCTGCTGGAACTGTTCCAGTGGGACGAGGCAACCTTTCTGAAAAAAACCGAAGGCATGCCCATTCGTCGTACCGGCCATGAAAACTGGCTACGCAATATCGCGGTCGCTCTGGGAAACGCCCCCGCCAGCCTCGACGTGGTGGCGGCGCTGGAAAACAAACGCCCACAAGTCAGTGAGCTGGTGCAGCAACATATCGACTGGGCGCTGGCACAGCAGTCGCGATAACACAAACAAGTCATCGACCACTGGCACGGCGATTACAACAACCCTCAGACACGCAGCCCGTCACGATGCTGTCGGCGCTGCCGGTGAACGTTGAGCAAACACCACCCAGACACAAATACCGTACAAGGCTGCCACCAACGCCGCGATCAGATAGAGGAAATGACCCGAAACAAGCTCCACAAAAGAGGTCAGGAACTGGCCCAGAAATATAGCCATGGCAAAATACGATAAATTTTTACCGCGCTGGCCGGGGTCACTTCGTTCAACCGTCATATGATTCAGCAATGGAATCGAAAGCCCGAATCCCATCCCCGCCAGCAATCCACCCAAGACCAGAACCGACACGCTGGCTCCGACATAAAAAGCCAGATGCGCCAGCGCATAAAATACAAACGCCAGACTCAGTGTGCCCTTATCTTTCCAGCGCAGGTTTACCCTTGGCAAAAAGTGGGCAGTAATAACCGCAACAAACGATATAAATGCCAGCAACAGCCCAATGTGATCGGCGCTATAACCTGACCTTTCCATACTGAGAGGTAACACCACGATCACCGTAAAAAATATCATCATTGCCATACAGGCCGACAGATACACCCACAGCAATGACCTGGAGCCTGACCCGCTGGATTCAGGGCTTTCCGCTAACGATATCGGCTGGGCAGACGTATCAGGCACAAACAAAAACAGCATCCCCAGAAACAGCCAGGCAACCAGATAGATAAAGAAGGGGAATTCCCAGGACTGAACCGCCAGCAAGCCACCAATAAACAGGAAAATCACACCTCCTGCCTCCACCGCCATGCCTTGCCGGGCAATCATTTTCAAGCGCTCATGCCCAACGTAAAACTGTGAAATCAGTGTCGTACTGCCAGCCATCACCACCGTGGTCATCGCCCCCAGTGCGATCCGGTTGCTGTATACCGCTATAGGCCCAGACAACCATTGCCCGGAAACGCCCAGTGCACCGTACAAAAACAAAGCAACAAAAGTACATGGATAAGCACCAAACCGATCAATCAAACGCCCGGCAAACGGCGCGAACAACACCGCTCCCAGCGCAGGCAATGTGATCAGGAAACCGGCGTGATCTGCGACCCCCAGAGACATCGAAATACTGGCCAACCCTGGCGCAACCACCGCCCCCACCATAATGGTCAGGCAGGAAATACACAGCAAGGTATAGCTGCCCAAAGAAGAAAGTCGGCTCATTAATCAGAAGCTCCTGCATGAATAAAAATTACCCGGCGTCATGACACAGACAGATTCAACAGCCAATATCTGCCTGAAATCCGCACCGGAACACACAGAGTAAGTCCTTGGCAGTTAGAAC
This sequence comes from Oceanobacter sp. 3_MG-2023, assembly GCF_030688925.1. Taxonomy (NCBI): domain Bacteria; kingdom Pseudomonadati; phylum Pseudomonadota; class Gammaproteobacteria; order Oceanospirillales; family Oceanospirillaceae; genus Oceanobacter; species Oceanobacter sp. 3_MG-2023. The sequence goes on from NZ_JAUYVX010000009.1 coordinate 27,113, forward strand.
AGAAATGATTTAATATCATCACAGTCATACGGATTGAGTATCAATAAATGGAATTGAAGCCGTTAAAAAGTTTTATTGCCGTTGCGACATTAAAAAGTTTTTCCGCTGCGGCGCGGGAGCTGCATACCGTGCAGCCAGCAATCAGTCGCCATATCGCAGCGCTGGAAAAAGAACTGGGCACCCTGTTGTTTATTCGCAACACACGCGATGTGCATATCACCGCGGCTGGCCGACAATTATTCACCGATGCAACGCGCATATTGCAACAAGCAGAAGAAGCCGTCCTGCGTACCCAAAAAGCCGCCAATGGTGAATTGGGCAGCCTGAAAGTAGGCTATTTACCTTCCGCCTGTTTGACCTTTATTCCGGATCTGGTGCAGCGTTTTCATAGCCAGTACCCGGATGTTGAAATCAGTCTGTTTGAAATGACCGCATCCGAGCAATTACTCGCCTTTGAAACCAATCACATTGATATTGGTATCTCTCGGCCACTGCCGCAGGAGCTGCAAACCACTTTTACCAGCCAATTGCTCTATACCGATCAGTTAACCCTTGTACTGCCTTCGCAGCATGCGCTGGCACAGCGGCAGTCAATACGTCTGGATGACCTCAGGCAAGAGCACATTATTTTATTTCAAAGGGAAGAAGCCGTAGGTTTATTCGACAGCATTATCAATCTTTGCCAACGCCATCATTTTTCACCCCATATTTCTGCCCAGCCCAAACACATGCAGACAGTGTTAACCATGGTGGCCGCCGGGCTGGGGGTTGCTATCGCGCCCTTGTGCGTGTCGAAGCTGTTTACACAAGGCTGTCGATTTATGCCGATTGAAGATGACCACACCCAGGTACTGACGCAAATGCATTACCGCTCATCCCGACTGGCACCCACAGCCCAGGCCTTTGTGAACATTGCATCAGAATCCGTGCCATGGATTCAAAACAGCGTTCAGGCATAGACGCCCTACAGACCTCGGATCGACGAGCAACAACCTGCAACCAACATAGTGAGATAGTGAGATAGTGAGATAGTGAGATAGTGAGATAGTGAGATAGTGAGATAGTGAGATAGTGAGATAGCGATATAGTGAGATAGCGATATAGTGAGATAGCGAGCACAGCACTCCCCCACTCTTGCTCCGTCAAGAAGTGCTGAAGCCAGGCGTCAGATCATGACGGGCGCTTGGCAAACTGATAACGGTTCAGTCGCCGCTCCAGCAAGCGGAACACCAGAATCATGACGGCAGCAATGGCCAGGTACACCATGCCTGCCGCAAAAAACATTTCCAGTGGCGTGTAGGTTCTGGCAATAATCGTCCGTGCCATGCCAGTCAAATCCAGCAAGGTAATCGTCGAGGCCAGCGCCGAACTTTTCAGCATCAACAGAACTTCGTTGCTGTAACCCGGCAACACGATACCAGCAGCACGCGGCAGGATAATACGCCGGATCATGGTCAATTTACTCATCCCCAACGCCAGCGAGACTTCGATCTCACCTTTGGGAATCGCCTGAATCGCCGCCCGAATCAACTCGGCGGTATAAGCGGCCGTATTCATCGAGAAAGCAATAATCGCGCACCAGTACGGCTCACGCAGAACAGGCCACAAAAAGGACTCTTTCACAGCATCAAACTGTGACGCGCCGTAATAGATCAGAAAGATTTGCACCAGCAATGGTGTACCGCGAAAGAAAAAGATATAGGCGTACGGAAACGCTCTCACCAGCGGATTAGCCGATGCTCGCGCCAGCGCCAACGGCACCGCCAGAGCCAATCCCAACAAGCCGGAAACAGCCACCAGCTCCAGAGTCAGCCAAGCCCCTCCCAATAACCGCGGTAGATATTCCCAAATAACCCCCCACTCCCAGCTCATGCGCGGTTTCCTCTTAACTCGGGTTTACTGCGACGTTCGAGATAACCGGTAATCAGTGTGGTGGCAACCGTGAGTAACAGATACAACAAGGCAGCAGCAAGATAAAAATCGAATGGTTGTTTGGTATTGGCAGCACCGACCGACGCTTGCCGCATCAGCTCATTCAAACCAACCACAGAGACCAGAGCCGTATCTTTCAGCAAGACCTGAAACAGATTGCCCAAACCAGGAATCGCCAGGCGCCACACTTGCGGCATGATGATACGAACAAAGGTTTTTAATGGCGTCATACCCATGGCCGCGGCGGATTCCCACTGGCCCTTGGGTAAATCCATCATCGCCATTCGGAACACTTCGGTGGAGTACGCACCAAAAGCAATCGCCAGCGCCGCCACTGCCGCCGCAAACTGGCCAACATCGATATATTCGTCGTAGCCAAACATGCTGGCAATCCACATCAATAGCTGTGAACCGCCAAAATACAGAGTCAACACCAGTAACAGCTCTGGAATACCCCGTACAACCGTGGTGTAGGTCGTCGCGATCGCACGGGCAACAGGAGAAGCAGACAGCCGGGCCGAAGCACCACACAAGCCGATGATCAGGCCAAAAAACAGACTGACCAAGGCCAGCTCAATGGTGACCCACAAGCCGCTCAACAGCAGCTGGCCGTACCCTTGTAAATCCATAACAGTTGCGACTCTCGTCCAGAAGCAGAAATAGCACCGGAGCACTCAGAGCGAGTGACTCCGGCAGGCAATATCAGTAAATATCAAACGGGAAATATTTGGCGTTGATCTCAGCGTATTTGCCATTGGCACGGATAGCCTTGATAGCAGCGCTGAATTTGTTCGCCAGCTTGTCGCCTTTACGAACAGCAATGGCAATATGGTCATCGATATCCAGGTCGTCGCCCTTGAATTCAAAGCCTTTGCCATCGTCGGTACGCAACCAGTCGTAGGCCGGGAACTTGTCCGACATGATGCCGTCCAGACGGCCATTCGCCAGATCCAGATAAGCGTTGTCCTGGGTATCGTAGAGCTTCACATCAACAATATCGCCGAAGTTATCTTCCAGATACTGACCAGCAATAGTGGCCCGCTGGGCACCAATCACCTTGCCTTTCAGACCGGCTTTGGTGACATCCAGGGTTTTGCCTTCAGGCCCAACAAAAGCCAGCATGTTGGCGTAGTATTTTTCGCTGAAATCCACGACCCGCAAACGCTCTTCAGTGATCGACATGGAAGCAATAATCGCATCGTACTTGCGAGCACGCAGCCCCGGAATAATACCGTCCCAGTCTTGCGCCACGATTTCACAATCGGCTTTCATTTCGGCACACAAGGCCTTGGCGATATCGACGTCAAAACCAATCAGGTTGCCCTGGTTATCCGTCATATTAAACGGTGCATAGGCACCTTCTGTTGCAATACGGACCTTGTCGCCCGCCAATGCCAGTGGAGCTGTCAGGCAGGATACCAACAAACAGGCTGTCGTGATTACCTTACGCATCGTTCTCTTTCCTCATGGTTGTGAATATCAGAGTTATGAATATCAATCAGGGAATTAGCCGCCGAGACCTATCGTTGGGCCCCATGGCAGCCATCGCAACACCAGCCATCGCAACACCAGAGCCATCATCCGCCCTGGTGACTGGCCATAAAATCTTTGACGCGCGGGGATTTCGGATTATCAAACACCTGTTCGGGTGTGCCGATTTCTTCCACTTGCCCTTGATGCAAAAACACCACCTGGCTGGACACCTCACGGGCAAACCGCATCTCATGGGTGACGATCAGCATGGTACGGCCTTCGTCGGCCAGCTCGCGCATCACCGCCAGCACTTCATTGACCAGTTCCGGGTCCAGTGCCGATGTCGGTTCATCAAACAACAGTACCTTGGGCTCCATCGCCAGGGTTCTGGCAATAGCCACCCGTTGCTGCTGGCCACCGGACAAATGTGCGGGATAAGCACCTTCCTTATCAGCCAGCCCCACTTTTGCTAACAATTTCCGTGCCCGTTCCATGGCTTCAGCCTTGGGAACACCCAGAACATGTATCGGAGCTTCAATCAGGTTTTGCAAAATGGTCATATGTGGCCAGAGATTAAACTGCTGGAACACAAACCCGAGACAGGAGCGCAGCCTTTCGAGTTGCTTGCTGCTGGCGGCTTCCAGCTCGCCATTTTTGCCCGGCTTCAGCATCAGTTGTTCATTACCGATAACAATTTCGCCCTGACTGGGTTTTTCCAGCAAATTAATGCACCGCAGCAAGGTGCTCTTGCCCGAGCCACTGGAACCCAGGATAGAAATCACATCGCCCTTGGCAGCCTTTAACGTGACCCCTTTTAATACGTTCAGGTCGCCGTAGGATTTGTGAATATCGATCAGTTCCAACGCCAGATTCGAAGTACTCATTCCAGACTTCATCCTCGTAAAATGGTCAGTGCCGCGACCGACACTCTTGTTATCCTTCCATTTTCAATGGCTTGCGAATGGATGACAACCACAAATGAAACGATCGTTTAAGTAAAATGCCCATGTGGCCATTGCGCCAATTTCCTACAGCTCCAGGCCGCCATCGAATAACATAATGCTCACGACTACCAACCCAAAGACACCGATTGAAGACAGGCCACCGGCACCTCACACATATCTGCCTGAAAACTCATCCATCGAATTGGTTACTGCAAACTCAACATCTTTACCCAGCGCTCTGAAGTGCGCTTTACCGCAGTCAATCTTGGCTTTTTCCGTTGGACGCAATTCATCAGCAAACAACGTACCTTTGGTTTCCACTACGAAATAAAGCTTCTCTTTACCCTCCACTTCGATCAGCACTGCCCAGTCAGGATTGTATGTTCCCAAGGGAGTATCAATTTTGAACCACCCAGGAAGCTTGGCGTAGAGCCTGATATCGTCACTACGCTCAAATGCTGAGGCAAATTCCAACTCGATATCGGAATCGTACACTACATGATCAAAAACAGACTTGTTGCTTTTGACCATATTCTTCTTCAGATAGCCAAACAGTTCATTGTCGCTAAATAGCTCCTGAGCATAAAACTGGTCTTCGCCGATTTTTTGATACTGAATGCCATCCACTACAAAAAGACGCATCTGATGCTGAATTATATTAGATACCTGCTCAATAAATTTTTGAGGATTATTTTTAAACAACTCCAGCCGTCCACTTGTATTAATAATGGTAACCAATGTACGACGGGTCAGATTGGTTTCATTCTGCAAATAGGTAATAATATCCGGCAAATCGAAAGAACGGGACTCATATACGCTAGGGGTTTCAGCCACTTTCTCCGCATGAACACCACCCCGGTCAATCTCTGTTTTTGCCTTACGGTAGATAAATCGGGCCTTACCTACCTGAAGGTTGGCTTTGATTTCATCAGCACATTGTCTAATCAGCTCATCCACATCAAAGTCGACCCGAAAAGTGGTTTTATATTTGATGCGATCCCACAACGCCTTGAATTCATCTCTCAAGAAAACAGCTTTATTCAACGACACTTTCTTTTTGTCGTCCCGATTTTTGATATTGAGATTACCGGATACTTTTTTCAATACTGCCGCCACCTGCGACGCATGAGGTGTAAATTCTTCTGGTAATTCCAAATCACCACTTTTGAGAGCAACTTTCAGGCTATCCTGCACTTTACCTTTATGGTCGATATAGCCTTGTGACTTCATGTGTTGCCAAAGCGCTTTTGAAGCATCTGCTCCAAGGTATTCATGATGGTGGTCATCCACAGGCACCACGATATTGGCAAACAAATGCTGTTCGACGACCCCGAATTTAATGCCCTCTTCGTTTTCGATTTCTTTTTGCAACTGTTCGGCAAATTGCTCATAGGACTCATTAGCCATTACAGTGAGGGTATTTACCTCAAAGCCATGTACCCGCTCACCATCCTGATTCACGCAGATACGCAGACCACGGCCAATTTCCTGGCGTTTTTTGATCACTGAGTTGGTTTCGTTCAGAGTACAAATCTGGAAGACATTAGGATTATCCCAGCCTTCCTTGAGCGCCGAGTGAGAGAAGATAAACTTCAGTTTGGAATCAAAGCTCAGCAGCTTCTCTTTGTCTTTCATAATCAGGTTATAGGCGCTTTCATCGGCGGCGGTTTTGCCGGATGAGTCTTTCACCATCTCACTGCCTGAGGCATCTTTCTTTTTATCAACAGAGAAATAACCGTTATGCACACCCGCTGCGGCAGTGTCCAGATCGGCACCGTCAAACAACTGGCTGTATTTTGGCTTGCGAATGGCTCGTTCGTATTCTTCTTCAAATATCAGGGCAAATTTACCCTTTTGCGGGTGTCCTTCGTTATCGTACCCACGATAGTTGGCGACCTTGTCAATAAAAAACAGACTCAGTACCTTAATACCCTGTGGCCGCAAGCGCATTTCTTTATCGAGATGTTCTTCAATGGTCTTACGAATTTGTAAGCGTTTGAATTCATCCTGATCTACTTCGCCAATCGCCTGGCCCAGCTTCAAAATATCAGGTTTACTGGTAAAGCTGATATATTCATTACCTTCACCACAGTAGATATCCTCAATTATATATCCATCGTAAATATCGCGGCCACTGCTGTACTTGGCATCCAACAAGTCTGCACCACTGGTAACCGTCACTGTCTTGCGTTTAATGCTGCCATTTTTCAAGCGAGCATCAATTTCGATTTTGGCACTGATCGGGCTTTTTTTGTTGTTCACACTGAGCAACTTGATATAGGCCTTGTTATGGCCGTCCTTCACTTCAATACCCGCCACTTCTATCTGCTTAACCAGTTTTTGCTCATAGGCATCCACAGAATCCAGTTTGTAGAGCATATGGTGCTTTTCAACGTGTGTTGCCGAATAACGCAGTGTACACATAGGATTAAGTGAGGCGATGGCTTCTTTACTCTTGGCCGTGGTATCGACGCTTTGTGGCTCATCGACGATTACGATCGGGTTGGTTTGCTGGATAAACTCAATCGGCCTGGCCCCCGTCATCCGGTCATGGGCTCGGTGAATAATATTGGCTTTATTTTCTTTTTCCGGGTCGTTGAAGCTTTTACGGAAGGCATCGATATTGATCACCATAATCTGAATATCAGGGCTGGTGGCAAAGTTGCGCACATCCGACAGCTTGCTGGAATCGTAGGTAAAATACTCCAAAGCAACGTTGTCGTAGAGTTCTTTAAAGTGAGTAGCCGTCATTTCCAGTGACTTTTGAACACCCTCCTTGATCGCAATGGACGGTACTACAACAATAAACTTGGTAAAGCCATAAAGCCGATTCATCTCGAGCATGGTGCGCAGGTAGACGTAGGTTTTACCCGTGCCTGTTTCCATTTCCACCGTCAGGTGAATGCCGTCTTTTGAGTCAAAGGACTCTGATGGCGCGAGACCGTTTTTTAGCTGTATCTTGCGGATATTGGCATGGATATCGTCATCCAGCAGGCGCAGGTGGTTACCAATACCCAGAGTATCTTCCTGATCTTTATAAAACAGCGTACCTTCCTCCCAGGGCTGCAGAGGCGACACGGTAAAATTGGTCTGACAGATTTCCTGACCGGCGAACACACTGGTTACTGATTCGATCGCATCACGCTGATAAGCCAGATTGGCATCAAATTGAATTTTCATGCGCCAGCCTCGCTTTTGTTACGGTGATCCACCGATCCGTAGCAACATTCATTAAGAAACAGGGGCAGCAAACGGTTGTCGAGACTAACTCTCTCGTTCACGTAGTGTTTGAGGCTCACCGAATCACCACAAAACCTCTTGTGTACAGCAGAACAAAATTTGCAATACACAAAACCACTAATAGCGAGCAGACGATACACAAAATAAGTCATAAGATTTTCCTGCCTTCAGCAATATTCAGTAGTTCCGGAAAGCACAAAACCGCCGCTCGTCGGCCGCTTCCTGGGCGCAGTTCCTGCAAGATATTCGCGCTCTTAAGCTGCCTTAACAGGCTCATGGCCGTTGGTTTATGGATACCCGTTCGGGCTACCAGGTCGGTGGTTTCAAAAATGGGCTTATCAAAAATTGCATCCAGCAAATGCACGGTAAATTGTGAGCGGGTAATGTCATGGATCTGGACTTTCATGGTGTCGTACAGCGCCATAATACGCTTAACCTTGGCATTGTTATTTTTTGCCTGCTCAGTTATTGCCTGCAGAAAAAAAGCAATCCAACTGTTCCAGTCCCCTTCGCGGGAGATATTCTGCAGGCGCACGTAATACTCATCCCTGTGAGCCTCCAGGTACGAACTCAAATAGAACATCGGCTGCGATAGTTTGCGTTTCTGGTACAGAAACAGGGGGATAAGAATACGTCCTATACGGCCATTGCCGTCTTTAAAAGGGTGTAACAACTCAAATTGCGCGTGCACCACCGCTGTCTGTAGCAGCACATCGATATCTTCAGACGCCATATAGCTCTGCCAGGCTTCCAGGTGATCCAGCAATTGCAGTGGGTTGGGCGGCACAAAGGAGGCTTGCTCCAGCGTGCAACCATAGCGGCCTATCCAGTTTTGTTCCTTGCGAAAATCGCCGGGCGTTTTATCCTGCCCTCGAACACTCGTGAGCAGAATTTTATGCAGTTCGCGAACAAAGGAGAGCGTAACCGGGCGCTCATCCAAATAGTAATGAGCCGACTGCAGGGCTTCACGGTAATTGATAATTTCCTGAATATCTTTGGCTTTTTCACCCTCTTTGAGAATACCGGCTTCCTGCTCCAGTACCTCGTCAACCGTGGCCTGGGTGCCTTCAATTTTTGAGGAGAGCACCGCCTCTTCGTTGGTCAATGGCGAAAGCATAATCGATGGGTTCACTATGCCCTGCAATAGCCCATCGTAACGGGCTAGCTCGGCATTGGCATCGCCCACTACCGCAAACAGGCGCTGATAATCCAGCCCCTGCAGGGGCAAGGTATCTGGTTGGTAAGGCTTCATATTTACAAGCTCCTTACGTCTTCAATACTCGCCTGCTTGAGAATCTGTACCGCGTTGGTTTTTACTACATCGTCGGCAAAACCGGCGTCTTTAAACACGACCCGCATGATTTCCGGGTTCAGTTCGTCTTTGAGCTTTGCAATGCCTTCTGCTACTTCCGTTGTGATGTCATCCGACAGGCAGATCATCAGCGCGCCCATACCAATATCAAAGACCTTGTGGCCCGCCACGCTGTGCTCAGTGATCGGTAAGGTCAGATCCAGACCGTACTTCAGCAGCACCTCGTAGAGCACATCGTCTTCTTTTCGATCCGGTTTGATATTGGAAACCTGATCTTCCAGGTCTTGCTCGGTCAGATCAAAGTCCAGCTCCCAGGGTTTGATATTGGTGGAGTCGAGTTTGAATACTTTAAAGCCAAGGTCGCCTTGGTAATCTGGGTTTTCTTCTTTGATTTTGCCAGATACACGCCGGATACGCTCCTTCCCTATTTCAGCTATGGTTCTATACCCAGACTTAAAAGCCTCAGATTTTTCATCAGTAATTTCGGGAAGTTGAATTAATATAAATTTTCTACTTCCACCATCTTCTATATTCAGATCAAAAATAGAATGAGCTGTACTACCAGAACCAGAAAAAAAGTCTAAAACCAAGTCATCATTCTGAGTACAAATATTAGAAATATGTTTAATAGTGACGGAAGGTTTCGGATGACTAAATACCTTTGGAGCAATAATTTTTGCTATTTCCGAAGACCCATCTTCATTCATTCCATGCGAGTCCCACCAAGATTCAGCTTTCTTACGCATCGAAGACCTTTCCTTTAGAAACTTCTTCTGTATGGGACGACCATTACCAGATTTCCCAAAGATAATTCTCCCTTCAGATATTCTCTTCTTAACCTCTTCCTCACTGAACACCCAGTATCTTCCTTGTGGAGGAAGGAAACCCTCTCCTGTTTCTGGATTAATAATTTCAAAATATGGTCCGACGTGATTTGCAGACAAGTCAGAGGTCGTCCAAGGCCCCTTTGGATCGTCATCAGAATTTGAGTACGTTTTTTCGATGAACTCATCAGACAATGGAAAACCTAGTAGACAATTATCAGAGGCTATTCTTGAATAAACTAAAAAATAGTCGTGAACAGGTGGAATATAGCCCATATTATTGCCATTTGTTTTTTTCTTCCAAACAATCGTCCCGAGTCTGTTTTCTTCACCAAAAATCTCATCACAAATATTTATTAAATTCGAAACTTCAACCTCATCAATACTTATAAATATAACCCCATCATCCTTCAGCAGATTCCTTGCCAACTTCAGGCGCGGATACATCATATTTAACCAGTCGGTATGATAGCGCCCACTGGTTTCGGGGTTACTGGATAGGTTGCGCCCTTCACCATCCACCTGACCGGTGATTTCCTTATAGTTTTTGATATTGTCTTTAAAGTTATCTTTGTAAACAAAATCCTTGCCTGTGTTATAGGGAGGATCGATATAGATCATCTTCACTTTTTTGTGATAGCTCTTCTGCAAAAGCTTAAGCACTTCCAGGTTATCGCCTTCAATAAACAGGTTCTGCGTACTGTCCCAGTCAACCGATTCTTCTTTGCAGGGGCGTAAGGTGCCTGCGCTTGGGGTTTGTGCCAGCATGCGGGCTTTGGTTTTGCCATTCCAGGTAAAGCTGTAGCGCTCTTCGTGGTCATCAATATACTCGCCCAGCACGGTTTTTAGGGCATCAAAATCCACTTTGCCTTCGGTAAAGACTTCCGGGAACAGTGCTTTGAGTTTGCTGATGTTGTCGGCGACGATGTCCATGCTCTTGCTGTCCATTTCTGGAATGACCTTTTTCACTGTGTTTCCTCGTATTCTTTTGCTTTTGGCTTCTGCTTGCTGCAATTCGGTTACAGGGTTTCGGCAATCTGCTTGAGCCGCTGTTCCTGCTGTTTAATCTGGGTATTTAAAACCACCTGCTGGCTAAACTCGGCCTGTTTGATCTGGGTGCGCAGTTTTTTTATGTCCTGCTCAATTTGGTGGTACTGCTGCAATTGTTGCCGTTGTTGTTCCGCCGCTTTGCCATTCACCACACTGAAGTGCCCGCTTATGACAGCACACTGAAGCGCCAGAACACGATCCATCAGTGCGCGATAGAATTGCCAGAAGTTGCTGTGGGGCAAGGCGGTAAAGTTCAGGCTGTTTAAAAATGCCTGCCCGTTATCTGAAGTGGCGGTTAACGGTAGCCAGGGCGTTAGCTGTAATTCTTCGATCACCCACTTTTCTTTATCGGCTTTGTTGATGCGTTTATCTGCAACGCAGACAGCCAGTTGTTCGTTGACGTGTTCGTTTACCTGCTCTTTTACCTCAGGTTCGCCATTTGATGCCGGCCCTTCGTTTTCAGAGACCACCCAAAAAATGACGGTAGGGTAAGGGATCGCCCGGTTGATCAGTTGGCCGAGTCGTTCAGCGCTTTTGGTATTGCTTAATTCCACCTGCAGAAAGGCCAATTCGTCATAGTCACGCAGATCGTCTCTGTAGGGCGCGATATTGATGGTGCTGGGCTTTAGGGTGTAGAGCCAGCGGATTTTTTCAACATCGTCTTTTAATGCCTTTTTGTCTTTGGCGTCCAGGTTGGCGTGCTCCTGAAACATCTTTTTGTACAGGGTTTTATTAAGCACACAAGCACTGGGCACATTCAGGCTACGCAGAAACATCTCGAACTGCGCTGGCTCTCTCAGACTTAACCCCTTTTCCAAGTCTGTCTCAGCCATGCTTGTCTCTCGGATCGCTATCCACCAGAACCAGATAAGACACCACCATAAAGTCTTCGATTCCTTGACTGGAGCTGGCTGTTAGTACGGTACCGCCTTTGGTAAACAGGCTTTCAATGCCTTTTTCTTCACTCTTACCGGCAATGCTGTCTACAGCGGTGGCCAGCAAATGCTGGATGTGACTCATATCTTGTCCATTATCTGTAGTGCGGTTGACCTCGGCGATAGCGGGCTGGTCGAGCGTCTTGTGTTTGAAGGCTTCTCGTTTCAGCAGGTCGAGTATTTTTTTGCTTTGCGTGAAGTTCAGGTCAACCGCGGTATTGTTGTCAGTATCACCTGCTACGTACACCAAAAAATAAGGTGCCAGCGGGTAGTTTTCATTCACTTGAACGGCTTCTTTGCCACTGCGTATATTCTTCAGGCAAAAGATCACTCCCGGCTTAATGCCATCGGCGACCAGGTCGGCATCGATACTGACGGCGGCATACAGTCCGAACGGGGCTTGCTCCAGGGCTGCCAAGTGGGCTTTGTCGTTCATCTCGTCGGACAGGTCCATGCGAAAATCATTCAAGGTGAGGTCAGTAATGGATACGCCACCGCTCATGTCTTCGAGGTCGACGACGGTATCTTTCAGTTGCTGTAGCTGGTTACGCCGGTATTCCAAATCGTTCATTTCTTTGGCGTTGTCGTCGATGACGTTTTCCTCACCGGTGGCAGAGATATCCAGCAGTACCATGCGCCCGGATACACGGGCTTCCAGGTTGATGTATTCATCCAGCTCCATATTGGGCCAGAAGTTGATCAGCTGGATTTGCGTGTTTTTACTACCAAGTCGATCGATACGACCAAAACGCTGAATGATACGTACCGGGTTCCAGTGGATGTCGTAATTGATCAGGGTATCGCAATCCTGCAGATTCTGACCCTCACTGATGCAATCGGTGGCAACCAGTAAATCCAGCTCGGTAGTGGCTGTTGGATCTATCTTGTTGCGCTCTTTGGATATGGGGGAAAAGGTGGTCAGCATCGTGTTCAGGTCGGAGCCTAAACCCGGAATCGTGGTTTTATTGGTACTGCCGCCCGTCACCAGTGCGCTGTGTATGCCCAGCTCGGTTTGTGCCCAGTGTGCTAATTGGGCATAGAGGTACTGAGCGGTGTCGGCAAAAGCCGTAAATACGATGATTTTTTTATTACCTGGGTTCAGTGGATTGGTCACTTTACTGGCAATGGTCTGTTTTAACTGTCCCAGTTTGGCATCACGAGCCGCATTGACACTTTGCGCGGTTTCCGCGATGTGTGTCAGGAATACACGGTCGGCTTCCAGTTCCTGCCGGAAGCGGATCAAATCCATATCTTGCAGCAGTACTTTGGTTTTGTTGCCCACCATGTAACTTTCCAGTTCGGTGGATTCCAGTTCAACGTCGTGGATGTCTTCGATATTCAGCTCGGTCAATTCGTCTGATTCGTGGGCATCGATTTTGGCCAAAAGGCGATCCACCTGTTGCGCCAGTTTAGTGGCTGTCAACGTGAACGAATGAATTGAGCTTTCCATGCGTTTGAGCAAATTGACGCGTAGCAGGTGGATCAGACTTTCTTCGCGGTCTACCTGTTTGAAGACCCCTTTGCCTGCACCGACGGCTTTATCGTAACGGCGGGCGTATTCGGCTTTTTTGGCTTCTCGCACAAACTTAAGCGGGGAATATCCTGCCAGGGACAAGCGCCGAATGGTTTTGTTGACTTCTTTTAACGGCGGAAACTCATCCGAGGCATCGATGTCGGCATAGATGTTTTGGGGGGGCAAGCGCGTCGGGAAACGACCAATATCTTCGGTGCCGTAGTACTTTTCTATGTGTTTGCGCGAACGGGCAATGGTCACGATATCGAGCAGTTTGAAATAATCGAAACTCATAATGTCGAGTAACGCCGCGGTGGTGCGCTTTTCGACCGGTTCATTCACCCATTGATTAAACTGTTTTTGAGCAAGCCGTAAAGTGGATTCAATATTTTTGATGCCCTGTTCTATAAAGGCATCATCCCGACCTTCGGTAATAAAGGCGACCTGATTCTTCAGGTCGGTCATGCGACTGTTGACAGGGGTGGCCGATAGCATCAGTACTTTGGTTTTCACCCCGGAGCAAATAATGTCATTCATCAAGCGTTCGTAACGACTTTTACCTTTGGCCTTACTCGGTGTATTGCGGAAGTTATGCGATTCATCAATAACGACCAGGTCATAGTTGGCCCAATTTAATGTCTCCAGGTTGATCTCGCCGGAGTAGCCATTCAGGCGACTCAGGTCGGTGTGATTCAAGACGTCGTAATTAAAACGATCTGCCTCAAGTAGGTTACGTTTGTCGTTAACCGTGTACATCGTCCAGTTGTCGCGGAGCTTTTTCGGACACAAAACCAGTACTCGATCGTTGCGCAGTTCGTAGTACTTAATGACCGCCAAGGCTTCAAAGGTTTTACCCAGGCCCACGCTGTCGGCAATAATGCAGCCGTTGTGTTTTTCGAGTTTGTCTATCGCTCCCAGTACACCATCTTTCTGGAATTTGTAGAGTTTGTTCCAGACCTGAGTGTCTTTAACGCCGGTTTTGCTGCGAATGATATTGTCTTCGTCAATGTCTTCCAGAAAGTCTTTGAATAGATGAAACAGTGTCAGGGTATAAATAAAACCGGCTGGTTGATCGGCAGCGATGGCGTTCAATCTGGCGATGATGTCATCTTTAATATCACGAAGACTCTGTGGATCAGCCCAGACGTTATCAAACCATGTCAGCAGCTGCCTGGTGCTCTCTGGGTCAGACAGCCCCATATTCATCTGTAATGCGTCGGAACGTACCTCACCCAGCCCGGTTGGGCTGAGCGTGGCACTACCGTTAATGGCAAAACTTTGCTCAGATGACCCTAGATGAATAATGTTCTGACCCGGCTGAGACCATACACTGGCTTTCACTTCGACCTTGTTCCCGAGCCATTGCGCAAACTCGCTGGCGATGCGTTTTTGTTGCAGCTGGTTCAGTAAGCGAACGTCTGATTCTGAGCCGACCAGGTTTTGCAGATTGAGTGAATCCCATTCGGTAAAAATAACCCTTGCTGACTCCAGCTGTTTCAGTTCGTGCTTCAGAGAAGCAAAACCGTACAGGGTAAACAAACTCGATAGAACAGAAAGCCTAGAGCCTGCAAAGGGGTGTTTTTTTAATTCGTTACCAACGTGGCCGCTGGTTTTGTTGTCCAGTAACACTCAATAAATTTCCTGTTATTGTCTTTTGTTTTTCTGTCTATCCTTCGATGCCTTGAGCTTGGATATTCAGAGTATAGCCACCTGAAAGAAGCAGCTATCTCTTTGCTGATGCCAGCATACGTTAAACCCTTTACTCATTGAGTTTGCGATACAATGTTCCCTTTCGATAGCCATTATTGACTCACTCGCTGGTGTTTACCGCCGTTATTTCAGGCTGTTGTATTACATATGGGCCAAAACGACAATTGATGAACGATATTATCACTAACTGTCAAGTCGCTTGAATGCAAACACTGGCTCGATGCGGAGTAAATGTAGTGCGAAAATCTTGGGGCTGACTTCCCTTTTTCTGTTAAGACGTTCTGAAAAATCCACCAGCAACCAAAGTCATCCCTAGAGGTAAAATACGGATAACCCGTCCGATATCTCTCAAAAAAACCGACTCTGGCGCCTCGCATTGTGGACAATACTGGCAATATGCCCTGTTTTAGGGCCATTCTAGGTCTTGTTTTCATTTCAGATGGCGGCACATATCCAACGCAACGACCATATTCTCAGTCAATCAGCTCCTTACCTGGGCAAGGGCAATCACCCCGATCCCTGGTGTACACGGGTACATTGCCATAACGAAGGTGGTGTCGGCCAATGGTCAATTCCCTGTGATGCAACCGCTAGATTCCCTGGTCGTTACACGGTCCAATCTGGCAGGCGACAAGTCAGCAAGACAGCCAGGTTTGTTTTCCCTGTTGTTAATCGTCAGCCATGAACGACACCCACATGAAAGGAACAACATTATTATGCTGCCGCTGATTATTCCTATTGGTTCACTGCTCCTTGGGGTATCCCTGCTGCTGTTCGGCAGTGGTCTGCTGAACACCTTGCTGGCCTTGCGGGGTGGCCTCGAGGGCTACAGTGACAGCCTGATCGGTTATATCAGTTCGGGCTATTTTGCCGGTTTTTTTGTCGGTTTTTATATTGGCCTGCCCATTCTGCGCCGCATTGGTCATATTCGGGCATTTGCGCTCTGTGCTGCCATTGCCGCTGCGGTTGTGTTGTTGCACAGCTTGCTGGTCAATCCGATCGCCTGGATTTTGCTACGAGTCGTCACCGGGGCAGTACTGGTGATTCTGTACACCATTATTGAAAGCTGGCTCAACAACCAGACACCACAACAGCAGCGTGGTCAGGTGTTTGCGATTTATATGGCCGTTAACCTGGTCTCCTTGGCGCTGGCGCAGCAACTCTTGCAGCTCGACAGCCCGGCCAACTTTACCCTCTTCGCGCTGGCGGCCATCTTGGTGTGTATCAGTCTGGTGCCGATTACCTGGACGCGTCTGGCCCAGCCATCGGTGTCGGAAGTGAAACGTTTTTCACCCAAAAGGCTGGTCAAGCTGGCACCGGTCGCTGTCGTTGGCGGCGTCTTTTCCGGTCTTGCGATGGGGGCTTTCTGGGGACTGATGCCGGTCTTTGGCCAGCGCATCGGCTTCGACAGCAGCCAGGTGGCCATGCTGATGTCGGCGACTATTATTGGTGGTGCTATCTTCCAGTACCCGCTGGGGCGCTATTCGGATCACCACGATCGCCGCCAGGTGCTGGCAATCACGGCTTCCGCCGGTGTGATAGCAGCCTTGCTGCTGTTTCTGCTACCGGCCTCCTATTGGTTGGTACTGTCGCTAATGGCTCTCTGGGGTGGTGCTGCATTCGCGGTGTATCCGGTATCCGTTGCGCATCTGGTCGACCATCTGGAACCTGGTGATATCCTGCCTGCCGGCAGTGCCTTGCTGCTGATTCATGGCATGGGTGCCGCAGCTGGCCCCGCTGTTGCAGGGACTCTGATGGAATATTACAGCCCGCTGGCACTGCTGCTGTTTTTTGTATTGGCTCATATGATGATTGCTGCTTATGCCTTTTACTCGCTGAAACGGCCACAAACCAAGGCCGATGACATTGAATCCGCCGCGCCGTTTGTACCCATGGTACGGACAACGCCTACCGCACTGGAAATGCTGCCGGAAGATGACATCGACGACAGCGAGCCGACAGCGGATACATCCGCAGTGGATAACACAGAGGAACCGGGCAGTTCCACGAAGCCAGATGAACCACCGTTAACCCAGCCTCCAACCTCGTGAGCAGGGCGGAGGCCACAGAACAACGAACCTTATCCGACAAAACGTAACAAAAGAAACATACAACAGAGATACACAAACGCATTCAGGAACACCGTCACTCGGCCAGTTATTACAGCAAGCGCAGTTTGACCGGTTGTTCCACATGGCCCGAGCCAAGGCTCAGGCATCATGGCTGCAGAAGCCAATTAACCCGATGTCCAAGACGACATCACGACCAGTCAACCAGGGCCGCCCATCGTTCAAGATGAACCCAGCCCCGGAAGGAGAATACGCACGATGTTACTTGCCACAGACCTTGATGGTACTTTTTTGTCCGGCAACCCGGACGATCGCCAACAGCTTTATCACCTGATCAATCACCACCCCGATATCCGCCTGGCTTTTGTCACCGGCCGCGGCATCGAAATGGTTCTGCCACTGCTATCTGATCCGTCCATTCCCCAACCGGATTACATTATCTGTGATGTGGGTGCCACCATAGTGGATGGAGAAACCCTGCAACCCATTACTCATATCCAGGGAGAAGTGGAACAAAACTGGCCGGGGGAGCTGGCAGTACTGAATGCACTGGAACCCTTTACCGAGCTGCAACGTCAGGATGTCCCCCAGGAACGTCGTTGCTCCTTCTATTGCGAGCAAGACACCCTGTCTGATGAATTAAAAGCCGCGGTCAGTCAGCTGGGCTGCGACCTGATGTATTCTTCCGACCAGTATCTGGATATTTTGCCTCGTGGAGTCAACAAGGGCACCACCCTCGACAGCCTGATCGAATGGCTGGAGCTGAGCCAGGATCAAGTGCTGATTGCTGGCGACAGCTTTAATGATCTGGAAATGATTGAGCTCGACTACCCGTCTGTCTGTGTCGGCGGCTCCGAAAGCCGTCTGCTGGAAGCCACCGAGCGCAGCACCATGGTCTACCACGCAGAAAAAGCCGGTTGTGGCGGCATTATTGAAGCCTTCAATCATTTTGGCTTTCTGGGTATGGCCGGTGTCGAAGCAGAATCCCGCGAAGAACAACAAACCGGCAAGTCCGACCTGGTGGTTGTTTACCACCGCCTGCCGTTTGAAGAAAAAGTAGAAGACGGTGTGATGGTCGAACGGCCGCCATCCTCCCCCAACGGTATTATCCCGACGCTGCTGAGCTTTTTTGGTGACGGCAAACCCGGCTCCTGGGTTGCCTGGTCGACGGTCGACCCCGAGACCCCTGGTTACAAAACCCGCAGCCCGGTTGACGCTGTCAAATACCCCAAACTGATGACGGCCCGTGTTGCCCTGACGCCTCATGAAGTGGATATCTTCTACAAGAAGTTCTCCAAGGAAGCCTTCTGGCCAACACTGCATACCTTCTGGGAGCGCGCCACCTTTCTTGAAGAAGACTGGCTGGTGTACCTGGAAGTCAATCGCCTGTTTGCGGAACGAGCCGCCGCCGAAGCCGCCGAAAACGCCGTTGTCTGGATCCACGACTACAACCTCTGGATGGTGCCGGCTTTCCTGCGCGAACTGCGTCCCGACGTCACCATTGCCTTTTTCCACCACACCTACTTCCCGTCTGCCGACGTCTTCAACGTAGTGCCATGGCGTCGTGAGATTATCGGCAGCCTGCTGCAGTGCGATTTTATCGGCTTCCATATTCCACGCCAGTCAGAAAACTTCGTCGATGTTGCCCGTGGGGTTACGCCGATCAAGGTGCTGGAAAAACAGAACTGTGCACCGCGCTTCATGACCTACGGCTGTGCCGTCGGTCTGGAAGAAATGACCTCCGTTATCAAGGTTCATGGCCGCATCATTCATCTGGGTGCGCATCCGGTAGGGCTGGATCTTGGCCGTATTACCCATGCGCTCGACAAGCCGGAAATCCAGACACAAATCCGCCAGCTCAAACAGGAGCTGGAAGGCACCCGGGTCTTGCTGTCTGTCGAACGCCTTGACTACACCAAGGGGATTCTGGAAAAACTGCTCGCTTTCGAACGCTTGCTGGATGAACACCCAGAGCTGATTGGCAACGTCACCCTGGTCACTATCTGTGTTCCTGCCGCTGCCGAGATGACCGTTTACGCCGAACTGCAGGTGGATATCGAACAGGCCGTCGGACGCATCAACGGCCGCTTTGCCCAAATCGGCTGGACACCCTTGCAGTTTTTCTTCCGCAAAGTGCCGTTTGAACAACTGGTTGCCTATTACGCCATGGCCGATGTGATGTGGATTACCCCTCTGCGCGATGGCCTGAATCTGGTAGCCAAGGAATACGTTGCCACCCAAGGAATGGTCGACGGAGCCGGAGTGCTGGTATTGTCAGAATTTGCCGGTGCCGCTGCCGAACTGCGTGGAGCGCTACTTACCAACCCTCACTCACCCCATGAACTGGCCGACAGCGCCTGGCAAGGGCTGGTGATGGATGAAGCCGAAGCACGCTCTCGTATACGGGATGCGTTTGACGCCGTACAACACCATGATATCGAACGCTGGGGGCACGACTTCCTCGACGCTGTAGAAGGCGCACGACTGGCCAACCTTGAACAAGTCAGCGAGGACAATCAGCCCGCCTGATCGCAATACCACCACACAGACCAACGTCACCTTCGTTTCGACCGGCAGGTCAAGTAACCTGGCCTGCCGGTTTGTAATATGCCAATCCGCTCGATACTATAGAGCGCTTATTGACCAGCCCATATGGAAAGTCCTGACCTTGCCTGGATCCCGGATCTCCCCAAAGATAAAGCCCTCTGCCGCCAATAACGGGGTTACAGGTAACAAGTTATTGCACTACGGTGCGGTGAGCTTGTGCATGACCCTGTATTTCTGTTTGCTGGTCGGTATTGCGACGTCTGGCGAGATAACTCTCTGGGCTGTCCCGGTCATTTTTCTGGCGATTTATCTTGCCGACCTGTTGTCTGGCGTCGCCCATTTTATTCTCGATTATCGGCGCACTACGCCAAACTCTGGCCTCAAGGAACTGTACTTTTATCAAGGCAGTAAAGGCTCGGAGGAATATCTCAAACAACGCACTGCGGTGATGAAAAAGATTTCACCACTGGAAACCATTGTCTTTGATTTCAAGGTTCACCACCTTAGCCCCGGCGCACTGGGCCGCCGCAGTTTCCTGCGGCTGATCATGCCCGCGATGTATTTTGTCACCCTGCCAGCCACCGTGTCGTTACTGTTGCTGCACACCCTCGACTGGATCGGCTCCCTGACGGCCTTGTTTGGCTGGACGTTGATCGGTGCCCTGATGCTGACCCAATACGCACACAGTTGTGCCCATCGGCCCAAACTTTCCCTGCTGGTGCGAGTCCTGCAAAAAACCAGACTGTTTATGACAAAAGAGCAGCATCAATCCCACCATCTCGACCTTGGCGTCGACTTCTGCATTCTGAACGGTTGGGCCAATCCGGTTGTTAATCGCATTTTCCGCTTTTGCCGCAAACACGGCTGGGTGTTCGAAGATGGGCTGGAGCCAATTTAAGCCGTTGCCTGGCCACACCACCGAGTACACCTTATGACCACTTATCTTCAGCGTTATCTGCTGCGCCCGCTACTCTGGTTATTGGCTTCAGTGCTGGTGGGTTTGATCCGGATAATGGGCCGGGCCAGAATACAGAAAATCAGCCGCTACGCCGCCACCGGCCCCATCCTTGCCCGACTGACACGCCTGCTGTTGGCCAAAAAAAACCATTACCTCGACAACAACCTGCAACGCCTGTTGCCTGATGCCAGCGTCGCCCAGCGCCAGCATATCCGTCACCGCTATTACGCCAATATGCTGCTCACCGCCACCGAATCCCTCACCATGGATGGCAACGAACGGCAACGAACACAGATAGAAGGGCTGCAACACGTACAGCGCGCCAAAGACCAGGGACAAGGAATATTATGGGTCAGCGGCCATATCAATAACTGGGAAATGAACCGCCGGATTATCGAGCAACTGGGATTTCCAGCCTGGGAGTTGTACCGCGACTTTGCCGATACCCGTTTTGATTACCTGAGTTTTAACCGGCGTTTTCGGGTCGGCCCGAGAATGATTTCGACCAACCGTACCGGTGAACTGATCCAACATCTGAAAAACGGTGACAACGCCCATATTCTGATCGACATCAAGGTCAAGAAAGGCCGTAACGGCCAACAAATCGACTTTGCCGGACAGCCCGCCTGGACCTCAACCTTTGCCGCTGAAATGGCTTTGCGTCATCACATGGCACTGATTCCGACCTACACCCTAAGAACCAACGATGGCCAGTACCGTCAGGTATTTGAGCCATCACTGACCCCGACACAGGCCGTCGCTGACGACCAGCTGCCGGCACAAGCCCGCCAAATCACCGAGCGTATCAACCAGTCCCTGGCCAACCAGCTCAAGCAGGACCCGGCCAGCTGGCTGTTATGGGATACCAACCGCTGGGGGCCATAGTCTAGTCTCTGCTCTGACTGGCTCGGACACCTGACCTTGTGATGCGCCCTTATTCCGGCAAACGGAGAAAATGCTCGCGATAATGCGCCAGCTCCGCAATGGACTCACGAATATCATCCAGCGCCTGATGACTGCCCGCCTTGTCGAACGAAGACACCACCGACGGCGACCAGCGCTTGGCCAACTCTTTCAGCGTACTGACATCCAGGTTGCGATAATGGAAAAACGCTTCCAGCTCCGGCATGTATTTGACCAGAAAACGACGGTCCTGATGGATACTGTTGCCACACAAGGGCGAGGTTCCGGCTTTGACATGCTGTTTGAGAAACGCCAGCGTCCGCTGCTCGGCCTCGCGACAACTGATCGGACTGTTGGTGACTCGCTCCACCAGCCCTGAATTACCATGGGTACGCGTATTCCACTCATCCATGGCATCCAGCAGAATCGCAGGTTGATGAATCGCCATCACCGGACCTTCGGCAATCAGATTCAGCTGACCATCGGTCACAATCGTCGCGATTTCAATAATCACATCCTGCTCTGGCTCCAGACCGGTCATTTCCAGATCCATCCACACCAAATTGTCTTGCTGACTCATGTTGTTTTTCCTGTGTTCATTCAATGACCGGAGTCTAGCAGGTTGTTGAAAAGCGGTGTTTATGGAATCAGGCCGTGCAGGTCATCAATAAAATGATCCAGGGCGCGGCGTTCAATGGTGCGAATGCCTTGTTTCTGCGGCGCCGACAAATACTCATACCGGGAAGCCGCACCAAAATCCCCAAACAGGATATTACCCTCGGCATCAATCAGGGTGTTATGGGCATACAAATCACCATGACACACTTCAGCCTGTTCCAGGTGCGACACAATACTGCGCATTTGCCTAACCATATGCTCGACTTGCCGGGAAGAAAAACGCTGCCCCTGGGTAAAGGTATCCCGGGTACAACTTTGTAAACTGGGTGGCTGGCCAAGATTCTGGTAATGGGCCGGAATCAGTTCCATCACCAATGCGCTCATATTGTTTGCGTTGATACGGGCCATCGCCGTGACAAGATTTTTATGGGCGGGCACCGACAAACAGGCATCCAGTTCATCCTCAGGATAGCCATCACTGGTCACATCGCCGTGAAAAACCTTTACCGCAACCCATTGCTCTGACTGCAATATCTCTTGTTGCTCCAGCGATTGCCAATAAGCCCGGGAAATAATTCCAGAAGCACCTCGTCCCAAGGTCTCGGTCAAGGCCAGCGCTTCAGCGTCCACCAACGGAAAATCGGCATGTGTTTGCCTTGGTGCACAAAAAGGATTACCGGCAAAAGCGAACCAGGCGAGCTTGGGTAACGTTAAGGTAACCGCCGGAAATTCTGCCAGTTGGTTGGCAGAGATACGCAACAAGCCCAACTGGGTTAACTGTTGGAAGCTGTCTGGCAAAAACCCGATTCGGTTACCCGCCAAAGCCAGCTTTTCCAGCTTGCCTAACGACCCGATCGATTCTGGCAGACGTACGATGTCATTATCCGTCAGAATCAACCACCGCAGAGTTCGTGGTAAACAGGTCTCGGAGAGGTGATGGATCTGATTGTGTTTGAAACCAACAATTTCCAGCGCGCTACAGCCACCAATACCCTCAGGAAAATGCTGAAAATTATTATTCGAGGCAAACAATATTTTCAGATGACGCAGGCGCGACAAGTCATCGGGCAAAGCGGTCAGCTGATTATCAGAAAGATCCAGCACTTCCAGACTGTCGGCCAGGGTAAAAATTTCTTCCGGAAAGGTCTCCAGCGCTTGTGTCAGCTTCAGATGACGACAGCCTTTCAACTCACCATTACGTAACTGTTCAAGGGTTTGCACACCAGCTTCCTTTAATGACTGTTGCTGCTCACTCTATCCATTTGATTTACAAGAGCAAGTTTATACGTTGTCGCTCAGGGAACCATTCGTACACAGTCACCGGGAAACAGGATTCTCAGCCCTCGATCCCTCTGGTGGTTTGCCCAAATGCCACAGGAACTCACAACCGGCTCAGATACCCCAGGCTGAGCGCGGCAGCCGAGGTGCGGTTCTCAACCCCCATTTTACGGAAGACCGTTTCAAGGTGCTTGTTGACCGTGCGCGGGCTCATGGTCAGGATGCGGCCGATTTCCTGGTTGGTTTTACCGCGCGACAACCACAGCAAGACTTCGGCCTCGCGTACCGTTAATTGAAAATGGTCACGCAGCGTCTGGCGCAGCGAGATTTCATCATCATCCACCAGCCGCAATAAATATTCGCCCGGTGCTGGTAAACCCAGAAATTTCACCAGAAACTGCCCTGCATTCTGCTCTACCCGGACTTGCTGAAAGCGTTCCGGAGCACTGGCAAACCAGCTCGCCAACGCGGCACTGGTCGCCTCCTGAAACGCCTGTTCGGACAAACCGGATTTGGCCAAGACTTCGATGGTGCGGCTGGAACACCACAACAGCTGGCCGTGCACGTTACAGGCAAAGGTTGGCTGGCCAATTTCATTCAGCGAACCGATTGCCCGGCGCGTCTTGCGGGCATTGCTGATATGAACCTGCACCCGGGCCAGCAATACATCCAGATTCACGGGTTTGGTGACATAATCCACGCCGCCGGATTCCAGCCCTCGGACCACATCCATGCTGTCGCTTAACCCGGTCATAAAGATCACGGGAATACCTTCGAGATCAGGATCTTTTTTTAACGCCTCACAGGCTTCAAAGCCGTCCATATTCGGCATCATGGCATCCATTAGAATCAGGTCGGGCATCATTCTTTCGGCCACGGCGAGGGCTTGCAAACCATCCATGGCCACCAACACCGTATACCCGGCCTGCACGAGCATTTCATTCAGCATGCCCAGTGAACCAATGGTGTCATCAGCAATCAGTACCACTCCCTGGGTACTGCTTCCCGATGCCGTGACGCTGACGCTATGTTTCATCATTGATCACCTTCTTGGTCAGTGTGATTAGCTCATCGAACCGGAAGGCCGAGAGGTAGTGTCGTACTCGTCGCAGCATGGTCGCAGCAGCGCCCCGCTGCTCCATCTGCTCAAGCACGGCTTCCATGCCCACAATGTGCCCCACTTCGGCAGCCGCCAGCATTTCCCTCGCTTCTGATAACGTCATATCGACAGGGTCGGCACCCGACGGCGCACTCAGCTCAGATGCATCGTCGTCGTATTGCCATTGCAACTGCAGCACTCTGGCAACCATGTCCAGCAACTTGCGATCGCGGATCGGCTTGATCAGATAGCCGTTATTGAGTCGCTCCGCCGGATCACTGGCATCCCCCTGAGCCAATGCCGACTGCCGATCTTCGGCATCGGCGGAGACCATCACCACCGGGCTGCTGACGCCGTCGTTCCGCAGTTGGCGCAGCAATTGCCACCCGGTCATTCCCGGCATGGATATATCCATCAACAGCAAATCCACCGGCGTTTGTTGCAATACTCGGATGCAGGCACCGGCATCTTCTGCTTCCAGCACTTCGAAACCGACCGGAGTCAGGATCTCGCTGATCAGGCCCCGATGGGTAGGATCATCATCCACCACCAGCAAGGTTTTTTCTGCGCCCTGGTAACCAACAATCTTGCGCTCTGGTGCAATCCCCGGCTCCGGCAGTGCCACACTGGCGAGCATCATCGACAAACGGAACACACTGCCCTGACCAAATTGGCTGTCGACACTGATATCGCCTCCCATGATATCGGCCAGCAAGCGGGAAATGGTCAACCCTAGCCCGGTCCCTGGCGTTTGGGGGACACCGGGCTTGCGAATCCGCTCAAATGGCAGAAAAATCCGCTGCATATCGTGATTGCTGATGCCGGGGCCGCTGTCCGTCACCATGAATTCGGCCACCTGGCTGCGATAGCTGATACTCAGCGACACCGTCCCGGCCCGTGTAAACTTAACCGCGTTGGAAAGCAGGTTGATCAGGATCTGGCGCAGGTGCTTTTCGTCCGAACGGACAATCTGTGGCAGGTATGGGCACAACTGATAGTCAAAACGGACGCCCTTGTCTTCGGCTTGCAGCCGGAACATATCGACCAGCTCATCCAGTAACCGGTGCAGGTCAAACTCATCGCGGTGAATTTCCAGACGTCCTGCTTCGATACGGGAAATATCCAGCAATCCTTCGATCAAATCCGCCAGGTGGTCACCACTGCGATGAATCAGCTTCACCTTGTCCCGTTGCCGCCCGGAAAGCGTTTCGTCCTTTTCCAGCAGCTGGGCATAACCGATGATGGAATTCAGCGGGCTGCGCAACTCATGGCTGATGCCCCCGAGATAGCGGCTCTTGGCGCGATTGGCAGCCTCGGCCAGCTCCGTCGATTCCTGCAGGGCCCGGTCGGTGGCTTCGTGGGCAATAATTTCTTGTTGCAACAGCTCGGTTTGCCGCTGGGATTCGTTCAGCGCAAACAAACGGCTTTCGTTGGCCAGCACAAACAGCCAGATCAACACGCCGATGATAATCAGTAACAGCAGATAAACCTGCGCCAGCGTCCCGGCCAGCAGTGAATGCCCTTCGGCATAGGAGGGAATCTGCGCATACACCAGCCAGAACAGGCCCCCTACGATCGATCCGATAATCGCCATCAACCCGGAAAACTGCAGCAGCCTCGGGTTCATTCGTTCCACCATCCAAACGGGCAAGACCATTTCCAACAGTTGCTGAATCTGGTCGCTCAGTCGTGCGTTGTCTTTGCAAAGGTCGTGGCAACGGGATTCCAGCGTGCAGCACAAGGAGCAGATAGCGCCCTTGTACAACGGGCAGCTGGCAATGTCTTCGGCGTCAAAACGGTTATTACACACCACACACTCACAGACCGCGGAATCCTGGACAATGACATCCCTGGCCAGGTAATAACGTCCGCGTGTCAGTATCGCAATCAGAGGAGACACCAGCAGCGCGGTCGTTAATGCAACATAGGGTGATAACGCTTGAGCGACCGGGCCCAATACCCCCATAAAACTGATCACGCCAATGATCGAGGCCAGCACCATGGCACCGAAACCCACCGGGTTGATGTCGTACAGATAGGCCCGTTTGAATTCGATATGTTTGGGGCTTAGTCCGAGTGGTTTATTGATCACCAGATCGGCGACCAGCGCCCCGACCCAGGCCACCGCAACGTTGGCATAAATACCCAGAATCCGCTCCAGCGATTCATATACCCCCAGCATCATCAGCAGCAGCGCGATCACAACGTTAAACACCAGCCACACCACCCGCCCCGGGTGGCTGTGAGTCAGGCGGGAAAAGAAATTCGACCAGGCAATCGATCCGGCATAGGCATTGGTGACGTTGATCTTGACCTGACACAGCACCACAAACAGCCCGGTCATGGCCAGAATCGCCATGGGTGAGTCCGTCAGATAACCAAAGGCAATATAATAAATGCGAGTCGGGTCAGACGCCTCGGCAATCGACATGCCTGAACTCACCGCCAGTACCGCGAGGAATGACCCGGCCAGAATTTTCAACATGCCCACCACAATCCAGCCTGGGCCGCCCCCGATCAGTGCCAGCCACCAGCGCAAACGGTTTTTGGGCTGCGGCTCCGGCAGGAAGCGCAAAAAATCAACCTGCTCACCAATTTGCGCAATCAAGGCAAATACCACCGCCGATGCAGCGCCAAAATACATCAGGTCAAAATGCCCATCAGCTCCCTCGACGCCCTGAGCCTGCGACATTTCTCCCGGGTAATTCACCCATTCCAGCGCCACCGACCACTCTTGCCAGAGAATGAACACAAACGGCAGCACCTGCAGCACAATCCACAACGGTTGCGTCCACAGCTGAAACCGGCTGATAACGGTAATCCCGTGGGTTACCAGCGGAATCACCAGCAAGGAGCTGAACAGATACCCCGCCCACAGCGGCATACCAAACAGGATATCCATCGCCGAGGCCATGATGGCGGCTTCGATGGCAAAAAAGATAAAGGTAAACGAGGCATAAATCAGCGAGGTGACGGTCGAGCCGATATAACCGAACCCGGCGCCACGGCTGAGCAAATCGATATCCACCCCATAGCGGGCGGCGTAATAGCTGATCGGAATCGAGGTCAGAAAAATAATCGCCGACACCACCATGATGGCAGCAACAGCGGAATCAAAACCGTACATCAGCGTCACGGTGGCCCCAATGGCCTCCATCGCCAGAAATGAAATGGCGCCCAGTGCGGTATTGGAAACCCGGGCCGCTGACCAGCGGCGGGCATCTTTGGCAGTAAAACGTAAGGCAAAGTCTTCCAGTGTCTGGTTTGCGACCCAGCGGTTGTAACTGCGACGACTGGCATACGGCGACGGTTGCGACATGTCTGGTTTATATCCACGGCGATCGTATCGCCTTCCCGAATGAATCAAGACCATAACGACAAGCCTGGCTTGCGGGTATGCGTCAATGTACGTACATCGATGTCACAAGACGCGAATATCCATTCCCCGGCCGATGATGGATGCTGAATAACGTTCCTTACGCCAACAGCAGACCCCATGAAGAGGCCCAATTATGATTTCAAAATCAAGGAATTACGACTCAACCAGAGGTACACGCCGTACCCTGCTACGTCGCATGCTGGCCATTCCGGCCGCCCTGGCGCTGGCACACGTCAGCCTGCCAGCACTGGCTGACAGCGCCAACTCAACCGGCCTTGCCGTGACCGATAGCACCGTCACCGTCGGTATCCTGCACTCCATTACCGGCACCATGGCCATCAGTGAAACCGGTTCGGTACAGGCTGAAAAACTGGCCATCGACCAGATCAATGCCATGGGTGGCGTATTGGGTCGCCAGATTGTATATACCCAGGAAGACGGTGCCAGCGACTGGCCAACCTTTGCCGAAAAAGCCAAGAAACTGCTGGTCCGCGACAAGGTCGCTGCCGTGTTCGGCTGCTGGACCTCGGCTTCCCGCAAAGCCGTATTGCCCGTGTTTGAGCAATACAACGGCATGCTCTACTACCCGACCTTCTACGAAGGACTGGAGCAATCACCCAACGTAATTTATACCGGTCAGGAAGCCACCCAGCAAATTCTCGAGGGTCTCGACTGGGCGGATGATGCCAAAGACGCGAAAAAATACTTTTTATTGGGGTCTGACTACATCTGGCCACGTACCTCCAACAAGATTGCCCGCAAACACATTGAAAGTGTCCTTGGCGACAAAGTGGTTGGCGAAGAGTACTACCCGCTCGGACACACCCAGTTCAACTCGGTTATCAACAAAATCAAACTGAAAAAACCGGATGTCGTCTTTATCTCGGTGGTTGGTGGCTCCAACGTGGCGTTCTACAAGCAGCTGAAAGCCGCGGGCATCGACATGACCAAAGAGAAGCCGCTGTTCCTGACCATTTCCGTGACCGAAGACGAGATCCTCGGCATTGGTGGCGAGAACATCGATGGCATCTACGCCTCCATGAAGTACTTCCAAAGCCTGCCAAACGCCAACAACGAAGCGTTTGTTAAAGCCTTCAAAGCCAAATACGGCGACGACATTGTGATCGGTGATGTCACCCAGGCCGCTTACCTTGGCCCCTGGTTGTGGAAAGCCGCTGTTGAAAAAGCCGGTTCTTTCGATATCGACAAAGTCCGCGCCGCCTCTCCTGACATCGAGCTGACCACCGCTCCAGAAGGTTATGTCCGCATCCACGACAATCATCACCTCTGGTCCAAAACCCGTATCGGCCACGCCCAGCTGGATGGTCAATACAAGGTGGTTTACGAAAGCTCCGAGCTGATCGAGCCTAACCCGTTCCCTGAAGGTTACTAAGCCAGTGTTACCAGGCAAGTGACTCAGCAAGAACCGCAACAAGCGGCCCGCCAGGGCCGCTTCCCCTTCTGCTTATCTTGCTGCTTGTAGCGCTACAACCCACTGGGAGGAAACACCATGTTTGCCGACTACACCATGACCGAGCTGACCTCGATTTTTGCCATGCAGGGATTTGCCGGTCTCACTCTGTTTTCTGTTTTTGTTCTGATGGCACTGGGGCTGGCGATTATTTTTGGCCAGATGGGCGTCATCAATATGGCCCACGGCGAATTCATGATTCTCGGCGCCTACACCACGTACCTGACGTCCAATGTCTTTTCGTCATACCTGCCGGAATCCCTGTACAGCCTGTATTTTTTTGTCGCCCTGATCCTCGCCTTTCTGGCCGCCGGCGCGCTCGGGGCCTTTATCGAATGGGCCATGATCCGGCACCTCTATAAACGCCCACTCGATACGCTGCTGGCCACCTGGGGCCTGAGCCTGATCATGCAACAACTGTATCGCACCATCTTTGGCCCGCGGGAAGTCGGCGTCACCCTGCCCGACTGGCTGATGGGTTCCATCGCCCTGACCGATATGGTGGAAATTCCCATCAACGGCCTGTTTGTGATGGCCATTACGCTGGTGGTCGCCGTTGGTGTGGGTCTGACAATGCAGAAATCCCGACTCGGCAAACAAACCCGGGCCGTGGTGCAAAACCGGCCGATGGCCTCTGCCGTCGGCATCAACACCGCCCGCGTTGACCGCCTGACCTTTGCGCTCGGCTGTGGGATCGCCGGGATCGCCGGAGCCGCCTTTACCATGATCGGTTCAACCGGCCCGACCTCCGGCCAGCTGTACATCGTCGACACCTTTCTGGTGGTGGTTTTTGGTGGCGCATCCAGTCTGGTGGGCACCATCGCATCGGCTTTCACCATCTCTCAGGCGCAATCGACCATGGAATTTTTCCTCAGTGGCTCGATGGCCAAAGTGCTCACCCTGCTCGTCGTCGTTGGCATTTTGATGCTGCGTCCACAAGGGCTGTTCTCTCTCAAAATACGTAAATAAAGAGGTCGCCCATGAACTTTATTGCCCATTTGTTCGCTCGCTACCAGCTCAGCCATATGCTGATTCTGGCGCTGTTGCTGATCGTGGTTCTACCGTTGAGTATGGATATTTTCCGCCTCAACCTGATCGGCAAATATCTGACCTATGCCTTCGTCGCCATTGGTCTGGTGCTGTGCTGGGGCTACGGCGGCATTCTCAGCCTGGGTCAGGGTGTATTTTTTGGCCTTGGCGGTTACTGCATGGCGATGTTTCTGAAGCTGGAAGCCTCCAGCCCGGAAAACACCGCCATCCAGACAACGCCGGGCATCCCGGACTTTATGGACTGGAACCAGCTCACCGAGCTGCCGTGGTTCTGGGAACCCTTCCACAGCTTCGGCTTTACCTTGCTCGCCATTATTCTGGTACCGGCATTTTTCGCCTTTGTGGTGACGGTTGCCATGTTCAAACGCCGGGTTGGCGGGGTGTATTTTGCCATCATCACCCAGGCGGTGGCCGCCATCCTGACCATCCTGATCATTGGCCAACAAGGCTACACCGGAGGGGTTAACGGCATCACCGACCTGCGCACCCTGCACGGCTGGGATATTCGTACCGACGAAGCCAAGTACATTCTTTATTTCGTCTGCGTGGCCCTGCTGTTTGTCTGTCTGTTTATTGGCAAATACGTCATCAACAGCAAACTGGGACGCCTGTTAGTCGCGATGCGGGAACGGGAAGACCGGGTGCGTTTCTCTGGCTATGACGTCTCGGCATTCAAGATTTTTATCTTCTGTCTGGCTTCGGTGTTCTCCGCCATTGGTGGTGCCATGTTCACCCTGCAGATCGGTTTTATGTCACCCACCTTTGTTGGCATCGTGCCGTCGATCGAAATGGTGATTTTCTGCGCCGTTGGTGGTCGTCTTTCACTGCTGGGGGCGGTGTATGGCGCTCTGCTGGTCAACGCCGCCAAAACCAGCTTCTCGGAATCCTTTCCGGAGCTGTGGCTGTTTGCCATGGGGGCCTTGTTTATCGGTGTGGTCATGGCCTTCCCGAATGGCCTCGCCGGTGTCTGGACAACCTATATCGAACCGCGCCTGCCGGCCCGCTTACGCTCTCCCGTACCGCCCAGCACCATTCCCGCCGTCGCGGTGACGACAACGGCCGAAACCTCGTCTACTCCTTCTGCCAACCCCACCGTGGAGCACCGTCATGCTGGAAACTAACAAGCACATTGAGCAGAAGGACTTCGTCCTCAGCGTGGAGGGCCTGACAGTCTCGTTCGATGGCTTCAAGGCCGTCAGCGACCTCTCGCTCTACGTTGAGGAGCAGGAAATCCGCGTCATTATCGGCCCCAACGGTGCCGGTAAAACCACCGTACTGGATCTGATTTGTGGCCGCACCAAGGCCACTGAAGGCTCGATCAAGTTCAAGGGCAAGGAGCTGACCCGCATGAACGAGCACCAGATCGTCCATGCCGGTATCGGCCGCAAGTTCCAGACGCCGTCGATTTACGAAGACCTGACGGTGTTTGAAAACCTCGAACTCTCCTACCCCAGAGGCCGCAACGTCTGGGGAGCACTGACCTTCCGGCGCGACCAGCAGGTAATCGACAAGGTTATCGAAATTGCCGAGATGATCTTCCTCGCCGACAAGCTCGATATGTCCGCCGACCTGCTCAGCCACGGCCAGAAACAATGGCTGGAAATCGGCATGTTGCTGATCCAGGACCCCGAGCTGCTGATGCTCGACGAACCGGTGGCGGGCATGTCGGTTTCTGAACGCCAGCAAACCGCGGCACTGCTGCAAAAAATCACCAAGGACCGTTCAGTGCTGGTGATTGAACACGACATGCAGTTTGTTGCCGACATCGCCGACCGCGTCACCGTCCTGCATCAGGGCAAGGTGCTGTCGGAAGGCTCGATGGAGCGGGTTCAGAACGATCCCAAAGTCATTGAAGTGTACCTGGGCCATTGATCGCCAAGCCGGTAAACGAGGAGATAAACAATGCTTGAGCTAACCGATTACAACGTTGCCTACGGTCAAAGTGACGTGATTCGCAATATGAACCTGAGTGTCGGAGACGAAGAAATTGTCGCCGTGCTAGGCCGTAACGGCATGGGCAAAACCACGCTGATGAAATCGCTGATCGGCATGATTCCGAGCAAGTCCGGAACGGTTGCCCTCAACGGAGTCGATCTGGTGCCACTCCAGAGTTACGAACGCGTCGGCGCTGGTGTCGGCTTTGTGCCACAGGGGCGGATGATTTTCTCCACCATGACGGTGAAAGAAAATATTGAAACCGGCCTCACCTCCACCGGCAAGAATGACATTCCCGAAGATCTCTACGTCATGTTCCCGGTACTGAAAGAAATGCAGCACCGTCGTGGCGGCAACCTGTCCGGTGGCCAGCAACAACAGCTTGCCATCGCACGGGCGTTAGCCAGCAATCCCAGCGTGCTGCTGCTGGACGAACCCACCGAAGGCATCCAGCCCAGCATCATCAAGGAAATGGCGCGCACCCTGCGCACGATCCGCGACCAGCGCAAATTGTCGATCATCGTTTCTGAGCAGGTGCTCAGTTTCGCCCTGGACGTCGCCGATCGCATCCTGGTGATCGAGAAAGGCAACATCGTCCTCGACGTGCCTGTCGAGGAGGCCGATCAGGCCACCATCACCCGCTACCTGTCCGTCTAAACCGAATCTGAGCCAAAGGAGAACAACCATGCGTCATGGTGATATTTCAAGCAGCAACGATACCGTCGGCGTCGCCGTGGTGAACTACAAGATGCCCCGCCTGCACACCAGGGCCGATGTGCTCGACAACGCGGCCAGCATTGCCGAGATGATCCAGGGCATCAAAAAAGGTCTGCCAGGGATGGATCTGATTGTATTTCCGGAATACAGCACCATGGGCATCATGTACGACCACGACGAAATGATGGCCACCGCAACCACCATTCCAGGGCCGGAAACCGATATGTTTGCCGCTGCCTGTCGTGCGGCCAACACCTGGGGGGTGTTTTCCCTCACCGGCGAGCAGCACGAAGAACACCCCAACAAGGCGCCCTACAACACCCTGGTGCTGATCAACAATCTCGGTGACATCGTCCAGAAATACCGCAAATGCCTGCCCTGGTGCCCGATCGAAGGCTGGTATCCCGGCGATCGTACCTACGTCAGTGATGGCCCCAAAGGCATGAAGCTGAGCCTGATCATTTGTGACGACGGCAACTACCCGGAAATCTGGCGCGACTGCGCCATGAAAGGCGCCGAGCTGATTGTGCGCTGCCAAGGCTATATGTACCCGGCCAAAGAGCAGCAGGTGATGATGTCCAAGTCCATGGCCTGGGCCAACAACTGCTACGTCGCCGTGGCCAACGCCGCCGGTTTCGACGGGGTTTATTCCTACTTTGGCCACTCCGCCATTATTGGTTTTGATGGCCGCACCCTTGGTGAATGTGGCGAAGAAGACATGGGCATCCAATACGCCCAGTTATCGCTGTCACAAATCCGCGATGCCCGCAAAAACGACCAGTCCCAGAATCATCTGTTCAAGCTGCTGCACCGGGGTTACACCGGTATGCACGCCTCCGGTGATGGTGACCGTGGCGTTGCCGATTGCCCGTTCGAGTTTTACCGCACCTGGGTCACCGATGCCGAGAAGGCCCGCGACGACGTCGAGGCCATGACGCGCAGCACCATCGGTACGGAAGAATGCCCGGTAGGTGGTATTCCGACACCGGAAAAAACCATGGAATCCGGTTCCTGAGGCGCGATAACCATGGTGTTTATTAACGATCGTCTGCAATCACAACAGCGCCAGTCCCACACCAGTGACGCCGCGGCATCCGAACGCCCGGCGCTTTACTCCCGCTTTGCTTTCGAACCGGCGCAGCTGCAACAGCAACTGGAGCGTCATCTGGTGGGGCAGCAGCAAATTATTCATAGCTTGTGCCGCCAGCTGGATGTGCTCAAGGCCGGGCTCAGTGACGATCGTCGCCCACTGCTGACGGCATTGTTCCTTGGCGATACCGGAGTGGGCAAAACCGAAATGGTGCGCCGCATTGCCGAAGCCCTGCATGGTGATGCCAACCACTTCTGCCGCATCGACATGAATACCTTGTCGCAGAGCCATTACAGCGCCGCCATTACCGGGGCGCCGCCGGGCTACGTCGGCAGCAAGGACAACCTGACGCTGCTCAACGAGGAACTGATCAAGGGCAGCAACAGCCGCCCCGGCATCGTGCTGTTTGATGAAATAGAAAAAGCCAGCCCGGACGTGGTCCGCAGCCTGATGAATATTCTGGATAACGGCGAGCTGACTCTGGCATCGGGTCAGAAAGCACTGAATTTCCGTAACACTCTGGTGTTCATGACCAGCAACCTGGGTTCACGGGCATGGCAGCGCCACCCGCTGCGCCCATGGCTGCCACCCGCATGGCAGGCCAGACTCAAACACCGGTTGCAGCAGCGCGCCCTCGATAATCACTTTGATGCCGAATTCCTCAACCGGATTCATTGCATCGAACGTTTTGCCAGCCTCGGCAGCGAACAACTGCCACAGGTAGTCACCACCCTGCTGAATGAGCTTAACCAGCGTCTGAAAAGACATCAGCTGACCCTGTTGCTCGACGACGCCTGCCTGTTTTGGCTCAGTCGTGGCGACTTTGACCAGCACTACGGTGCCCGGGCCATTCAGCGCTTGTTTCAACGCCAGGTTGTTGTGCCACTGGCCAGCTACCTGCTCACCCTGCCGTCTTGCGCCCATCCTCGCCAGCTGCGCGCCTTGCTACGCAACGACGCCCTGACGTTCAGCGCAGGCCCCATGCCAAGCGCCGCGGCCGACCCGGCCACACACGCTTCAGCGCCTTCACCTTCCAATACCCGCGAAGACGGCCCGGTCGCCGTCGATCCACACGTTTTTTCCAAAGCCGTACTTGCCCATCAAGGAGCTAACCATGACTGATACCATCATCAAAATTGACCTTAACCAGTCTGCTTACGAGAACGACAGCGTCCACAACCGCTGGCACCCGGATATTCCCATGGTGTCTACCGTCAAGCCCGGCGATGACTTTATTATCGAGTGCTATGACTGGACAGGCGGTCAGATCAAGAACGACGACAACGCCGAAGACATCCGTGATGTCGACCTGACCCAGGTGCATTTTCTCTCCGGCCCGGTCGCGGTGGAAGGCGCTCAGCCCGGAGACTTGCTGGAAGTGGATATTCTCGATATCGGTACCTTTGCCGAGCAACAATGGGGCTTCAACGGCTTTTTTGCCAAGACAAATGGCGGCGGTTTCCTGACCGACCACTTCCCGCAAGCGCAAAAATCCATCTGGGACTTTAACGGCATCTACACCAAATCCCGCCACGTTCCCGGCGTTGAATTTGCGGGCATTCTGCACCCCGGCTTGATTGGCTGTCTGCCTTCACGGGACATGCTGGATACCTGGAATCACCGGGAAAAAGAACTGTTTGATACCGACCCGGACCGGGAACCGGCACTCGCCTGCCTGCCGTACGCCGACACCGCCCATATGGGACGACTGGAAGGGGACGAAAAAGCCGCCGCAGCCGCCGAAGGCGCACGGACCGTACCGCCACGAGAGCACGGGGGTAACTGTGACATCAAAGACTTGACCCGTGGTGCCAAGGTGTATTTCCCGGTCTATGTGGACGGTGCCGGTTTATCGGTTGGCGATCTGCATTTCAGCCAGGGAGATGGTGAAATCACCTTCTGTGGCGCCATTGAAATGGCCGGCTGGATTCATTTGCGCGTCAACCTGATCAAGGATGGCATGGCCAAATACCAGGTCAAAAACCCGATCTTCAAACCCAGCCCTCTGGTTCCCAAATACGATGACTATCTGATTTTTGAAGGTATCTCAGTGGATGATGCCGGCAAACAGCATTACCTCGATACCAGCCTGGCGTACAAGCAAGCCTGTATGAACGCCATCAATTACCTGACCAAATTCGGTTATACCGAAGCCCAGGGTTACGCCATTATTGGCTGTGCACCGATTCAGGGACACATCAGTGGCGTCGTGGATATTCCGAACTCTTGCGCCACCTTGTGGTTACCGACCGATATCTTCGAATTTGATATCAAACCGTCTGCCGATGGCCCCATCAAGCATCTGGATGGCTCCATCGATATTCCCAAAGCAGCCGATCTCGACTGATCCACGCGCCCATTGGCAGTGGCCGGGTAACCGCGCCACTGCTGTTGTTTTCCCATGATGTGCACTGACAGACTGCCGGAGATAGCCACCATGCCCATGTATGACTACAAATGCCCGCACCACGGGGTTTTTCAGGAACTGGCCCCGATGCAAGAGCACGACCAGCCCCAGCCATGCCCTCAATGCCACACCCGTTCGGCCCGGGTCATTGTTTTGCCCCCGGCCATTGCCAAAGTGCTGAAGGAAACCCGCGCCGCCATGGAGCGTAACGAGAAATCCCGCGAAGCACCCGATGTCATGAGCGCCAGCCAGTACCAGGAAAAAGAGCACGAGAAAAAGCAGCAACACCTGTTTGATAACCGTCACAAGCATGACAAGGGCTGCGGCTGTGGCAGCAAACGCAAGAGTAACCTGATGTACACCGCCAATGGCGAAAAGATGTTCCCGGGCATGCGGCCCTGGATGATCAGCCATTGAGGCTGGTTATGGCCCGTGCAGCTCTGCCGTCTGGTGCAAGGCTGCGCGGCAACAAGCCGGCCCGGACCCGATACCATTAATCCAGCAGCGATGGGTCCTGAGCGATCATCAGCTGCTTCATTTCCTCGAAGTGCTGGCGCGAAAAGTCCGGGATACTTTCCCAGTCCCGTGCTGTTTTCTCCGCCACCTCATCCGGCAGGATATTCAGCGGCTGGCCCGTTGACCAGGCGGCCACCAGAATCTGGCAGGCGCGCTCCAGTGTCCAAATATCATCAAACGCCACGCCAATATCAGTACTGGTCACCATCACGCCATGATTACCCATCAACAAGCGGCTGTTGTTTTTCAGCAGGCCAGACAAACGCGCCCCTTCTTCCACGGTATTGGCCATGCCGCCAAACAGGGTGTCGACAGACATCCGGTTAAAATACCGGGCGGTGTTCTGATCAATCGCAGGAATGTGCGGGTTCTTCATCGTCGCGATGGCGGTGGTGTACACCGGGTGCAGATGCATCGCAACACGGACATGGGGCAAACGCTGGTGCAGCTGGCCATGGATCGACCAGGCGGTGGCATCCACTTCAGGCCGTTCGGCGTTGCGGGCATCGTCGGCATCCAGCAACAGCATGTCGCTGGCACAGACGCGGGAAAAATGTTTCCACTTGGGGTTCATCAGAAACTGTTTGCCATCGTCGGAAACGGCGGCACTGAAATGGTTAGCCACAGCCTCATGCATACCCAGGTGGGCAACAATGCGGAGGCTGGCTGCGAGATCGATCCGCAACTGCTCTTCGAGAGAAAGCGACATAGGTTACTCCGGTAAAATGCGTACTTGCGCTATACGTCAATGATGCGTCAGCGTTGATAGGGGCTGCTGTCGATAATGATGTGTTAACTGCCAGCCAATGGGGATTGTTATGGGTAGCCAGGTATCCAGAGCGATTGACGCTGGCTCTTCATACCCGTGGCTCCAACCCTGGATTCTGATACGGCAACAGCAACCAGAACCCAGTATTGAATCCTCAAAAGCAGGCTTATTTTTTCGGCAACAACGACTCAATATCGGCCGCAGTCGGTGCCTGGAAGTTGTATTTTTTCAATAACGCGGCGTATTCCGGCGTTTTACTGAATTTTTCGATCCCTGCAATCAGGGCGTTGCGAACGATGTCGTTGCCTTTTTTCACCCCGAAACCGTTCAGCACTGGATAAATCAGCGTCCTGGAAGAAATCACAACTCGACCACCCAGTTTCTCCACCACACCCCGAGCAACAGCCGCATCGGTAATCTGGGCTTCTACTGCATGCGACAGCATTGCTTGGGTAGTCT
Source organism: Oceanobacter sp. 3_MG-2023 (assembly GCF_030688925.1). Lineage (NCBI taxonomy): Bacteria > Pseudomonadati > Pseudomonadota > Gammaproteobacteria > Oceanospirillales > Oceanospirillaceae > Oceanobacter > Oceanobacter sp. 3_MG-2023. The sequence goes on from NZ_JAUYVX010000009.1 coordinate 65,311, forward strand.
GGGGATCGGTTGGGTATTCACTGATCGCGATTGGCTTCAGTCCATTGGCTTCACAATATTCTACCGACAGCGTCTGCAACTGTTTCAGCCAGGCTGTGCCCGCCATGGAACCAATGCGATGACCACAGAAATCTTCTGGCATTTCAGGCTGATAGTCACTGCCTTTGATCGACAGAATGGATTCACCACTTTTCAGGTAAGGAATCATGTCGATCACTTTCATACGATCGGCAGTGATGTACATCGACGAGTTGGTAATGTCGAAACGGCCACCCCGCAAACCGGGAATCAGGTTAGCCCAACGAGTATCAATATTAATGGCTTCCCGGCTCATGACCTTGCCAAGCCCTTCCAGGAATTCAATATCGAACCCCTTCGGTTTGTTGTTTTCCATATATTCATAAGGAAAAAAGGTGATATCTGAACCAGCGATGATTTTACCAGGTTCCTTGAACGCCAGGGTGCTGAGGGATGTCAGCGACAGCGCTGCTCCAACAATACCTACGGCGACAGAACGCACCGTTGAACCTGCAGTACGGGCAAAAAACGTCATGATCATTTCTCTCGTGAGTCTATTGGGAATCAGGAATCAGTAGTTGAGCGGATCATTACCCGCCTGTTGCACAAAGAACGAGGCGCCCTTGGGCTTTTCTGGCAGACGCAGGGTATTGTTGGTGCTGCGTATTTCACCACTTTCTTCACCCCATACCAGTTCGCCAGAATGGATGCTCGGCAGCGGGTTGTCCCCGTATGGCAAGGCATCTTCAGCGGCGTACACATTGATAAAAATGGTGCGAGGCAATTCGGTTTCATTCGGGCTGGAAGCATGCAACACACGAGTATGCATAAAACACACGGAACCAGCAGGGCCGTAACAAGAGGTTGGTTGCTGGCAGTGCTCGGCGATCACGGCGTCATCAACCGTGCCGGTAAAGCGGTCATGCTGCCAGTGGGAGAACAGCGGGCCACGATGGCTGCCCGGCACCACTTGCAAAGGGCCGTTGGCCGGAGTGACTTCGCTGATCATCAGCAGACAGGTCACCAGATCATCATTGCTGTGGGGGGTAAACGGAAAATCCTGATGCCATTTCACTTCCGTCGCAGTGTGTGGCAGTTTGGAGTTCACCTTGCTGTGGTGCAGGCGGGCACCGCGACTGCCGACCAGCTGACCGGCAATTTGTGCAACCCGTGATTGCAGCGCAATACGCTTGAAGACGTCTGAAATCTCGGTCGGCGAGCTGACGCGTCGCAGCGACGGGTGATCCGCTGCGTGGTCACCTTCGATATCAAAACGGGCGCGCCCATCAATCGTTTCACCCCATGGGGTTTCGTGCTTGCGGCTTTCTTCTACCCAACCATCAAATTCGGATTGCAGGGCCGCAACGTCATCCGGGTTCAGTACATTGTTAACAAGCAGAAAACCTTGTCCGTGATATTGGTCTATTTGCCATTGTTCAATCATGAGTCACTCCCAAATATATTAAATCAGGCCAAAGAAACATCTTTCAAAAAGGCATCCACGCGAGGGTTCTGGCCACTGCGTAATACCTCGGGCGTGTCGTCACACACCACGCGCCCTTTTTCCATAAAGACAATGCGATCGGATACCTTGAAGGCAAAGTTCATCTCGTGGGTAACAATCACCATGGTGATGCCTTCTCGTGCCAGGTCTTCAATCACCTGCAACACCTCGTTCACCTTCTCCGGGTCCAGCGCCGACGTCGGCTCATCGAACAACATGATTTGCGGCCGCATCATCAGTGCCCGGGCAATTGCGACCCGCTGTTGCTGACCACCGGACAACTGATGAGGGTATTTCCAGGCGTGTTCGAGCATGCCCACCTTGTTCAATAGCTGGTAAGCCTGCATCTCTAGCTCATGCCGGTCGGCGATGCGGTGATAGCAGGGCGCCAGCATCAGGTTATCGAGCACACTGAGGTGTGGAAACAGGTTGAAACTCTGGAACACCATGCCAATCTTGCGGCGATGCTCTGAGTGCTCAACAAAGCGGGACTTATCTGGCCCATGGTGATGCAGCTGCAGAAACGGCTGGCCATTCAGATCGATTTCGCCATGATCCAGTTGCTCCAGACCATTCATCAGCCGAATCAGGGTGGTTTTGCCGGAGCCGGATGGCCCGATGATGGACACCACTTCTCCGGGATTGATGCTCAGATCGACCGACCCAAGGACTTCAACATTATTGAAGGCCTTGTGTAGCTGCGATACCTGCAACGCCGGGCCATCAAATTCATTGGGTGGTGTCAGAGCGGCTGCTGGCGCCTGATTGACAGCGGCGGTCAGTGCTGCTGATGGGACCTTGCTTTTCTTGTTGGTCACGTCGAGATAGCCTTCAAGACGCTTCAGCAAAAAATCAAACAAGGTAACGATAAAGACATAAAACGCTGCCACCGCTGCCATGGTTTCCAACACCAGAAAGTTCTGGGAATACAGGCGTTGACCTACCATCAGAATTTCCGTCAGCGAAATCACCGAGACCAGCGACGTCAGCTTGACGATGGAAATATACTCATTGGCAAGGGAGGGTAACGCCACTCGTAATGCCTGGGGAATCACCACCAGCCACTGGATACCAAAAAAACGCACCCCGAGAGCACGGGCCGCTTCACCCTGTCCTTTGGGGATCGACAGCAAACCACCCCGGTGGATTTCAGCAACATAGGCACTTTCGCACAGCACCAGGGCAATCAGGCCAGCCCAGAAAGGATCACTCATGATCACGCTACTGATCGGCAATACCTGCGGCATGTTATAAACAAAAATAAGCAGTACCAGTAACGGCACACTTCGGAACAGCCAGATATAAAAGCTCGCCGGTATATTTAACAGCGGTCGACTGGATTGTTTCCCCAAGGCCAGTAAAAAGCCCACGACAACACTCAACCCCCAACTGGCCAAACTGAGTTTGATAACGGTCCAGGTTGCCAACCAGAAATCGGTTAGACTGAATAGACTGAACATGTAGTCCCAATCAAATGCCATAGGGTTACCACCTGATAATAAAATTATAAAACCGTCTATGCTCTCCCAAAGAGCAAGCGGGTTTCAAATAGGTGTAATTACTATGAAGGAATATACAAATCGTAAACAATTATTATTTTTTGAGCTTCTAGCTTTAAAAAAAATAGGTAGTATCCAGATCAATTTTTCACAAACCTTTTACGCCCATTACCAAATTGCACCCGAATACATGGCATTTTATGCACCAACAGGAATCACAACGCTCCAAAACAACGCACGCATATTGATTTATTAGTCCATGTCCAAAGCCAAACCGGCATATTTCAGGGCATTCCGGTCCAAATCACTTCCGCTAGCGAACAGGCCAATTCATTCCGATCATGGCATGCCTATTGCAAATAAAAAATATATAGGAACTAATACACTGACAATATTTTATAGATGGCTCATCCATGAAAAACTTCACGCTGAAGCAGTTGCACTACTTTACCACGGTCGTTGAAACCCAAAGTATCGCCGAGGCCTCCCGTCGGCTGCACATTGCCCAGCCGTCTATATCTATCGCCATCAAGAACCTTGAAGACACCTTCGACCAGCAGCTGTTGATACGGCATCATGCCCAAGGGGTGTCGCTGACACCAGGAGGTCGCCGCTTTTATGAAAAAGCCAAAGAGCTCCTGCGCCTCTCCTATGAATTTGAGCAAAATTCACTGGCCAGCAGTGACCAGACCTCAGGCAAAATCACGGTTGGCAGCTTTGAATCCGTTGCACCGCTGTATATTCCCCGGCTGATTGCCGGATTCAAGAAAGTGTACCCGGGCATCGATGTACAACTGCATGATGGCGAGCAGCACGAACTGATGATCGGTTTGCACCGGGGCCAGTTTGACCTGGCGTTTCTGTACGACCTGGAGCTGGACAACTCCATCCGACGGGAAGCCCTGAATGCACCCCATCGCCCCTATGCCCTGCTGCCCATCGGCCATCCGCTGGCCCAGCAGCCGTCAGTGACCCTGACCGAACTGAGCCGGGAGCCTATGGTGTTGCTGGATGTTATTCCCAGCAGAAACTATTTTTTAAGCCTGTTTACCGAAAAAGGACTCCACCCGGAAGTCGCCTACGCTTCGCCTTCTATTGAAATGGTCCGTTGTATGGTGGGTCAGGGACAAGGGTTTTCAATACTGGTTACCCGGCCACTGACCAATACAACCTACGACGGCCAGGAGCTGGCTCATGTGGAGATTGAAGATGAAATGGAAAGCTCTACCCTGATTATGGCTTATCTTAAAAACAATGAACCCACTCACCCTGCCCGCTTGTTTATGGATTATTGCCGTAATTACAATCTGGGCGAATCCACCATAAAAACAGCTAATAATTATTAGCCTGAATGATCACTGCTGGTGCGAGATATTTTTTCTATCGAGATCGTATATTTATAATAATTTACTGAATTTATTGTCTGCCATAACCTAGCTTTATTCATCCCAAGGTAATAAAGCCTGGCATTTAGAAGGCATGCAGACATGACAGAAAATATGACAAACATCGATACCCTTATCGTTGGGGCTGGTCAGGCAGGCATCGCCATGAGTGAGCATCTGACGCGCCTGGAGGTACCTCATCTGGTTCTGGAAAAGAATCGTATTGCTGAAGCCTGGCGCAGCGTTCGCTGGGATTCTCTGGTCGCCAATGGCCCAGCCTGGCATGACCGTTTCCCGGGCATGACCTTTCCCGGAGCCGATGCTGACAGCTTTGTCCCCAAAGACAAGGTGGCTGATTATTTTGTCTCCTATGCAGAAAAATTCAACGCGCCGATTCGTACCGGCGTCGAAGTCCTGAGCGTCGTGCGCAACGAAGGCGCTGGCGGTTTTACCGTCACGACATCCGACGGCATTATCCAGGCCCAGCGGGTGGTATCGTCCACTGGCCCCTTCCAGATTCCGGTGATTCCTGCCGCGGCCCCGCAAGACCCGGAATTATTGCAGATTCATTCCGCCCACTACCGTAACCCGGAACGGCTGCCAGAAGGTGGGGTACTGGTAATTGGTGCCGGTTCGTCCGGCGTACAGATTGCCGACGAGCTGCAACGGTCAGGCAAAAAAGTATATCTGTCGGTCGGACCTCACGACCGTCCACCCCGCAGCTACCGCGACCGCGACTTTGTGTGGTGGCTGGGTGTGCTGGGTTTGTGGGATGCCGCTGCCAACGAACCCGGCAAGGAACACGTTACCATTGCGGTCAGTGGTGCCCACGGTGGCCAAACCATCGACTTCCGCCAGCTGGCACAACAGGGCCTGAACCTGGTTGGCCGTACTGAGTCTTTCGACAACGGTGTTGCCTGCTTCCGCAACGACCTGGCCGACAATATCAAGGCCGGTGACGCCAATTATCTATCGTTACTCGACCGCGCCGATGCCTACGTCAGCCGTCACGGACTGGATTTGCCCGAAGAACCACAGGCTCGGGAATTCCTTGCCGACCCGGAGTGCATGACCCAACCGACACTGGAGCTGGATCTCAAGCAAGCAGGTATCACCGCCATTATCTGGGCGACCGGTTATGCCACCGATTACAGCTGGCTGCAGGTCGATGCCTTTGATGACAAGGGACAACCCAAACATCATCGCGGCGTATCCAGCGAGCCTGGTGTCTACTTCCTCGGCTTGCCATGGCTCTCCCGCCGCGGCTCAACCTTTATCTGGGGCGTATGGCATGACGCCAAATACATCGCAGACCAGATCGTTATCCAACGTCAATACCAGTACTACCGTCACAGCTGAAACAGGAATCATCATGGTAACGCATACCCGTATCCGCATGTTCAACACCAAAGAAACCTACCCGAACCAGACACTGGATAACGATCTATGCCAGGCGGTACGAGCGGGTAATACCGTCTATGTTCGTGGTCAGGTCGGTACCGATTTCGAAGGTAATCTGGTTGGCCTGGGAGACCCGCAAGCCCAGGCCGAGCAGGCAATGAAAAACGTTAAACAGCTACTGGCAGAAGCCGGTAGCGACCTGAGTCATATCGTCAAAACCACGACCTATATTACCGACCCGCGTTACCGTGAGCCGGTGTACCGGGAAGTGGGTCGTTGGCTCAAAGGGGTTTACCCTATCTCTACCGGACTGGTAGTGGCCGGTCTGGCACAGCCTCAGTGGTTGATGGAAATCGACGTCATCGCCGTGATTCCAGATCAGGCAGCAGACAAGGAGCCAGCATGACCGTCTCCCTGTCCGCCTATTGCCCGGAAACCGGCCAACTGGGCGTAGCAATCAGTTCATCCAGTATTGCCGTTGGTGCCCGCTGCCCCTGGTTGCAAGCAGGCATTGGCGCGGTTTCCAGCCAGAACATCACCTTGCCCGCACTGGGGCCAGCCATTCTCGCCCGACTGGAGCAAAACCAGTCGTCCGAACAGGCCTTGAAAGCTGCTCTGGCCGACGACCGTTTCAGTGCCTATCGCCAGGTGACAGTGATCGACAACAAAGGGGTCAGCGCCTGTTTCAGTGGTACCGAAACCCTCGGCACATCCGCCATGAAACAAGGCCTGCACTGTGTTGCAGCGGGAAACATGCTCGCGAATGACGGTGTTATCAATGCCATGATCAGTGCCTTTGAAGCCTCCTCCGGTGAGCTGACCGGCCGCCTGATCCAGGCGCTGGCAGCCGGGATTGCCCAGGGTGGCGAAGCCGGGCCGGTGCATTCTGCGGCCGTCAAGGTTGTCGATGATTATATCTGGCCGCTGGTCGACTTGCGTGTCGACTGGGCAGACGAGAACCCCATTGGCGTACTCGAACAACTGTGGCAAGACTATGAACCACAAATGCAGGCTTATGTAACTCGGGCACTGGACCCCCGCGACGCCCCCAGCTATGGCGTTCCCGGCGATGAATAACCCGACCACCAGCCAAGCCAGGCCAACACTGAGCGAAGAACTCCGCCATTTGTTGGCCATGCTACTGGCCCACGACACCACCAGCCGCGAGTCCAATCTGGCGCTGATTGAATCAATCCGGGACTACCTCGATCAACTCGGTATCCCATCAGAGTTGATCTTCAACCCAGAGCGCACCAAGGCCAACCTGTATGCCCGGCTTGGCCCGGCTGGGGACGGCGGCGTCATGTTATCCGGCCATACGGATGTGGTGCCGGTGGATGGCCAGTCATGGTCTTACCCACCCTTCCAGCTGACCGAAGACGGGGGCCGCTGTTACGGCCGTGGCAGCGCCGATATGAAAGGCTTTATTGCCTGTGTACTGGAGGCGGCTCCCCGCTTTCAGCAATCCGCCCTGACCATGCCTTTGCATCTGGCTTTCTCATACGACGAGGAAGTCGGCTGCCTTGGCGTACCCGGTTTGATTGACCATATCCAGTCATCACCCGACCATCCTGCCATGTGCATTATTGGCGAGCCAACCAGCATGCAGCCGGTTTATGGTCACAAGGGCAAGGTCGGTATGCGCTGCAAGGTCAAGGGCCATGCCTGCCATTCGGCCTACGCGCCCGAGGGAGTCAATGCCATTGAGTATGCAGCCAGGCTGATCGGCAAGCTGACGGATCTGGCCGAGCCGCTGAAGCAGCAACAGGATCGCCGTTTTGATCCCCCTTACAGCACGCTGCAAACGGGCAAGATCCAGGGTGGCGTGGCGCTCAATATCGTACCGGAAGCCTGCCAGTTTGATTTTGAAATGCGCTATCTGCCCGATACCGATGTCAACGCAACACTGGACAAACTGAAGGACTTTGCCGCTTCAACCCTGCAGCCGGCAATGCAAACCGTGCACCCGGACGCAGGGATTCATTTTGAGATGTTGGCATCCTACCCGCCGTTACTCACTGATCCGCAATCCCGCTTTGCCCAATGGCTCAGCGAATGGAGCGGCAGCCATGACTTCACTACCGTCGCCTTTGGTACCGAAGGTGGGCTGTTCGATCAGGCTGGTGTGGCCACGCTGGTCTGTGGCCCTGGCAGTATGGATCAAGGACACAAGCCGGATGAGTTCGTCACGATCGGGCAGCTTGGGCGCTGTTGCGACATGCTGGAAAACTTGCGTAACTGGATGGTCAGCCACTGAGCCACCCGGATAACGAGGCACCGGCAGCCATTGTACAGCCGGTGCATTGACTCTGGCCAGAATCACCGCTGGCCAACGCTTGCGCTTCCTGCAGCCAGCACGGAGAATGACGGCCGAACCGACACTCTGAGTAATGCATGGCCAAACGAAAACTCACCAAAAAACAATCCTGGCGTATTGCCAAGATTCAGGAAGAAAAAGCCCAGCGCGCCCAGCAAAAAGAGGCGGTGATTTCCGACCAGCTCAACGCCGGTGAACTCGGCGACGAGATGCACGGCCAGGTGATCGCCCACTTTGGTGCCCAGGTAGAAGTGGAAGACAACGACCGCAATACCTACCGCTGTTTTTTGCGGGCCAACCTTGGTTCTCTGGTCACTGGCGACAAAATTGTCTTCCGCCCGGCACCGGCCAATGCCCAGGGAGTCAATCAGGGCGTCGTTGAAATGGTGCAGCCACGTGACTCTGAGCTGTCACGCCCCAACCCGTACAACGAGATCAAGCCGGTAGCCGCCAATATCGACTTTATTGTGCTGGTGATTGCCCCCGAACCACACGCGCACGCCAATCTGATTGACCGTTATCTGGTGGCCGCCGAAAACTGCCACATCGAACCCATTATTCTGCTCAACAAAACCGATCTGCTGGACGACCTCAGTCTGTTCCATCTGGAGCCACTGCTACAGCGTTATGCCGATCTGGGGTATCGCATTCTGCAGGTCTGTGCCAATGAACCGGAGAGCCTTGGGGAATTAAAAGAATTCCTTAACGATCGCGTCAGCGTCTTTGTTGGCCAATCCGGGGTCGGCAAGTCATCCCTGATTGGCACCCTGTTACCCGGTGAAGAACTCAAGGTCGGGCCGCTGTCGGAAAATACCCGCAAAGGCAAACACACCACCACCACCGCCCGGCTGTATCATTTTCCCGCCGGTGGCGACCTGATTGACTCCCCGGGAATCCGTGAGTTTGGTCTCTGGCATATGAGCGAAGACGACGTGCTGTACGGTTTCCGCGAGTTACGGGCACTGGCGGGGCATTGTCGCTTCCGTGATTGCCATCATGAATCCGAACCCGGTTGTGCCTTGCTGCAAGCCGTCGATGAAGAACTGATCAGTCAGGAACGCTTTATCAGCTACAAACGGATTGTCGAGACCCTGTCGGAGCTCTGAACGCCTGACAGCGGTCTCCGGCTTGGATACACTGCTTCTTTGCGACCTGTTTATCCGGAGTATTATTCATGAGTCCACTGCCACTGCTGCTGGAAGCTCAAACGCTTGCTGAGCAATTGCCGCTGAATAACGTGCTGATCATTGATCAGAGCAAACTCGACAGCTATCTCCAGCATCATATTCCTGGAGCCGTACACCTGGACTTCAAGCGCCTGCAGCTGGGCATTGCTCCAACACCCGGCGCCCTGCCCTCGTTACCACAACTGTCTGAAGTCTTCAGCGCCTTGGGGTTAACCCCGGACACCCACGTTATTGCTTATGACGATGAGGGTGGCGGTTGGGCTGGTCGCTTGATCTGGGTACTCGATATGATTGGCCATCGTCATTACAGCTATCTGAATGGTGGTATCAAGGCCTGGTTGCAGGACGGTCTGCCCACAGAAGCCGGTAATGTAGCCCCTGTGCCTTCCAGCTATCAGGTCGAACAGTTGTGCGATGGTTTCTCGCTGAGCAAAGACGATATCCTCGCCCGTATTGGCCAGCCAGACTTCGCCATCTGGGATGCCCGTTCCCAGGCGGAGTACTGCGGCGACAAGGTTATTTCCAGCCGAGGTGGCCATATTCCCGGTGCCGTCAACTACGAATGGACGCGGGGAATGAACCCGGAAAATGGTTTGCGTATCAACCCGTTGGAACCCTTCCGTGTACTGCTGTCAGACATGGGACTGACTGCCGACAAGGAAATTGCCACCCATTGCCAGACTCATCACCGCTCTGGCTATACCTATTTGGTGGGCAAGATTCTGGGGCTGAATATCAAAGCCTACCCTGGTTCCTGGTCTGAGTGGGGCAACGACCCCAACACCCCGGTGACCACTGGCGATCAGCCCTAAGTCGACACACGAGTAATGATCACCCATTCCGGCCAAGGACGTGCCTGGCCTAATAAAAGAGAGTCCCCCTTTGTTAAAAGATGATCTGTTTATTGCCAGCCAATACGTGCTGCCTCACCACTGGCTGTCTCGTCTGGTTGGCAAATTGGCTGCCTGTGAAAGCCGTTGGCTCAAAAACCAGCTGATCACCCGCTTTATCCGTCAGTACGACGTACGCCTGGATGAAGCCCAGCGTCAGCACCCGCAGGACTTTCGCAGTTTTAACGACTTTTTTACCCGTGAACTGCTGCCCGAAGCCCGACCCCAGGATCAAGCCGTTGACAGCCTGTTGTCACCGGTTGACGGCGCGGTTTCCCAATTGGGCCGGATTCAGCATGGGCGTATTTTCCAGGCCAAGGGTCAGGCTTTTTCCCTGACTGAATTACTGGGTGGCTCGCGTCAGCGCGCTGAAGACTTTGCCGGTGGCCAGTTTGCCACCCTGTATCTGTCGCCACGGGATTATCATCGTGTCCATATGCCGATGCCGGGCAAACTGCGAGAAATGATCTACGTCCCCGGAGCACTGTTTTCGGTCAATCAGACCACTGCTGAACGGGTTCCCGGTCTGTTTGCCCGTAACGAACGACTGGTCTGTATTTTTGATACCGAACACGGCCCCATGGCCATGGTGCTGGTGGGTGCCATGATTGTGGCGGCCATTGAAACCGTCTGGGCTGGCCAGATCACCCCGGCCTCGCGCAAGATCAAGGTAACGGATTATCGTGATCCGCAACCGGTGGAACTGGATAAGGGTGAAGAAATGGGCCGCTTCTGCCTTGGCTCCACTGTGGTGCTGTGTTTCCCGGATGGCATGGTCGACTGGAGCAAGGAGCTGGAGGCCGGTAGCCCGATTCGAATGGGTAGCCGACTGGGCTCAATCAGTGCACTGCGCCCTGATGAACCGGAAACAGCAGAGCCAGAAACAGAACAAGCTGAAGCAGAAACAGACACTCACAGCAGCCCAAGCAGCACTTCAGCAACACCGGAAACCCTGACACCGGCAACAGAGCAGCCGGTAACGGATACGGTTGAAGCCGTTGAAGCTATTGAAGCAGAAGAGCTCAAAAAAGAAGAAACACAAGCTCCCGACGGTACCGACCAACCGTCACCTGTTGATGAACACACCCCGGAGTCAGACACCGACAAACCCCGTACCTGATAACGTCAGCGTCTCTTTATCGGTTTATCGGTATCTCTTTATCAGTGCCGACTGGCCACAAGGCAACCACCGGGCATATCCGGCAAGCTGCCTTGTGGCCGGATACGCAAGACCAGCCACTGCTGACTACCATCCAGATGCATATCAGCAAAACGCCATTGCTCGCTCTGTTGCTCATGACCCGGCCAGATAACCCGGCTGAGTGACGTCATCAAATGGGCAATCTGTTCGGCGTCAGCCGACTTCAGGTGTTGCAGGGTTTGCTGATCCTCAGCCACCATACGGGTTAATGGCACCCGGACTTGCAAACCACCGCCAACGCCCACCCGGGCAATCATCAGTTCACAATCAATTCCTGCAGCTGCCACCAGCGGTGAATGCATGGCCATCACCGCGCCCGTCACAATCCCCACCATCAACAGCAACCGGCTTAACGCCTGCTTTCCAGTCATCCTATCTACCCTCACTACGTGAGGGGAAATCTGACCATAACCTTCTGTCAATCAGGTCTGGCAAGCGGTAAGTTACTGAAAATGTTTGCGCGAAAATGTCAGGCCTGCAGCCAATCGAAGCTTAATACCTCAGCAATTGTGGAGACCTGTAACCGCTGCATCAATAACCGATCCAGTCCCATGGCTACCCCGGCACATGGCGGCAAGCCGGAACCCAGTGCCGCCAGTAGCCGCTTATCGATTGGACGACCGTTAGCTTCCTGCTCAAAACGGCGCGTCTGTTCAGCAACATCCGTCAATTCATGATAACCATTGGCCAACTCTGCACCGTTCCAGAACAGCTCAAAACGCTCAGCCACATCATGACCATCGACCGTCCGGCGGGTTTTAGCCAGTGCCGCCTGGGATGCCGGAAAGTCGTAAACAAATACCAGGGTATCCCGTGGCAAGGCAGGCTCAACCGCATGACTCACGATAACGTCGAGCCAGCCATCCCGATCCAGCGACAGATCTTGCCCAGCCAGCTGCTGGCCACACTCAGCAATCGTCACATCACGGCACTGCAACGGGTCCAGACCGGCGTACTGCAACAATGCCTGCTGATAAGTCAGCATCACCCGGGGCGGTGTTGATGGCAGTCCCAGCATCAGGACGGCAATATCCGCTACTTCATCCATCAACTGATGCTCGTTCCAGTCCAACCGGTACCATTCCAGCATGGAGAATTCCGGGTTATGGCGGCGACCGGCTTCACCCCGGCGGAAAACTTTACAGATCTGGTAGATATCACCACTACCGGCACATAACAGCCGTTTCATCGCATACTCCGGCGAGGTATGCAGATAACGGCCATCGGCGGTGGCCATGGGTTCAATATTCGGATCACTCACCGGAGCCTGGGCCAACAGCGGAGTTTCTACTTCCAGCACCTGCCGCTCGGCGAAAAACTGACGGATCTGTTGATACATCAAGGCTCTGGCTTGAAGCGCGGCAAGGGAAGCCGTCGGGGTCCAGCATTTGGTCATAAGATTCTCTACGCATGTATCCAGTCATGAAATGATAAAGTCAGGTCAGACTATCGGCCAGCCGCACCAGACGCCGACAAAAAAAAAGGAGCCGTCAGGCTCCCTTTGGATCAGTCTCGGTTATCGATCAGGCACGGCTGACGTATTCACCTGAGCGGGTATCAATCCGCAAGATGTCGCCGATATTGATAAACAGTGGGACTTTCACGACCGCACCGGTCACCAGCGTCGCCGGCTTGCTGCCACCCTGTGCCGTATCCCCTTTCATGCCCGGGTCGGTTTCTGCCACTTCCAGTTCAACAAAGTTGGCTGGCGCAACGGTCAGGATGGCACCGTTAAACAGAGTGACGACATACTGGTCTTGCTCTTTCAGCCATTTGACGGTATCGCCAACCGCTTCAGCAGAGGCACCGTGTTGTTCAAAAGAACCGTCGGTGGCCATGAAGTGCCAGAATTCGCCATCGTTGTAGAGGTATTCCATGTCGACTTCCATCACGTCGGCACCTTCGAGTGATTCGCCGGACTTGAAGGTTTTTTCAATCACCCGGCCAATACGCAAGTTGCGCAGTTTGACGCGGTTAAATGCCTGACCTTTGCCGGGTTTTACATATTCGTTCTCAATAATGGAGCACGGCTCTCCATCCATCATGACTTTAAGACCGGGTTTAAATTCGTTGGTAGAATAGTTCGCCATTTCGCAATCCAATTAGAGTAGGACATTGTTATAAAGTGCACATCATAACGCGATCTGCTGCCATTGAGCAGCAAGACTGGCAACAGATTCTGGCCAGCGCCATTCGTAGCCCCGAACAATTGTTCTCGGCACTGCATCTTGCTCCGACTCATTTGAGCGACCGACAACTGGCTGCCAGTACGTTTCCGGTGCTCGTTCCTGCGCCGTATCTGCAAAAAATGGAACCTGGCAACCCCCACGATCCCTTGCTGCGCCAGGTACTGCCAGACGCTGAAGAGCTTATCGCCATGCCGGGTTATGTCAGTGATCCACTGGATGAGCAACACGCCAATATCACCCCCGGTATCGTTCACAAATATCAGGGCCGGCTCTTGTTACTGGCGGCGACGGGCTGTGCAGTTAACTGTCGCTACTGCTTTCGCCGTCATTTTGACTATGCCGACAATCGTCTCAGCCGCCGGCAATGGCAAAGTGCGCTGGATTATGTTCGTGATGACCCATCCATCAGTGAGGTGATTTTGAGTGGTGGCGACCCATTAATGCTGAAAGACGAGGCGCTGGCAGAGTTGGTTGATACCATCGGGCAGATACCTCACGTGCGACGCTTGCGTATTCATACCCGTCTGCCGGTGGTGATTCCCCAGCGCCTGACCCCGGCCCTGGCGCAGTTGCTCGGCCACAGCCGCCTGTCGATCAGTGTGGTATTACATATTAACCATGCCAATGAGATCGACGAGCTGTTTCGTCAACACCTCCAGACACTGCGCCAGGCGGGCATCACCTTGCTGAACCAGTCGGTACTGCTGCAAGGCGTCAACAACCAGGCCGCTACCCTGATCGAACTGAGCCAGTCGTTATTTGATGCCGGCATCCTGCCTTACTACCTGCATCTGCTCGACCCGGTCACAGGCACACACCAGTTTGATACTCCGACTGCCGAGGCGCTGGCTATTTACCAGCAACTGCATCAACAATTACCCGGCTACCTGCTTCCCAGGCTGGTACGGGAGGAAGCTGGCAAAGCTGGCAAGTCTCTAATTATGACTAATGACAAATTTTGACAGACATTTCCCTCTTTAATGGTCATATACCGCTACAATCATGATTGTGACAATATCTGTCTGTTATTATTGTTTATTGTCACAAAATGCGCACAAACAGCTATTTGTACTGCCTTCGCCGGTTTTTGATCAAAACCGGCTTTGATAACCCATTTGGGCAAAACTGACAGGAAGGTCGGACCCGAACAATAAGACTGAGTGACCCGAGTCATGGCGACCAACCAAGAGACACTACACCTGCTGATTCATACCCAATCCCAGAATGATGCAGAGGGTATTGTCAGCCTGCTACGAAATTCAGGCAATGCCACTCGCGCGCACCAGATCAGCTCGCTGGAAGACCTTGACGAACAGCTGGAACAAAAATCCTGGGATCTGCTGATTGCCGAGGATGGCGCCAACGGCGTTCATTACCCATCCCTGCAAGAGCGCATTCGCCGCCTTAACAAAGACTTGCCCATTATTCTGATCAGTAAAGAGATTGATCTGATTGCCATGGAAAACGCGCTCAGACACGGTGTCTGCAGTGTTGTCCCCCGGGATGAAAGCAATCTGATGGTACTGGCCATTCAGCGTGAACTGCGTCATCTGAAACATCGCCGGGAATTACGATCCATCGAAGTGCGCCTGCGTGACGCCGAAAAACGCGCCCAGGCCCTGCTGGAAAGCTCTCGCGATGCCGTTGCCTATGTCCATGACGGCATGCATATTTTTGCCAATCCGTCTTATCTGTCCATGTTTGGCTATTCATCCGTCGATGAGCTGGAAGGCATGCCCTTGATGGATATGGTCGATAGCTCTGGTCAGGGTGACTTCAAACGCTTCTTCAAAAAATACCTCAACGCCCCTCATAAAGAATCCGAGCTCAGCACGCTTGGGGTCGACGGCGATGGGCAGCTGTTTCCGATGCAAATGAATTTTTCACCTGCGAGCTATGCCGAAGAACGTTGCACCATGGTCACGATTCACTCCCACGCCAAGAATACAGCTCTCGAAGACAAGCTGCGCAAAGTCAGCAATATCGACATGATGACGGGCCTGTACAACAAGCCCTACTTTATCGCCCAGCTGGAAATTGCCGTCGATAATGCCGTACTTGGAGGCAGCAACGGCGCCATTATTTATATGAACATCGATGGTTTTGGCAAAATCAAAAGTGAGGTTGGCATCAGTCGTGCCGATACCGTACTGTCCGAACTGTCCCAATCACTCAAGAAAACCATTGGCTCCGATCACAGTCTGGCCCGCATCAGCGAAGATATTTTTGCCACCATCCTCACTGGCTACAGCTCTGACCAGGCGATGAAACTGGCAGAACAACTGCGCAGCCATGTAGAAGGCCTGCTTATCGATCTTGGCGATCGTACCATCACCGTCACCACCAGTATCGGTGTCGCCTTGATCAACGACACCTGTTCACGCCCGGAAGATGTGCTGCAAAATGCCCACACCGCCAGTGAACAAGTACATCAACAGCCAGATCATCACAATGGCAATGGTGTCATGTTATTTGTACCGGACATCCCTGAAGATGTCGTCGTCGCGGATGTCAGTATCGAAGAAGCCGTGACCGACGCTCTGCGCCAGAACAGCTTCCAGCTCTTGTTTCAGCCCAAAATCAGCCTGCGTGGTGAGGACGTTGAACATTACGAAGCGCTGATGCAACTGCCTCTGGCCGATGGTCGCTGTATCAGCTCTGATGAGCTGATGAACAACCCGGATATCAATGAGGGCCTGAAACGCAAGGTCGATCGCTGGGTCTTGCTCAATACCCTCAAGCAGCTGGGAGAACATCGACAACAGGGTCACAACTCCCGTGTTTTTGTTAATCTGGCGACCCCGTCCATCCAGGATGACAGCCTGCCCAACTGGATCAGTGTTGCAATGCGAGCAGCCCGCCTGCCAAAAGGTTCACTGGTCATACAGCTGGCCGAAGACAGTGCTACCCGCGTACTGAAGCAGGCCCAACACTTTGTTTCCGAACTGAATGCCAGCGGTATTACCACTGCGCTCAATCACTTTGGTTGCTCTCTGAACCCCTTACGTACATTGCAACATCTGGCGGTTGAGTACGTTAAGCTCGATGGCTCTTATACCAATGAGCTGGGCCAAAGCCCGGAAAATCAGCAACAGCTGCAAACCCTGTTAACCGCTTTGCACGAAGCAGAAAAGAAAACCGTTATCCCGATGGTCGACAGCGCCTCAACCTTGGCCAGTCTATGGCAAATGGGGGTTCATTTTGTGCAAGGGGATTATGTACAAGCGCCACAAAGCAGCATGAATTACAACTTCGAAGAAGAAAGCAGCTTCTGATCAGAAGCTGCCTGGCAAGCTCGCCAACCCAACGATGGGGTCAGCCACATAAGCAGTAACGGCGGTGTTTATACCTGTTCAGTCGTACCGGGTTCAGCAATATCCCGATCCCGATAACCCAGCAGATACAGAATGCCATCCAGCCCCAGCGTCGAGATCGAATTGCGGGCGTTTTTCCGCACCAGAGGTTTGGCGCGAAACGCAATGCCCAGACCAGCGATACTCAGCATCGGCAGGTCATTGGCACCATCCCCTACTGCGATTGTCTGCTCCAGGCGAATACCTTCTTTTTTGGCCAGCTCCCGTAACAGATCGGCTTTACGCTGACCATCCACCACCGGCTCGATCACACGTCCGGTAACCAGGCCATCTTCTATTTCCAGCTCATTGGCAAAGACATAATCAATGCCCAGACGCTGTTGCAGATAGCGACCAAAATAATTGAATCCACCCGACAAAATAGCGGTCTTGTAACCCAGCGCCCGCAGATTGTAGATCAACCGCTCGGCCCCTTCGGTGATAGGCAAGCGCTCAGCGATACCATCCAGTACACGGGTATCCAGGCCTTTCAGTAGCGCCATGCGTTCGGCAAAACTTTGTTTGAAGTCCAGCTCCCCTTGCATTGCCCGCTCGGTGATGGCGGCAACCTGATCACCCACACCGGCAGCACGGGCCAGCTCGTCGATAACTTCGGTTTCAATCAGGGTGGAATCCATATCAAAAGCCACTAACCGGCGCGTACGGCGATACACGTCGTCAGCCTGAAACGCCACGTCGACCCCCAGCTCATTCGCGATATCCAAAAAGCGGGCGCGTAATTCACTCTGGTCAGCCTCGCCCCGAACCGAAAATTCGACACAGGCACGGGTGTTGTCGTGGCAACTTTCTGCCTGATCCAGCGGTACCCGGCCAGACAGTCGGCTGATCTGATCGATATTCAGGCCATGCTCAGCCACAATCGCGGTCACACTGGCAATGGCATCGGCCTCAATGGTACGGGCCAACAGCGTAATGATATGACGGGATTTACCCTGACCAGCCACCCAGTGTTCGTAACTTTCGGCGGTGACCGGCGTAAAGCGGATAGAAAGCCCCAGCGCGTGTGCTTTGAACAACACATCTTTTAATACCGGAGCGGATTCTGCACTGTCAGGAATCGCCGCGAGAATACCCAAAGACAAGGTATCGTGAATTTCAGCCTGGCCGATATCCAGTATGGTGACACCATACTGGGCCAGAATCGCGGAGATACTGGCGGTCAGGCCGGGTTTGTCAGCACCGGTTACCCGGATAAGAACCAATTCAGTCACAATGCGTTCCTGTTGCCCTCAGGCGGTTGTCGGTTTACAGCTTGCCCAAATCGGTCTTGGCCGCAGCCAGCACGATACGCAGCTCTTCAATCAGATCGGTAGTTTCATGAGTAGACAATGCACGGTGGCGGTCAACACTCATCAGAAACAGGCCTTTTTCCAGCTGTTCCAGTTTTTCTTGCAGAGATTGCTTGGTGTCGCTCATGGCGGTTCCTCTTGGGTTCTGTATGGGTCGTCCGAAGCCCGACGGGATTGGCATCACGGCCGCTCGGTTCTGGCCATCTATCGGGCGGCGCCTATAATACCACCTCAGACACCTCTGACTATCACTGCGATGGTACTGATTGTGGCCGATGAAATATTTCCAACGTTACCCGCGTTGGTAACGACCGGTACGACCTCCCGGTTGTAACCTCATCACCCTTATCGTCAGTGATCTCCGGTCAGAGCCAATTCCAAGACCGTAATGGCGGACCCGATGCAGCTCAAGTTGCCCTGTAGTTTTCATTTCAGCCTGCTCTGCGGTTGCGCCGCAGCCACACAAGTACTGATATTCGGACTACTGCTCGCATTTCTGACCTATAGCAATCTCAGCAATCAGCTGGAACAGCGACTGGAACAGGATGCCACCCAGCAAACCCAACGCCTCGCCATGACGCTGGCCCACAGCCTGATTCAACGTGACCGGATCAGCCTCAATCTGGCGCTGACAGAATGGCATCGTGGAGAAGAAATCAGTGCCTTGCGAGTGCTCGATACCGACGGCGTGGTTATTGCCGAAATAGGTAAAACCCTGGACGACCGTATCAATATCAGCCGCTCCATCACTCAGGATAATCAGGTGGTCGGGATTATCCAGGCGGATATCAACCTGGCACCTGCTCGCCGAGACAGCGGCCATTATTTGTCCCTGGCACTGATAGCAACCGGCCTTGGTGCCATGCTGGCCGGGCTGGCGGGCTATTTTCTGGCAGAACAGATCGCCCATTATTTACAGCAGTTGTCCCGAGCCCTGAAAAACAGCCGTCACAACCAACCGCTGCAGCTACCTCCACCACCGGCAGCGATAGAGGAGTTTGAGCAGTTACACGGCGGCCTGTCAGTCTTGCGCGACGACCAGCGTCACCGTCAGGCCATGGCCCAAGCCCTCGGCCAGTTTCGTTATCAGGGTACTCCCCCATCAGGCCAAACCCTGTGCTATCAGCACTGCGCTTTGATCTATATCGAAATGACCGAACTGGCGACCCTGCAGGCCCAGCTCGATACGGATGAGCTGGTGCAGCTTCTGAATGAATATCATCGTTTGTTAAATCAGGCCGCCAAACTCTATAACGGCAAGCTGGATCATTATCAGGACGACGGTGTTGTGATGATTTTTGGTCTCAACGATGAAAGCGAACGTGACACGCTGCACTGCGTCTACGCGGCCCAGCTGTGTCTGGGGCTGATGCGTAACGCTAGCCAGAAAAACCCACAACTGGCCGATATCCGTTTTCGGGTAGCGGCGCACTGGGGGCCGGTCTTACTCACGCCGACCGATTCTGCTGACGACAGCCATGGCCACCGGCTGGTCGGTGATAGCCTGTATTGGGCATCCACCCTGGCCCGCCGCAGCGAAGCATTCCGGCTGCTGGCCAGTCAGGCTCTGATCAGTGAATTACCGCCCGAATACGGGCTGGAATGGGAAGCCGGCGCCGCAGTACCGGATTTGAATGGTGATAACCAACCGGGCTATTGGCTCACAACGTTACCTGAAAAAAGTCAGGCTCTGATTGATCGCCAGATCTTACGAATTGCCAATATGGCAGGGCAAGCCTGACGTGCCACTGAACTCGGATTAGCCCGCACTTACTGGCCCGGTGTTTTCCGGGCCGCTAACTGCAACTCCACCAACCGGTCGAGTACCCCTACCACGTCATCAAGCCCAGATGTCCCCTGCAGGCGATTCAGTCCTGCCACCGCAGCCTCCAGCGTTGACAGGCCATCCGGCCGGGGGGATTTACGAATGGGGTGATAACGGCTGAGCTCTGCCGGAGTGAGCTGCAAATGTGGCAGACGGGTCAGCCAGGGGTTTAACAACAGCAAGCGCCTGACCTTGCGCCAGGTACCATCCAGTATCAATAGTTGCCGGCACTGCCGAGCCTGGTCTAACGGGCATTCAGGCTTGCCCTCCAGTGGAAACAACAGCACCGTATTCTGATGCCAGTCTTGCCCGAGCAAAGCGACCGGATCACACCGGTCCGCCACCACCAGCCGACTGTTGATAATGCTTTTATGCAGCAGTGGCGCCGTCGACAAACGATGCCGCGCTTCATTCGGATCTTGCCAGATCACCAGATCCAGTGGCGCTTCCCGCCGCACCAGCACCTCACACAAACAGACGCTGACGGGGCGTTCACAAGCGCGACAAATCAACCGCCCGGCCATCAGCTCTGGCGTTGCCGGGCCACGTCCAGCAATGGTTCAAGGAAACGGCCAGTGTAGGATTGTTCACTCGCGGCGATCATTTCCGGCGTACCTTCCGCAATGATATACCCCCCTTTGGAACCGCCTTCCGGGCCAAGATCGACCACCCAGTCCGCGGTCTTGATCACATCCAGATTATGCTCAATCACCACCACGGTATTACCGTCATTACGCAAGCGATGCAGCACCGCCAACAGCTGCTCAATATCGTGGAAGTGCAACCCGGTGGTTGGTTCATCAAGGATATACAGGGTTTTGCCGGTATCTCTCTTCGACAGCTCTTTCGCCAGTTTGACCCGTTGCGCTTCGCCCCCTGATAAGGTCGTCGCAGCCTGCCCTAATCGAATATAGCTCAGGCCAACATCCATCAGGGTTTGTAATTTACGCGCCACCGCCGGGATGGCATCAAAAAAGTCGCGGGCATCTTCTACCGTCATATCCAGCACTTCGTGGATGTTTTTGCCCTTGTAGCGCACATCCAGTGTTTCACGGTTATAACGTTTGCCGTGGCAGACATCACATGGCACATACACATCGGCCAGAAAGTGCATTTCCACCTTGATGACCCCGTCACCCTGACAGGCTTCGCAGCGGCCACCCTTGACGTTAAAGGAAAAACGACCAGCCTTGTAACCACGGGAGCGGGCTTCCTGGGTACCGGCAAACAGCTCACGTACCGGGGTAAAAATACCGGTATAAGTGGCCGGGTTGGAACGCGGGGTACGACCGATCGGACTTTGGTCAATATCGACCACCTTGTCGAGCAGGCCCAGCCCCTGAATGCTGTCGTGTTCAGACGCCTTGAGTGTTGTGGCGCCATTCAGGGCCGTGGCTGCCAGTGGATACAGAGTCCGGTTAATCAGCGTCGATTTGCCTGAGCCGGATACTCCGGTGATACAGGTCATCAGCCCCAGCGGAATGGTCAGGTCAACATCGTTCAGGTTGTTGCCACGAGCACCCTTGAGTTTCAGTTCCTTACTCAGTGGGTACGGCGTCCGTGTTTCCGGCACTTGGATAGCCCGTGCCCCCGACAGGTATTCCCCCGTCACCGAGTTCGGATCCGCTGCCACTTGTGCCGGCGTCCCCTGGGCAATCACCTGACCGCCATGCACACCGGCACCGGGGCCAATATCGATCAGATAGTCCGCGCTGCGCATGGCATCTTCATCGTGCTCTACCACCAACACGGTGTTGCCGAGATCCCGCAAATGAAACAGCGTCTGCAGCAGACGGTCGTTGTCACGCTGATGCAAACCAATGGAAGGTTCATCCAGAATATACAAGACTCCCACCAGCCCGGCACCGATCTGGGAAGCCAGACGAATCCGCTGGGATTCTCCCCCAGACAAGGTATCGGAACTGCGGTTCAGGCTCAGATATTCCAGCCCGACATTCACCAGAAAGCGTAATCGCTCGCGGATTTCCTTGAGGATTTTCTCGGCGATATCGCCCTTGTTACCCGCCAACACCAGCTGGCTAAAATAGGCGTGGGCATCTTCAATCGACATGCTGGTACAGGCATGGATGTTCTTGTCTTCAATAAAGACATTGCGGGCTTCCTGGCGCAAGCGCGAGCCACCACAATCCGGGCAGGGCTGTACACTCAGGTACTTGGATAACTCTTCCCGGACGGTTTGTGATTCGGTCTCGTGATAACGCCGCTCAAGGTTGGGCAACACCCCTTCGAAAGGATGCTGTTTGCGAATCTGGTCGCCGCGTGAATTGACATACACAAAACCGATTTCTTCATCACCACTGCCGTACAGCAGTTGTTCCTGGGCCTGCACGCTCAATTCGGCAAAGGGGACATCCAGCTGAAAGCCATAATGCTCGGCGACGGCGCTCAGCAGCTGAAAATAATAGACGCTGCGGCGATCCCAGCCACGAATCGCCCCTTCGCCAATCGACAGGCTCGGGTCGGTAATCACCCGGTCCGGATCAAAAAACTGTTTGACCCCCAAACCATCACAGGTGGTGCAGGCACCAGCCGGGTTGTTAAACGAAAACAACCGGGGTTCCAGTTCCGACAGGCTGTAACCACAATGAGGGCAGGAAAATTGTGATGAGAACAATAACGGCTCGGCATCGTCGTCATCCATCGGTGTCACCAGCGCCAGGCCACCACTGAGTTCCAGACAGGTTTCGATGGATTCCGACAACCGTTGCTCAAGACCGGGTTTGACCTTGAAGCGATCGACGACCACTTCAATGCTGTGTTTGCGCCGCTTGTCGAGATCCGGGGTATCGTCCAGATCATAGATACGGCCATCGATACGTACACGTACATACCCTTGCGCCCGCAGGCTATCGAAGATATTGGCATGCTCACCTTTGCGGTCACGTACCACCGGAGCCAGAATCATCTGCTTGCTGTCTTCCGCCAGCGTCAGGATGCCATCAACCATCTGGCTGACGGTTTGGGCTTCCAGGGCAACCCCGTGATCCGGGCAACGCGGCGTGCCGACACGAGCAAACAGCAAGCGCAAATAATCGTAGATTTCGGTGACGGTACCCACCGTGGAACGAGGATTGTGCGAGGTGGACTTTTGCTCGATGGAAATCGCCGGGGACAACCCTTCGATCAGATCGACATCGGGCTTCTCCATCACACTCAGAAACTGGCGGGCGTAGGTTGATAGCGACTCAACATAACGGCGCTGCCCCTCGGCATACAGCGTATCAAATGCCAACGAGGACTTACCCGACCCGCTCAGGCCAGTAATCACCACCAGTTTGTCGCGTGGAATATCCAGATCAACGTTTTTGAGGTTGTGAGTGCGCGCACCCCTGACCAGAATCTTGTCCATGCAGCTCTTTACACCAAGGCAAAAGCGCTATTGTAATAGAACCTGTGCCCAGATACAGGATTGATCTGTTTATTCGGCCAACAGAGCCGCCATCCAACGCTGCCATGCCTTCCGTATCAAGCATTGATGCGCCATTGATACACGATTGCTGCACCATTGATGCAGCGGAAGTCGCCAGCAATCCCCAGCAATACGGTAGCCATCCAGCTTAACCTGCCAATCAGACAGTGATACTGCTGAGGTGCTCCTTGGCCCAGTTAATGGCCTGCACCCGGTTCTTGACGCCTATTTTTTTAAACAGATTGTATAGATGCGTTTTTATCGTATGGGTACTGACTTCCAGGGCATCGGCGATATCCTGGTTGGTGGCACCCGTTTCTACCAGATGCAGAATTTCAGCTTCCCGCCCCGTCAGTGACACAGGAGGCGGCTCAAGCGCCCGTGGCCGCTGCCGCGTCCGCTCAAGGTGATCATTCACCAACTTGCGAGGCAGCCATAATTCGCCATTAAACACGGCCTTGATACCCTCAAGCAGCAGACTCTGGCTTGTATGACGATAAAACAGGGCACTGACTCGCGGCCAGCAAATAAACTCTTCCAGTGCATGATGCTCCGGCACATTAAATAACCCGATCAGCGACACGGCATCGGCCTCATAAATCTCATCCAGGATTCTGGCCAGCCGCTCTGGCCGGACACCATCGGTGTCAAACATCAGCAAAGTCTGTCCATCAGCAGGAAAATGCGCGGGAGGCCAGGCCAGTTTATGCACCAGCTGGGCATGCAGCCCAAGGTGGGTCTGAATATAATCCAGCAATATCGCGTTCTGCAGATTCTGGCGTCCGAATAACAGGATGTAGCGCCTGTCGGTACTGTATTGCCGATCCATAACGTCTCTCCTTGACCTGACTTGCCACCGGCATACCCTGCCCATGACGGTTGAGAATAATTCTACCCAATCAAACGCTCAAAAAAAGAGCATGAAACAGACACAATTCCTAGTTTTCAAAAAATTCCAACGGAACCACGAACTCCCCTACGTCATTACTGAAAACTGGCTGTTATTCCTGTTAAACTGGCGCACTTTTTAAACTCGACTGCCGTTACCGACCCCGGAAGCCAGGGCTGGCTCCTCTCACTGGACATCGCATGACCGCCATACCTGAATCTGCACAACAGCGCGCCATCGCCTCACTCGCTGCCCTTTACGCCCTGCGTATGCTGGGCCTGTTTATGGTACTGCCCGTCCTGATGCTGGACGGCCTGACGCTGAAAGATGCCACCCCCGAGCTGCTTGGTCTGGCCATGGGGGTCTATGGCTTGACCCAGGCACTGCTGCAAATTCCTGCGGGCGCCTTGTCTGACCGTATTGGCCGTAAACCCGTGATTATCGCCGGGTTGCTGATTTTTGCCGCTGGCAGCCTGATTGCCGCCAATGCCGAGAGTGTCTATGGCCTGATTATTGGTCGCGCCCTGCAAGGAGGCGGCGCGATTGCCAGTGCCATCATGGCACTGGTCACCGATCTCACCAATGAACAGAGCCGCATGAAAGCCATGGCCTTTATTGGTGCCAGTATTGGCTTGTCGTTCTCGGTCGCGCTGGTCGTTGGCCCCTGGCTGGCCGGTATCGGCGGACTGTCACTGATTTTTACGCTAACCGGTGTTTTGGCGCTGGGCGGTATTGCTGTCACCCTGCTGCTGATTCCTTCGCCACCACGAACCCGCCACCGTGACTCCGTCGCCGTGCTCAGTGAAGTGCGGCTGCAGCTCGCCAACAAGTCTCTCTGGCCATTAAATATCGGCATCTTTGTGTTACACGCCCTGATGGTGGCTATTTTTGTCGCCATCCCGTTGCAACTCAGCAATCTTGATCTGCCACCAGAGCACCATAGTTACTTGTATTTGCCGGTACTGATACTGGCCTTTGGCCTGATGATTCCACTGATTATTATTGCGGAAAAACGCCGTCAGATGAAAAATGTGGTACTGATCGCTGCCGCTCTGATTCTGCTTGCTCTACTGTTGATGACACAAGCAGTTTCGTTATGGCACTGGGCCGTATTGATGCTGTTGTACTTCCTCGGCTTTAATCTGATGGAAGCCAGCCTGCCATCCTGGCTCAGTAAAATTGCCCCGGCTGGTTCCAAAGGCAGTGCCATGGGGATTTATTCCAGCATGCAATTCCTGGGTGCCTTCGCCGGTGGCACTATCGGTGGCTGGGTGCTGTCTCATTGGGGGGCAAGCAGTGTATTTGCCATTTTTGCTGCCGCCGTGTTGTTATGGGGATTATTGATGCTGATGACACCTGCTCCGCGTCACCTCAGCAGTGTGCGAATCACTCTGCCGAGCCCATTATCCCAGTATCAGCACCGGGCTTTGCTGGCGCTCAACGGCGTCGCCGAACTCACCGAATTACCAGAAGAGCAGGCTGTTTATCTAAAAGTGACTGCCAGCGAGTTTGATCAGGAACTGGCACGCGCCATTACACATACCACAGGAGAATCTCATGGGTCGCAGCGTTAACAAAGTGACACTGATTGGTACTCTGGGCCGAGACCCGGAAGTACGCTACATGCCGAATGGCAATGCCGTTGCCAACATGACGATGGCGACCGATGAAAGCTACAACGACAAACAAACCGGCCAAAAGGTAGAACAAACCGAATGGCACCGTTTGACCGTGTACGGCAAATTGGCAGAAATTTGCCAGCAGTATCTGAAAAAAGGTTCCAGAGCCTACTTTGAAGGTCGTTTGAGAACCCGCGAATGGGAAAAAGACGGCGTCAAACGCTACACCACGGAAATCATCTGTAACGACATGATGATGCTCGACAGCCGCAACAGCAATGGTGGCGACATGAGCAACGGTATGGGCGCTGGTGCTGGCTACCCGCCACAAGGGGCTGCAAGCATGATGAACCCGACTCCACCAGCCCAGGGTGGTATGGGAGGTCAGGGTTATGGCCAGCAACCACAGCAAGCGCCGCAACAGCCTGCACAGCGACCAGCACCACAAGCCCCCATGCATAACAACCCTCAGGGTGGGTATCAGCAGCCGTATCAACAACCGGCTCCCCAACCTCAACCACCAATGCAACAGCCGCCACAACAAGCACCACAGCAGGCACCGCAACAGCCCCAACAACGGGCTCCACAGCAGCCAGCCCCCGGTGGTTATCAACAAGCCCCTGCACCTCAAGCAGCACCGGCACCACAACAGGGCAACAGCTTTGATGATTTTGACGATGATATTCCGTTCTAGTCATTCTTGTTTATAACGCTGAATAACTCTAACAAAGCCCTGTAACCACAGGGCTTTGTTATTTCCACAGGAGCCAGGATAAACATTGGGTATTATCTGGTGTACGGTCTGATAAATAAATTCAGCCGCCCCTGATTGACAAACGGCCATAAATACGAAAACCGATAACCAGACATATCAATATCCATCGCACGCCGAGTCATGAATTTATCATGCAGTAACATCCGTTGTTTGATAGCAGCAGCGCGACTTATCGTTGTTATGGGCTGGCTGCCCGCATGGATCTGTACCTCATATATAATAGCCTGTAACGGCGATAATTATTAAATAATGATATTAATCTGAAAGCATATCCTGGCTACATTGGCCACAACACAACCCTTGTCAATGAAGCAGCTCCGCTGTTCTGAATCCCGCTATATTCAGGGGAGCAGCCTTCTCTTTTATCAAGCTTCCACCTTGTCTGGGAACTGTAATACAGCCTGAGATCCGTTGGCTGATTGCTTAATCAACAACATTGGTCATGGGTTTTAATATCCTCCGGTTTTGTTTTAATTATGCACACAAATGGCGCAACGAGCACATTAATGGCGCATATCTGAATACTATTTTCAAATGTTATAAGAACATTTTTAATATTTTATTTATCAGTTCCAGTCGGACACTATTCATTTCAAGCCTTCCCTCCAGACACATAAGCCACACCGGTGTTGTACGTGTTGGAGGTACACGTTGCCTATTTCAACTTCTAAATCAAGGAGCCTCTAATGACGCAGTTGAACAGTCCAAAGCCAGTCGGTGAGCTTGTTGCTGCTCTCCGTGAGAATTGCGATTTGGATTTTACGAATGCCCGAGCCATGCCGCCAGAGGTGTACACATCTGCGCAATTTACCGATCTGGAACAGAACAATATTTTCCGTAAGCAATGGTTGTGCGTTGGCCACGTATCGCGCTTGCCGAATGTCGGGGATTACCTGACGAGTACTATTGGCGATCAACCAGTCGTGGTGCTGCGTGACAATAACGAGCACATACGTGCGCTCTCCAATGTGTGTCTGCACCGTATGTCCGAGCTGTTGCAAGGCACAGGCAACGTCAGCTCAATTGTATGCCCCTACCACGCTTGGGGTTACAACCTTGAAGGGCAACTACGGGGAGCCCCGCAGATGAACCAGCAAAATGGTTTCTGCAAAAGTCACTATCAGTTGCCCGCTGTGCGTTGCGAAGAATGGCAAGGCTGGATCTACATCACCCTGAATGAAGCACTGCCACCGGTCAAGGAGCAGCTCGCAGCGCTGGCCGATTTGGTTGGACACTACCATATGGAAAGTTATGTCGAGGCGTTCCACGAAGAGCACGTCTGGGACTGCAACTGGAAAATTCTGGCTGAAAACTTCATGGAAAGTTACCACTTGCCCATTGTGCACAAGGCGACCGTGGGACCACATACACGCCTGAGTGAAGTGGAATGCCCTCCTGGACACCCAACGTTCAATTATCACTGGTTTACCAAGGAAGCGACCCTGGCAATCGGTAATGCCCATCCCGACAACCACCACCTCGAAGGCCATTGGCGCAAGACATCGGCGTTAATCTCTATCTATCCAAGCCATCTGATTACCCTGACGCCGGGATATTTCTGGTATCTGGTGTTGCAACCCCGCGGCGCCGATCAGGTAAGCATAAGCTTTGGCGGCGGCATGGCACCGGAATACATCAATGATCCCAAAGCCGCCGAGTATCTGAGCGCTCTGAAAGACATGCTGGATGTGGTCAATGCCGAAGATCGCACAGGGGTTGAAGCGGTAATGCGTGGGGTTCGCGCACCGCTGGCCAAGGCCGGACAACTGAGTCATCTGGAGCGTCCGCTCTATGATTTCGCTCGCTATATTAGCGAGCAGGTGGGCAGCGCATGAGTGTAGCAATGAACCATGCCGACCAGCCTCAGGATTCACAAGCCTTTATCAATCTGAGCGATGTCTGCAAGTCATACGACGGCAGAGACTATGTGGTGTATGACCTGAATCTGACCATCAACAAGGGCGAGTTTGTCTCACTGTTGGGGCCATCAGGCTCCGGCAAGACCACCACCCTGATGATGCTGGCCGGGTTCGAAACGCCGAGCCAGGGCGAGATACGTATGGGTGGCAAACGTCTGGATGATCTGCCGCCTTATAACCGCGATATCGGTATGGTTTTCCAGAACTACGCCTTGTTCCCTCATATGACGATTGCGGAAAACGTAGGTTTTGCCCTGTCGGTACGCAAGGTCGGACGCGAGCAGATCAAAACCCGGGTCAAACAGGCACTCGATATGGTGGAGCTGTCCCATGTGGCGAACCGCCGCCCGTCGCAGCTCTCCGGTGGCCAGCAGCAGCGGGTTGCACTGGCCAGGGCACTGGTGTTCGAGCCCAGTCTGGTCTTGATGGATGAACCCCTGGGAGCGCTGGACAAGCGCCTGCGCGAACAAATGCAGTACGAAATAATGCGTTTGCACCGTGAGTTGGGGCTCACCACCGTCTATGTGACACACGATCAATCCGAAGCATTAACCATGTCCGATCGTGTTGCCGTGTTCTTCGATGGTCGTATCCAGCAAATTGCGCCGGCCCATGAATTATATGAGTCTCCACACAATGCCTTCGTTGCCAACTTCGTTGGTGAAAATAACGGGCTCGATGGCCGGATTACTGAGATCGATCACGCCACAGCCACTTTGACGTTATCAAACGGCACAAAAATTCGTGGTGGCGTCAGCCAGAACCTGCGACAGGACACACCGGGAATGCTGTTTCTTCGCCCGGAGCAAGTTCGCATCGCGGATGGTGATCTCAATCTCGGCAACCGCGTGCAAGGACTGGTGGAAGATATCGTCTACTGCGGTGATCACCATCGTGTTCATCTGCGTCTGAGTGAGTCGGATCGACTACTGTGTAAGCTCCCCAATAGTCGGGAACATTGCCTGCCAATTGCCGGAAGTACAGTGAACGTCACCTGGCGAATCGATGATTGCAAGGTTTTATCCCCATTGCTTGCGTCTCATCAAAGCACCTCCTCTCCCTGTTAACTCTAACTGATAGAAGGACTGATATGAAAACCATGCCCAAAACCAATTTCCTGGCAGGCGCTTCAATGCTAGCCACTTTACTCGCTGCCGGGCCTCTCCATGCAGAGACAACGTTATCGGTGGTCACGTACGGTGGTGCCTTTGAGAACGCTGTGCAAGAAGCCTATTTAAAGCCTTATGCGAAAGCGACAGGAACTGAATTCAGTCTTGAAGCCTATGACGGCGGCTTGGCCAAGCTGGCTGCAATGGTTCAGGCCAATAATACCAGCTGGGATCTTATTGATCTGGAGTCCAACGACGCCGTTGCCGGCTGCGATGAAGGACTGCTGATGCCACTGGATGAATCCATTCTGGGAGACACCAGTGATTTTATTCCCGGCTCCATTGGCGACTGTGCCGTTGCCAGCATGATCTGGTCGACCGTATTTGCCTATGACAAAGAGGCGCTGGCCACTGGCCCCACCCTGATCAGCGACTTCTTTGACACGGACAAATTCCCTGGCAAACGTGGCTTGCGCAAAAGCCCCAAAGGCACGCTGGAATGGGCTCTGCTGGCCGATGGCGTCAGTAAAGACAAGGTCTACGACGTCCTGGCAACCAAAAAAGGGCTGGACCGTGCATTCCGTCAACTCGATGCCATCAAGCAGGATATCATCTGGTGGGAATCCGGTGCACAAGCTCCTCAACTGCTTGCCGATGGCGCGGTTGTGATGACGCAAGCCTATAACGGCCGTATTCATGATTCCGTGAAAAACGATGGCAGTGCCTTTGTTACGGTCTGGGACGGACAGATCTACGATTATGAATGGTGGGGTGTACCGGCTGGTGCCCCGAATGCTGAAGAGGCATTTGAGTTCATCGCCTATGCATCTCGCGCGGATGTCACCTCCCAGCTCTCCCGTTACATCTCTTACGCGCCGCCGCGCAAAAATGCTTTGCCATTGATTGAGAAGGACATTCTCGAAGACCTGCCAACGGCTGATGCCAACTTCAAGAATGCAGTCCAGATTGATGTGGATTTCTGGGTCGATAACTTTGACGTCATCAACAAGCGCTTCCAGGTGTGGCTAGCTCGCTGACAGACCTCGGCTGGCCACCAATCGGTGGCCAGCACCGATGCTTGCATTATCCCGGAGTTCCGTATGAATGAGACTATACCCACGCCAGAGGGTGGCCTGGCTGCACCCGACGCATTGAATGATGCCGAACGGCTTCAGGCGTATCGCCGAGTAAAACGGCAGGAATCACGCAAAGCCTTATTGCTGGCCACCCCTCTGCTGCTGTTTTTATTGATTACCTTTATTGCTCCTATCGGCACTCTGCTTCTGCGCAGCGTACAAAATCCAGAAGTGCCGCTGGCGCTGCCAGAGGCCACCAAGCTGTTACAGCATTGGGATGAGGCCGCAATGCCTGGTGCTGATATTTATGCCGCGATGGCACAGGACCTGGTGCAGGCCAGCAAACAGGGGAAGCTGGGGCGGGTTGCCCGACGCATGAATTTTTACAACCCGGCCATGCGCAGCTTGCTGTTGAAAACAGCACGAAAACTGAAACGGGATTCACGCGATGATCTTCAGGCAGCGTTACTGGCCAGCGATTCCCGCTGGGGTGACAAGGAAATCTGGCGCGTACTCAAGCGTGCCGGACAATCCCCGACCCCTGATTACCTGCTCAATGCGGTAGACAGCTATGTCGACAAGACCGGGAGTGTGGCCAGTTTACCGCCAGAAGAGTCGGTCTACCTCGCCGCCTTCTCCCGGACCATCTGGATCAGTACCAGCGTGACCCTGCTGTGCCTGCTGCTGGCATATCCAGTGGCCTGGTTATTGGCGAATTTGCCCGCACGTCAAGGCCGCAAGCTGATGCTGCTGGTCATCATCCCTTTCTGGACATCGCTACTGGTACGCACCACCGCCTGGTATGTATTGCTGCAACCCAATGGCGTAATCAATAGCCTGCTCAGTGGTCTCGGACTGGTAAGCCAGCCCATACCGCTGGTCTTCAACCGTACCGGCGTGTTGATTGGCATGACGCATATTATGTTGCCGTTCATGATATTGGCCATTTATTCGGTCATGAAAGGCATATCACCCGTCTATTTACGGGCTGCCCAGTCGTTGGGTGCCAAGCCACTGACCGCCTTTATCCGGGTCTACGTACCACAAACCCTTGCCGGTGTCGGTGCCGGCTGCTTTCTGGTGTTTGTTCTATCGTTGGGCTACTACATCACGCCAGCGCTACTCGGTGGCGCAGGTGATGAAATGATCAGCCAGCTGATTTCGATACAGACGAACCAGCAGCTGAACTGGGGCCTGGCTGGAGCATTATCGGCTTACCTGGTGATTTTCACCGCCATCTTTTACTTCATTTTTAATCGCCTGGTCGGTA
The DNA here is from genome assembly GCF_030688925.1 of Oceanobacter sp. 3_MG-2023. Taxonomy (NCBI): domain Bacteria; kingdom Pseudomonadati; phylum Pseudomonadota; class Gammaproteobacteria; order Oceanospirillales; family Oceanospirillaceae; genus Oceanobacter; species Oceanobacter sp. 3_MG-2023. The sequence goes on from NZ_JAUYVX010000009.1 coordinate 97,477, forward strand.
TTGACCGCCTGCGCTTCGGCTAACCGGAGAAGTTTATGAAATCTCATTACTGGTCGCGCCTTGAGCGCTGGAGTGCACGCTGGGTTCGAGTACACACAGCAGTGGTGCTGTTTTTCCTGATCGCACCGATCCTGATCATCATCCCTTTGTCGTTCAATACCAGCACCTACTTTTCCTATCCGATGGATGGTGTATCGCTGCGCTGGTACCAAGCTGCCCTGTTTGACGATCAATGGCAGCGGGCCTTGCTGAACAGCCTGGGGATTGGCTTTGCCTCCACACTGCTGGCCACCATACTGGGGACACTGGCAGCACTGGGGCTGACCCGGCCCGGATTCCCCTTGCGCGGGTTAATCATGCCGCTGCTGATCTCGCCGATGATTATTCCCATTGTGGTGGTGGCCGCTGGCTTCTACTACATTTTTGCGCCGTTCGGCCTGGTGGACTCATATCTGGGTGTAATTCTCGCTCACACCGTACTGGGCACGCCGTTTGTGGTGATTACCGTGTGTGCCGGCTTGCAGTCGTTCGACCACAGCCTGACCCGCGCCGCCAGTGGCCTTGGTGCCACACCCTGGGTCTGTTTTCGCCGCGTCACCCTGCCATTGATTACCCCCTCCGTTGCCACCGGAGCCATCTTTGCATTTGCCACCTCATTTGATGAGGTGATCGTCGTGCTGTTTATCGGCGGTGCCGAACAACGCACCGTGCCACGCCAGATGTGGAGCGGCATCCGCGACCAGATTGACCCGTCAATCCTCGCGGTTGCCACATTGCTCATCCTCTTTGTTCTGGCGCTGTACGGCTGTGCCAGCTGGCTGAGCAATCGTCACCGGAACGAGATGCCGTAAGAAAACCTGAAACCATGATCAGAACCAAGGAGCAAACTGTGAACAAGACATTACGTGAGGATTTTGCCCGTGATGGCGCCGTGGTCATTCGCGGGCTATTCAAAGACTGGATTGAACCGCTGCGGGAAGCGGTCGATTACAATCTGGCGCACCCAGGGCCTTTCTTCAAGAACTACACGCCAGATCAGAGCAAAGGGCGCTTCATCGCAGACTACTGTAATTGGGCAAATAACCCGGGCTATCGCCAATTTGTACAGGAAGGACCAGCAGCAAGTGTGGCCCAGCAGGTCATGGGATCGAAGCAGGTACGGATTTTCCATGAACACGTGCTTATCAAGGAGGCGGGCAATACCAAACTGACCCCTTGGCACCACGACGAGCCGTATTACTGTACCAAAGCCGATCAAACCGTCAGCATCTGGTTGCCTCTTGACCCGGTACCACGCAGCTCCAGTGTTGAATTTGTTGCTGGCTCCCATCGCTGGGGCAAGCTGTTTCGTCCGCGCAAGTTTACCGGGGTGGATTATGACCATAAGGCAACCAACCTCGAAGTCATGCCCGATATTGAAGCCAACAAGGACGACTACACGATTCTGGGCTGGGATCTGGAGCCTGGTGACGCAATCGCGTTTGACTACCTGACGGTACACGGTGCGCCGGGTAACGCATCCAGAGACACATCACGACGCGTTATTTCTACCCGCTGGCTCGGCGATAACGCCTGTTATGTCGACCGCGGAGGTGAAACCTCACCCCCCTTTCCAGAGCTGATCGGCCGTCTGAAAAACGGTGATCCTCTGCCAGAGGACGAGTTCCCTTTTATCCTCTAAAACCCTGGCTGGTATCGCAGGAGACACGGTAGCCACAACCACCGGGGATACCGTCTCCTGCAAGGGAGGAACTGACACCCCGGGCCAGAGACTGGCCCACTTCAATCTTTAAATGAGAAAACCGATGGCTGATAAAAATATAGTCGCACTGGTGCATGGGATTCGTTATGAAGCACAAGGGATAATCAGTATTGAATTGCGCCCTTTGGCTGATGCTGTCTTCCCTTCATTTGAGCCGGGAGCGCATATTGATCTGCACTTGCCTTGCGGTATCAACCGCAGCTATTCCTTGCTGGGTTCACCGCACACCCTGGATCGTTATGTGGTCGCGGTATTGAGAGACCAGAACAGTCGCGGTGGTTCAGCGTGGATCCATGACAAGTTGCGGGTCGGTACTGAGCTGGTGATATCAGCGCCACGTAATCACTTTCCGGTGGATGCATCAGCGCAGAAAAATGTACTGCTTGCAGGCGGCATTGGTATAACGCCTATCTTTTGTATGTACCGGGAGCTGCTTCTGAAGGGGAGTTCCCCAGTGCTGATATATTGCGTACGGTCGCGGGCAGAGGCAGCCATGCTGGACGAAATCACGGCTCTGGGTGGCAAGGTTTATTATCATTTCGACGATGAGTCCGGCTCCACTCCAGACCTTCAGGCGCTCTTGCGCGGATATGATAAAGACAGCCATTTTTACGGTTGCGGCCCGGTGGCCATGCTGGATGCCTTTCACGCTGCCTGTGAGCAACTGGGCTATGAGTTTGTTCATATCGAACGCTTCACAGCAGCAGAGATAGCAGCGTCAGCGGATGCTCGGACAAGTTATGAGGTTGAACTGGCCCAATCCGGCCAAACGTTGCAGATCCAGGCTGGAGAAAATTTGCTGAATCGCCTTCTGGATGCTGGCGTTGATGTTGGTTTTGCCTGTCAGGAAGGGCTCTGTGGTTCCTGTGAAGTGACCGTTATCGACGGCGAAGTGGATCATCGTGACAGTGTTTTGTCACCCAGCGAACAGGCAACAAATACCACCATGATGGTCTGTGTCTCGGGCTGCAAGAGTGCCAAATTAACGCTCGATCTCTAAAAATATCAGGCGGACATCTTTTTTGTGTTTGTCCGCCAGATCATTGCAGTACCCAACATCATGACGATCCCCAACAGAGCATCGACAGCCAATCTCTGGAAGTGCTGTTCAACCAGCTTACCTTTCCTTGTAAAACACCTTGCCTGCCCTGCTCACTCTGCTGTTTGTACTTGCGCCGATCAGGAATCAGCACAGTGCCAACCCCTACAATAACGCTCCCTACAATAACAGCCCATCAAACAGCTCAATACGGACAGGTTGGCCTTTCTCCAGACTGGAGCTATCGCCATCCAGCAAAATATACGCGTTGGCAGCCGACATGGTACTTAGCAGTGCAGATCCCTGACGTGCCAATGGTGTGACTTGCAGCACTCCGTCTTCGGTCGTTGAAACCACGGCACGCTGAAACTCCAACCGCCCCGGACGACGGTGTAACCCACAGGTCAGACGAGCGCGCAGGGCAAGCCGTGGTGGAGTATTGTCTCCTGCCAATGTTGTTAATATCGGCACCACCAGCTGATCAAACGTCACCATGGTCGATACCGGATTGCCCGGCAAACCGGCAAACCAGCTGTTTGGCAAACGACCGAAGGCAAACGGTTTGCCCGGTTTGATGGCCAGTTTCCATAATCCCACCTGGCCCAGTTCGTCCAGCACCTGCTTGCTGAAATCCGCTTCCCCCACTGAGACGCCGCCAGAAGCAATGACCAGATCCGCCTGACTGTCGGCATTCTGATAGGCTTGCCGTAATGCCTGCGGGTCATCCGCGATAATGCCGAAATGAATGACGGTGCAGCCCAACCGTACCAGCAAGGCGGCCAGTACCTGGCTGTTGGACTCATAAATCTGCCCGGTTTGTAACGGCTGCCCCGGTGTCACCAGTTCATTACCGGTGGCCATAATGGCAACTCGTACCCGACGGCGTACCACTACCTGGTCAATACCAAGACTGGCCAGCAATCCGATGTCAGCCGCCCGTAAACGCCGACCCGCGGCCAGAACGATATCACCAACAGCCACTTCTTCTCCGCGCCGCCGAATATTGGCTGATGGTTTGACCGCCGCCAGAAAGCGCACCTTGCCGTCGTCATCCAGTTCGGCATCTTCTTGCATGATGACGGTATTGGCGCCTTCCGGCAGCATCGCGCCGGTCATGATACGCGCGCATTCTCCGGGTAATATCGGTTGGGTTGTGGCATCTCCCGCCAGAATACGCTGGTTAACGTCCAGCCAATCAAATTCGGTCAGATCCTCTACCCGCACGGCATAACCGTCCATGGCGGAGTTATCGGTCGGTGGCAAGTCCAGACAGCTTTGCACATCGGCAGCCAATATGCGGCCGTCAGCCTGGGACAGTGGCACCCACTCTTCTTCGGTCAGAGGCGTCAGCGACGACAGGATTTGTTCCAGAGCCTCATCCAGGCTTTGCAGGCCCGGGGCATCACAAGAAGCCATTATTGACCTCCTTGTGTGGCACTGGACGGTCGAGCCACTACCTGACATGAGACCGACAACCAGTCCTGCAAGGTCGCAGTCAACTGATCCCCTGCTTCCAGCGGCCCAACTCCGGCCGGGGTGCCGGTCAGCACCAGATCCCCGGGGTTAAGCGTAAATTGCTGGCTGATCGCGACCAGCAGATCCGCCACTGGAAACAACATCGCCTTGCTGTTGCCCTGCTGCTGCAAGGTACCGTTTCGCGTCAAGGACAGCTCCAGATCCCCCCAGTCACTCACCTGTTCTGCAGCAATAAAACGGGATACCGGGCAAGCACCATCAAATGCCTTGGCCCGTTCCCAGGGGTGGCCTTTCTTTTTGAGCCCGCTTTGTACATCGCGCAAGGTCAAATCCAGAGCCAGGCCCACCCCGGCAATGGCAGCCAGAGCCTCATCGGCACTGGCCTGGGACAGTGTCTCTCCAATCAGCAAGGCAATTTCCAGTTCATGATGCACGGCCCCCATACCGTCGGGGATCGAGATGTCCCCCTCCATGGCGACCACCGCATCGGCGGGCTTGATAAACAGCAGCGGCTGTTCCGGAATGGGGTTATTTAATTCAGCGGCATGAGCAGCATAGTTGCGACCCACACAGACAGCCTTGCCTGTCGCAAACGCAAAGGGTGCATCATTCAGAAATGGGTAGTACACGGCAAACCTCGACTGACAGCAAAATCAAGCTGCTACTATAACGCGAAATCGCCTAAAACCGACCATGAGCACCGATACCGAACCCGCTCCAGCCACCCGTGTTCCATTCAGTGGTTGCAACAGCGCTCTTTGTCCTGGTTGCCGCCATGACTCCTGACTATTTCGGCGGTTTGTTTCAGCGGCCTGTTCCGACTGATGCCCCCGACCTTGGCAGCTGACTATCGAACGTTTTTTAAACAATAGTCAGCAAATGGCTGGCCCCAAATTGCCTGTTGCCTCGGCAGGCTGCAGTATTCACCTTTATATTCCTGTATCAGCAAATGGAGACCGCCATGGGCAGTGCCGTAGCAGCCAACTTTCCGTCCTCTTCGCAGCCAAACAACGCGGCCATCCGCAATGACTGGACTCTGGACGAGGTACAGGCATTGCTGAATCTGCCGTTTAATGACCTGCTGTTCCAGGCTCAAACCGTACACCGCCAGTTTTTTGATCCCAACGCCGTACAGGTCAGCACCCTGCTGTCGATCAAAACCGGCGCCTGCCCGGAAGACTGTGCCTACTGTCCGCAAAGTGCCCGTTACGATACCGGCCTCGAAAAAGAACGCCTGATGGAAGTGGAAGCGGTACTGGAAAAAGCCAAGGCCGCCAAAGCCGCCGGTTCCGACCGCTTTTGCATGGGAGCCGCCTGGCGCTCGCCGCGTGAAAAAGACATGCCTTACGTATTGGCCATGGTAAAAGGCGTCAAGGAGCTTGGTCTGGAAACCTGCATGACCCTCGGCATGCTTGATGCCGACAAGGCCAACCGTCTGGGCGAAGCCGGTCTGGATTATTACAATCACAACCTGGATACCTCACCCGACTATTACGGTGAAATCATCACCACCCGCAGCTATGGCGACCGCCTGGAAACTCTCGATAACGTCCGTAAAGCCGGTATGAAAGTCTGCTCTGGCGGGATTCTGGGAATGGGTGAAAGCCAGCGGGACCGTGCCGGTCTGTTACGCCAGCTGGCCAATCTGCCACAACACCCGGACTCCGTGCCCATTAACCAGTTGGTGAAAGTCGCCGGTACGCCACTGGAACATGAAGCCGACGTTGATCCACTCGACTTTATCCGCACCATTGCCGTGGCCCGTATCCTGATGCCCAGATCCCATGTGCGGTTAAGTGCCGGGCGTGAAGAAATGAGCGAAGAAATGCAGGCCATGTGTTTCTTTGCCGGTGCCAATTCCATTTTCTACGGTGAATGCCTGCTGACCACACCCAACCCTGCTGCCAACAAAGACCAGCAGCTGTTTCGCAAACTGGGTATCAACTCGGAACACAAGGTCACCCAGGCACCACAGCAACTGGATGACCTGATTCCAGAACCTCGGGATGAATCGGAATTATACGAACGTTTGGGCGCCTGATCAGCGCCCACTGAGACCGATAGTGCTGGCAGAATCTGCCAGCATATAGGCCATCACCGCCCGGAACATGGTTCTGCTTTCCTTTATATGCTGCTTGGCAGTACCATGGGAATCAGGTTCCAGTCACAAGTGATCGCCATGATTCCTGACTCTGCCAGTCCCCGCTCCTCCACAACTGCCCGACTGAGTCCACAACGTCTGCAGTTACTGCAGAATCGTCCAATTTTTGGCGCTCTCAGTGCGGATGCCATCAATTTTATCGAACAACGCTGTATCCCGAGACAACTCAAGGCACAACAAGTCTTTTTTTACGAAGACGATCCGGCCAGCTCTATTTTCATCCTGGAAACCGGCCGTGCTGAAGTAATGAAACAATGCGGTGACGAGATGCGCCAGCTGCGGCAACTTGGGCCGGGTGACAGTTTTGGTGAAATGGCTGTTGTCGACATGAACCCTCGTGGTGCAACCGTGCGGGCAATTACCGACTGTATCGCCCTTGAGTTACCCACAGCAGCACTCTATGAGCTGTATCAATACGATCTCGAACAGTTCACCCTGATTCAAATGAATATGCTGCGGGAAATCAGCCGCCGCCTGCGCTTCCTTAATGCCAAGTTAGCCGCCACTCACCCGGATATCCTCGAAACCGCTTCAAAATTCTAGCGGTCCGGTTCCCGACCGCGCTTCTTTCTTGCCATCCCCCGCCTGGAATGATCCGGAGATTACCCAAGACAACTTTTGCCGGGCGCCATACGGTCTGTCGGTTTTTGCGATCCCTGTTAACCAATCTCGCCAGCACCCGGCAAAAACTTGCCGTTCTCTGATAGCCCAATGCCGGATTAAGGTCACAATAGCCGTTTCAATATTCGCCAGGAGCAGATCATGATTACAGGTTATGCGGTATTTGAAGCCGGTGGAACATTACGCCCCTATCAGTACGACCCCGGCCCATTAGGCAGCCATCAGGTTGAGATTGCCGTGGAATATTGCGGCCTGTGCCATAGTGATCTGAGCATGATCAATAACGACTGGGGTGTCAGCCAATACCCTTTTATTCCTGGCCATGAAGCGGTTGGCCGCATTGCTGCGGTTGGTGAACTGGTCACACAGTTTACGGTGGGGGATGCCGTTGGCTTGGGCTGGCAATCCGGCTTTTGCCATACCTGCGATTGCTGCATGAACGGTGACCACAACCTGTGTTATTCCGTTGAAGAAACCATTGTTGGCCGCCACGGAGGTTTTGCCGACCGTGTTCGGGCAGCAGCCAGTAGTGTGGTTGCGATCCCGCCCGGTATTCCGCTGCAACAGGCCGGGCCATTGTTTTGTGCCGGTGTAACAACCTTTAACCCCTTGATGCAGCAGCAGTTATCTCCTACTGCCCGAGTTGCTGTGATTGGTATTGGTGGCTTGGGGCATTTGGCGCTGCAGTTTCTTAAAGCCTGGGGCTGTGAGGTCACTGCCTTTACCTCATCACCAGACAAAGCGGAAGAAGCGCGTCGTTTTGGCGCTCATGAAATTATTAACAGCCGCGACAGCAGCGCTCTGAAGGCCGCCCGCAACCACTTCGATCTGATTATTTCGACCGTCAATGTCAAACTCGAATGGCAACGTTATATCGCCACGCTCAAGCCTAAAGGAAAGCTGGTTTTGTTGGGGGTGTTGCTGGAGCCACTGGATATCAGCCTGATTGGCCAACGGGCGGTGATGGCATCGGAAGTGGGCAGTCCGGGCACCATCAAGACCATGCTTGATTTTGCCGCCCGCCACGGCATCGTACCGCAAACAGAAGTGATGCCAATGAGTGCCATCAATCAGGCACTCAGCCATCTGGAGGCTGGTAAACCACGTTACCGTATTGTGTTGCAACAGGACGTTGTCCAACCCGATGTGATATCCAGGCTGGATTCAGCTTCCGCATAATGCCGGGCCAATCCTGGCGGCGAATATTGAGAGGCTCTGCCGTTCATCTGGCAGGGCTTTTGACAGGGCTTTTATTGTCGCTGGCCGTTGGCCAGGATAACAGGCGAGATCAGGGCTCAGAAAAAGCGCCCCAGAAAACCTTGTTTATGCTGCAAGCGTAACTTCAACTTGCCTTCCGCATGCTGGACCAGGGTCTCAAATTGATTGGCTATAAATTCACTTTTACCGGAGCTGTGAATAACACGGTCTTCCAGTTTGGCGAAGGTGGTGCTCCACAAATGCTTGGGACTCCAGTCCTCAGGGACATTACCAACCGGTATGACCATACCAGCGTCACGCAGGAAAAATTCCACGGACAGACTGATTCTGGGTTTAAAAGAAGCTACATGAGTACTGACACTGCTAACGGATTTCCATTCCCCGGTAGGGAACACAGTCAGCTGGGTGTTTTTGTGCGTCGCACCACGAATACTGAATTTTTCAAACTGAAACGTGTGGCTTCCTTGTCTGGCCTGAGCCGGTGAGCGGACTGTCGATTCTTCCATTACGCATCCTTACAGCTTACGGGGCTTACAATACGGAGTGCCTATAAAGCGGCGAGGTAGCCAGTAAGTGTTACCGGTCCTGAGAGGGGAAACGCGGCAACACTTACTGACAGATTACATATTACATTGTAGAAATTTCGGAATAAAGTCTGATGCTTATAACACCATTGATGCAAATCAGCAGCCAAGTACCCATCATTTAACGCCAAGCCTGATGGTCAGGGACCTGCTCCTGCAAGTATCCCGCAGATCCCGCCGTTTTTCAGCCAACCGTCGCGATGGAATTAACCACTTTGTCTACGGTAAAGCCAAAGTGAGCCATCAAATCAGCGGCCGGAGCGGATTCGCCAAACGTATCCATCCCGACAATAGCACCCTGCAACCCAACAAATTTGTACCAGTAATCCTTGTGCAACGCCTCAACAGCTACTCGTGCTGTTACTGCAGCAGGCAATACGGACTCTATATAACCAGCTTCTTGTTTACAGAATATTTCAGCGCACGGCATGGAAACCACACGAACGGCTTTATCGGTCACTTGCTCTGCTGCCGCCATCGCCAAACCAACTTCTGAACCGGTGGCAATTACAATCACATCCGGAGTGCCATCACAGTCTTTCAGAATGTAACCACCCCGTGCCACATTGGCGAGTTGGTCTTCAGTACGTGCTTGATGAGGCAACCCCTGACGTGAAAAGATCAGCGCCGATGGGCCGTCAACCCGCTCTACTGCCGACTTCCAGGCAACCGCGCTTTCCACGGTATCGCATGGACGCCATGTTTCCAGGTTTGGCGTATTACGCAGGCTGGCAACCTGCTCGACCGGTTGGTGAGTCGGGCCATCTTCACCCAGACCAATGGAGTCATGGGTATACACAAAAATAGCACGCTGCTTCATCAGTGATGCCATGCGCACCGCATTACGGGCGTATTCCATAAACATCAAAAAGGTCGCACCGTAAGGGATAAAGCCCTTGTGTAATGCCACGCCATTCATCATGGCACTCATGCCGAATTCACGGACACCGTAAAACAGGTAGTTACCGCTGGCATCCTCAGCACTGATACCAGTGGCGCCCGACCACAGGGTCAGGTTGGAACCCGCCAGATCCGCCGAACCACCCAGGAATTCTGGCAGCAAGGGGCCAAAGGTATTCAACGTATTCTGGGAAGCCTTACGGGATGCGATCGTTGCACCATTGGCCTGACATTCGGCGATGTAGGCTGTGGCCTGCTCGCTGAAATCCGCAGGCAAGTCGCCTTTCATACGGCGTTCAAACTCAGCTGCCAATTCCGGATAGGCAGCCGCATAGGCAGCAAATGTTTCCTTCCAGGATTGTTCGACCGCGGCACCTTTTTCTTTGGCATCCCAGCCGGTATAGATATGAGCCGGAATATCAAATGGGCCATGTTCCCAGCCCAGGCGAGCACGGGTTAACGCGATTTCGTCATCGCCCAATGGAGCGCCGTGGCAATCTTCCTTGCCTTCCTTGTTGGGTGAGCCAAAACCGATAATGGTCTTGCAGCAAATCAGCGTCGGTTGCTCAGTGTTGGCACGAGCTGTCTCGATAGCCATACGAATTTCTTCCGCATCGTGACCATCCACATGACGTATCACTTGCCAGCCATAGGCTTCAAAACGAGCGGCGGTATCATCGGTAAACCAGCCTTCGACTTCCCCATCAATGGAAATGCCGTTGTCATCGTAGAAGGCAACCAGCTTGCCCAACCCCAGAGTGCCGGCCAGTGAACACACTTCGTGAGAGATGCCTTCCATCATGCAGCCGTCACCCATAAAGACATAGGTGTTATGGTCAACAATCTCATGCCCTGGACGGTTGAACTGGGCAGCCAGCACTTTTTCGGCTACGGCCATACCGACACCGTTGGCAATCCCCTGACCTAAAGGTCCGGTGGTGGTTTCAATGCCAGGGGCATAACCATATTCCGGATGACCCGGTGTTTTGCTGTGCAGCTGACGGAAATTTTTCAGGTCGTCGATCGACAGGTCGTACCCGGTCAGATGCAGCAAGGAATAAATCAACATGGAGCCGTGACCATTGGAAAGGATAAAACGGTCGCGGTCAGCCCATTCGGGGTTGCCCGGGTTATGTTTCAGGTAGTCGTTCCATAACACCTCAGCGATATCAGCCATGCCCATTGGCGCACCGGGGTGGCCACTTTTGGCCTTTTGGACTGCGTCCATACTTAATGCGCGGATGGCGTTAGCCAGTTCTGTACGAGAGGTCATGTTACGACTCCTGGTTTGTGTCAAGGTTAGCCAGCACAGGATAGCAGACGGGTCGTCGGGCGATAGGAATCACTCTCCTGACAATTGCTCTGGCGTGTAAAGGCGCGCATTGTCGCGCAGAGCTACAGCAAGGGCAATGCTGATCCTTCTATCCCGTGTGCGCTGACCTTTATTTACAGAATAAAAAGCCGTGGCACCGCTCGGATGTCCCGTTTGATTCAAGTATTTCATTCGTGTGTTTTCCTGACAGCAACAGGTACAATCACGGCCTTCACTTTTTTTGCGGATGGTTCATGAGCGACGATATCAATTACAAGAACAACCCATTACATGGCGTGGGATTAAAACAGATGCTGGTTGAGCTGGTCGGCCATTATGGTTTTGATATTCTGTTTGCGTACTTGAACATCAACTGTTTCAAAACCAACCCCAGCATCGACGCCAGTGTGAAGTTTTTGAAAAAAACCACCTGGGCTCGTGAGAAGGTGGAAGTCTTTTACTTGTATCAGTTCAAGAATCTGCCCAAAGCGTCGTCCACCCAGTTTGCCCTGCCCCCCCGAGACCGGATTATTCCAGCCCACCAGCAACCTGGTGAACCGGCGATTCTGAGTCTGGAAGATGCGGAACGGTTACGGGAAAAACGAGCAAAACAGGCGGCGGAACACGGTAAAAAACCACGTTCGGACAACAAACGTACCAGCAACCACGCCCGTTCAAGCAGCTATCGACACAGCACGTCGACATCGGCTGAACCGCCGGCTTCTTCAGCTCAACCTTCCAGTGGTTCTGACAGTAACAGCAAGCCGGATCCTTGGGCCAAGGCACGCAACAAGTTCGAATAGGCCTGATGTCTGTACCTTCTGTTTCGAGCTGTTCTGGTTCCTGCGCAATCAACCGATCAGATCAACAAAGGTCTGCGGTTAGCTGGTGCGGTAGCAGGCGATAGAGCTTGGTATCGGTGGTTACAATATCCGCCAACGCCGCGACCTGACACCGCTCGGCATCGATAACTTCTATATCGAAGGTTGCCTGATACAACCCCAGCAATTCCTGGTCGATATCAAACAGCTGTTCGTGCTCATCCGGGTCTTCTACCGTCAGTAAATACACCGGACATTGCCCGGCTGGCAGAATGTCGTGCATGTGCTGTACATAAAGTGGACGAATCGCCGGATTTAATGCTGTCAGCGAAGCCCGGTCAAGCACCAGATCAATCACTCCTAACTGCGCCATGGTCAGCTGGAAAAAATCGCCACTGAGTATGGTGATATGTTCACTGCGCCAAACAATAAAATCGCCCTCACGACTGCGGTGATAATCGATCCGGTTCTCGACAAAAAAAGCCTTGGCAGCAATCTGGCTGAGTTCAACTCCGATCACCTCATATCCCTGCTGTGCCAGCCAGAGCAGATCCAGACTTTTGCCACACAAGGGCACAAAAACCCGGCATCTCCCCGCCGTTGTCTGCTCAGGAAAGTGCCGCACCAACAAATTGCTGGTTATTTTCTGATGAAACTCGATCTGGTCGTTACGCCACATCGCCAGCCAGGCCTGGTTATCCTGCCCGGTACTGGCGGTTTTACGTTTACTCATAAGTGATCCGGTGAGACAGATGGCACACGCGAATCAAAACCGGCACAGAGTGTGGCAGTTCAGGCTTGTGGTGCCTCACCCTAGCACATCAATGATTACTGTTTTGCCCAACTCCAATATCCACACAAAAATAATGGTTTTAACCAGCGCAATCCGAACATTGTGCAGTCATTCTGTTTTATGCCTCTCATACCGCACAATCGACCAACGATCATTACATCGTCATCGTGTCTGGCTTTTACCCACAAATCTTGTATTTTGTGGTCAACCCTTGGGGACATCTATTTAATCCGGTGCTCACTCTGGGCTACCGGATGGTTGCGAATCACGAAGCCGACTTGCAGGCCTGACGGGTCAAGTCAAACGTCGGCGACACCGAGTCGAGATCATCCTGCAGCCCCCGAAGGGCGAATGTTGCCGCCGTGCAGGATTAAATAGATGCCCCCCTTGTCTTGTAACGACCACCACAGCCCGCACAGGATATTCCAATGAGTAACGATCCAATCGATCCACAGGTTTACGATTTATACGATGAGTATTGCCACTCCGACATGAGTCGCCGCAGCTTCCTTTCCCGTGCTGCCGCCCTCACACTGGCCGCTGGCTCCGGACTGATAATGGCGCAGTCGTTGCTCCCCCGCTACGCCGAAGCCGAAACCATTTCCTTTACCGACGACCGTATCAAGGCCAACTATGTGCACTACGATTCCCCTGGTGGTACGTCGGGCAAAATGCGGGGGTATCTGGTGCAGCCCAGCGGCGACGGCCCATTCCCCGCGGTAGTGGTTATTCATGAAAACCGGGGGCTGAACCCTTATATCGAAGACGTGGCCCGACGTCTGGCGGTAGCCGGTTTCCTCGCCCTGGCTCCGGATGGTCTATCACCGGTTGGCGGTTATCCCGGAAATGATGACGACGGCAAGCAGCTACAAGCCAGCCTGGATCAGGGCAAACTGTTTACCGATATGCTTAACAGTGCGTATTTTGTCAAACGTCACGCTCTCTCCACTGGCAAGCTGGGAACCACCGGTTTCTGTTATGGCGGCGGCGTGGTGAATCAGCTGGCGGTGACCATGGGGGGTGACCTGAACGCAGCCGCGCCTTTTTACGGCCGCCCGGCCAATAGCCAGGATGTCCCGGCCATTCAAGCGCCGCTGGTGATTCATTTTGCCGAAGATGACCCGCGTATCAATGCCATGAGCGCGGACTATAAAGCCGCATTAACGGCCAATAACAAAGACTTTGCCATGTACCAATATCAAGGTACCCGACATGGTTTCCATAACGACTCCACCCCACGTTTTAATCAGCAACAGGCCGATCTCGCCTGGGAACGCACTCTGGATTTATTCCAGCAACAGCTGACCTGAGGCATATTCCACAGCTCAGCCAGGTTGATTCCACTGGCTCCGGGATAACGCTCTGCGCTACAGTCGCGAGCGTTATCGATTATTGGCAGATCAGGAGCCTGAATGACGTATGCGTTTTCTTTCTGTACCTTGTTACTGAGCCTGCTGTTCAGCCATACGGTACTGGCGGCTCCCGCTCCCCTGACACCCACACCGCCGCAGGCCTCTCCTCTGGACTGGCTGGCCAGCTTGCCGACACTGCATTACCACCGGCTCGAATATGGCTTTCAGGATGAGTTGATTCCGACCACCGAGCCACTCTTGTTGGGCCAGCATCAGGTACTCGCCACCGGGCTGGAGCTGCCACACTACGATCACCCGATCCGTATCGACCTGCACTCATTAATCGACGAATACACTGTCTTTTATCCCTCTGTTCTGGTGCTCGATGCGCAGTTTAACGCCGTAAGTATCTACAACAGTCCAGTGCTGGCCAATCCGACCCGGACTCGCACAGAGGCGGTGTATCTCCCTTTGGAAATCGCCCCGGGCGACCGTTATCTGGTGGTATTTACCGAGGCTGACTGGTTGGGACGGCTACTATTGATCCAAGAAGACAGCCGGCTGCTGGCGGTGGGTGAGCCCTACCGGCCACAATATCACCACCTTTACCGGGATCGTTATTTCACCACCGACAGTCCACTGTTGGATCTGGCGATTCCAGCCCGTACCGATACCGCCCCCAACTACTTGCATCACGGCTGGGAAGCCGGTCTGGGAATGGATTCAAACCACCAGGGCAACAGCCCCGGCCTGCTGCTCTATGGTGGCTACGCCATGCCTGTCAACCCGCGTATTGAAACCAGAGCCAGGCTTGGTATGCGTTATGCCAGTGGTCATAACCGTCATCGGGGGCTGATGATGCAATTTGATAGCAGTTACCAGCTACCCGACTGGTCAGCCGGTGTCGGCCTGCAGCTCGACATTGCCCATCACCACCAGAGCAGGGATGATAGCCGCCCGATACGCAGCAACACACTCAGCCCACGACTGTTTATTGAATACAAGGCCAGTCGGGCCATACGGTTCGAGTTGGCGTATCGATCCATCGCGGCTCAAACCGGCTGGGAAGTTCAGAACCGCGACGCCATCGGGGTAGCAATGACATACCATTATTATTAAATGCGTGTGTTTGAACCCGATGGATCACTATATTTTGTATTGGAGTGCCAACCATGACCACGTTTCTACGTACCACCCTGCTGGGCCTGATTCCCTTGATGTCTGCCATGACCCAGGCCGAAGTTGTCGGAGAAGTTGATACCGTCTTCAAATTGATCGGCAAGAACCACAAGATTGTGATCGAAGCCTTTGATGACCCCAAAGTCTCCGGCGTCACTTGCCATTTGAGCCGCGCCCAGACCGGTGGCATCAGCGGCACATTGGGACTGGCAGAAGATACCTCCGACGCCTCTATCGCTTGCCGCCAGATTGGTCCAATCCGTTTTCTCGATGATCTGGAAGACGGCGACAAGGTGTTCACCAAGCGTACCTCGCTGTTGTTCAAGAGCATGCAGGTGGTACGGTTTTTTGACCAGAAACGCAGCACACTGATCTACCTGGTCTACTCCGACAAAATGGTCGATGGCTCACCCAAAAACAGTATTTCGACGGTGCCGATCCAGGAATGGCACGCTCCGGCCACCACCGGTTATAAAGACTGATAGCACAACGAGTCAGGACGCCTCGGTGCAGGCGTCATAAACCCGACACCGGGGTTATACCGGGGCTATGTATCAAGATGGATCCTGTAAACGCTGGCGCAAGCGCGGCACCATCCAGTCAAGACATTGCCGTACCCGGGGCGACACCAGACGATTGTGCGGGTAGACAAACTGCACCGGAAAAGGAGCCGGAGCATATGGCTCCAGCAGCGACAATAGCTGCCCATTCTGGATCGCCCCCTGTGCCTGATACGACATTACCCGAGCCACACCCAGACCATCCACCGCAGCAGCCAGCACCACATCCACCTGATTGCTGGTCAGGACCGGGGTAACAGCCTGGATAACCAGCTTCTCATGATCAATAAAACGCCATTGATTGCCCTGCGGCGCAAACAGAATCCCGGGCCAATTGGCCAGGTCAGTCGGGTGCTGTGGTTGGCCCAGCCGCTGAATCAATGTCGGGCTGGCGCAAATGCGTGTGTGAGTAATACCCAGCGGCAATGCAATCAGCGAGGAGTCCGCCAGATGGCCGATGCGCAAGGCCAGATCAAACCCTTCTTCAATCACATCCACCATCCGGTCCAGCAGGACCAGCTCTGCCGCCATACCCGGATGTTCCACCAGCCACTGGTTCAGCAATGGCGCCAGATGCAAACGCCCGAACATCACCGGAGCCGTAATCTGGATTGAGCCGGTGAGCGTGGTTTTACGTACATCCAAACGAAACTCGGCGGCTTCAACATCTGCCAGAATCCGGCGGCAATATTGCAAATATTCACGCCCTTCATCGGTCAGGGCAATGCGGCGGGTGCTGCGATTTAACAACCGTACTCCCAGATATTTTTCCAGCTCCGCCAGCGCCCGGACAATCGCCGCAGGAGAGCGGTTCATGGTATTGGCAGCGGCGGTCAGGCTGCCGTTATCCACAATCGCCACAAAAGTCGCCATCGCTCTGAATTTATCCATGCTTGTCCCACTTGTGCAAAAAACGTAATAAACCTATCAGGATAATCCTATTTATTGCGATTATCGAAGAGTGTTTACTGAACAGCATCCACGTCATAAGACAGGTCGACACCTTGATAAATGCCCGCAACCCGCAACCCGTTCTGCAATACGACCACGTCGGCATACGAGTGAGTGACAAGCAGCGTTCCGTGCATTTTTATGAACGACTGGGGTTTCGGCAAACCGCCCTGTTCGACCACCATGAAGCCAATGAGATGGAGTCCCCCAGCGGCGTCAGAATCAACCTGATTTTTAACGCCACCCGACTGCATCATGGTCGCAATCCACTGCTGGATGAACCGGTGAAATTACCCGGCATCACCCACCCAGCGTTTGTGATCGAAGATATTTATGCCCTGCAAGACTGGCTCAAGGCGGAAGGCATCGCCATTACCGAAGGCATCCATCGCATTGGCCCACGGCGAATTACGCTGTTTATCCGGGACCCGGATGGCAATGTGCTTGAATTTAACCAATTGCTGCCGGCAGTGCCTGACAGCGACTCCGATGCCGTACTGTAACGGCATCACAGCCCCAAGACCCCAACAACAAATACAATAAGGAATACCTCATGCAACTTTATGATCTGGAACCATCCGGTAACTGCTACAAGGTGCGGCTGTTTGCGGCACTGATCGATCTGCCACTGGAATTGATCGCCGTTGATTTTCTCGATGGAGCCCACAAGCGTGCCCCTGTAACGGATCTGAACCCTTGGGGAGAACTGCCGGTATTAGTCGATGGTGATGTCACGCTGCGTGATTCCCAGGCCATTCTGGTGTACCTGGCCCGGGAATATGGCGGTCATCAATGGTGGCCAGACGGTGCGGCCCAACAAGGTGAGGTAATGCAATGGCTGTCTACGGCAGCCAACGAAATCCAGCATGGCCCCAACTCCGCGCGACTGGTCGACAAGTTTGGTTATGCTTTGAACAAGCAACAGACTCTGGACACCAGCAACCGTATTCTGGCTTTGCTGGAGCAGCACCTGACAACCCATGACTGGCTGGCATTACAACGTCCAACCATTGCTGAATGTGCGGTTTTCCCATACGTTGCCATTGCCTGGGAAGGCGGCATTGATCTGTCGGGCTACCCGCACATCAACCAATGGATGGCCCGTATCAAGGCGTTGCCCAAATTTATTCCGATGCCGGGTATCTAAATCCAGACCCTGCCCATGGCGGGCAAGGGTTTGATGGTGTATTCAACAACGGTGATGAGGGCCACAGCACTGATCACCGTAATAGTTGTCACTGTAGTTACACCCCTGGCGCGACGGGCGGTCAACCTTAGGGGAAGTGGTGGTTGGCGATGTTGCCGTTACAGCTGTCAGATTGGCTTCGGGCTGGGCCACCACGGAGATATAACGCAAGATACTGTTCATAACGAATCCTCTGTTTGTCTATCAACACAGTCAGATTAATCGCTATTTTCTATCACTAACAATGGCATATATCTCTTGCTTTAATAGCCTTCGACAATCAATAAATTACTATCAATTTCCACCAACTATTAACACATCACCAACTATCGCCATCACCAACTATCAATCTTCATTGGCTATCCATCCCCACTGGCGATTCATTTCACTTCAGCTGGTGACCGCATCAGCCAGCGCCGCGCCGACCGGCACAGCCCGTCGACGTAATCGCCAGTCCAGCAGCAGAATCAACCCTGTACTCAGCAATGCCACCAGATCCACAGCCAGGCTTGCCCCGGTCACTGCCGCAATATCCAGATCCCCCGACAACACCAGTAACATGCTGCAAGCCGGAATCAGCAAAACACTCACCGCCGTGGCCTGCAGCAACTCGCTACCGGCCCGTTCACTGCCCCGTACACAGGCCCATAACAACCAGACCAGCCAGGTCAGGTAATACCCCCATAACAGCAGGATATTCGAAGGATTGCCTTCACTGTTTTCAACCAGCATCCCCTCCGACAGCTTGCTCACCGCCATGGCTACCGCAACCCCGGCGATACTGCCAAGACAAACGCCGGTCGTGGCATTGGCCATCCAGCGTACCGAGCGTGGCTGCTCTGCCATGGCTAATGCCGCCTTGCCGGATTTTTTGCGCCGACTCTGAATCCACAGCACATTGCCGCTGTAGAAAATAAACGCACCACTGAGACCAAGCGCAAAATACAGCCACTTCACTCCGGTGCCTCCAAAGCTGCCAAAATGCATACCAAAGAAGCTGCTCACCAGCATACTCCAGTCATCCTGTTGCCCAGGCAAAACACTGGTGTTGATCACCTCCAGGGTATAAGGATCAAGAATGACATAGCCTTCCCGTGCGCCACGGGTCAGGTAGCTGTCATGAGTAACCGCAACCCGGGCAATCGCTCGCGACGAATCCAGATTCATCAGCTCGACTGCCTTGACTTCAAACCCCGGAGCTTGCTGCTGCACTTGCTCCAGTAGCTGACTGATCGCTGGCAGCTCGGTGACCGACTGCTCCGTCGCCTCCACCCGTACACCAAACATGGATTTGTCACCGTACACTACCTCTTGCAAGGCATCGTAAAGCTCGTCATGGAAGGCAAACACCACCACCGTCACCGCAATCATCAGATGAAAGGGCAGGCTGGTAATACCAATCAGGTTATGGCTGTCCAGCCAGAAACGCTTGCGGCTCTTTTCCGGCCGCACAATCAAAAAATCCCGTATCAGTGTGGGCAATACCAATACGATGCCCGACACCAGCGCCAGGCAGTACAGCAACGATGCCACGCCCATCAGATACAGGCCAATCCAGCCATGGCCCCACTGTCCCGGTATCCCGGCAGTACGATGTAACAGATCAATCAATTCCCCCAGCTGACCAGGGGTCTGCTGCTGGACCTGCAATTGCCCGTCGTTATCCAGACTCGCTTGCCAGCGTGCCGCCGACAGATTCAAATCGCGGCTCCGCCCCCCTCCTTGCCAGAACAGCGGTGCATTGCCTTGTGGGTGCTCCCCCAGCTGCAGCGTCATCCCCCGGTGGGCTGCCGGATACTGCGCCAGCACCTGATCCACCAGCGAGTCCAGCTCAACCGGAGAGAGCTGTGATGTCGGCTGCAGCTTGTCACTGGCCGCCTCCGACCACTGCTGGATTGGCTCTTCGAACATGGTAAGTGCACCGGCAAAAAAGCAGATAAACAGCAAGATGCCAGAGCTGATACCAACCCAGGTATGCAGGGTCTTGTACATTTTCAGAATGTCGCCCCGCACCTTGAATCCGTTTTTCATGCCATACCTCCGGTGCGAACAAAATACAGTGCCGTATGACTGATCAGCGCCAGGCTCCCCAATACCAGCCAGGCCCGGACACCATTACGAAACAAATACACGGTTGCCAGCAAGGGTACCCAGACCAGCACGATCAACCACATGTTGAATTGCACCTTGTTAGTGGCATCAATCCCTCCCGGCCCCCACCAGGCAAACAGACCACTGATGCCCAGTGCCAACAAAAATCCGGCGATGATGCCGCTGAGGCTTTTTGACCACCAGTCATAACGAAAATCCCGTGCTGCCATCAGTCGGCCCTCCACCACAGTAAAAACAGCGCCGGGAGTAACCCCAGCGCAAGCATGACCACCACCAGCCAGGCCAGGACTGCAGTCAGTGGCGGCACGGACAGCAGCCACCCCAGTAACGGCACTCCTTGTGCTGCCAGCACCAACGGCCGATATCTGGCCGGTAGCGGCCGTGCCAGCCAGCGCTGGTTAGGCAAACTCAGGTACAACAAAGCCACCGCCAGCGTCGTCAGGCCAATAAGCAAGGTGATTGTGGTCATAAGAACATCCATCAGAAGTAGTAAGTGCCGCCAAAGTAATAGTTACGGCCCAGCTCGACAGTGGAAATATTGTCATCCATATCCGTCAGATTGATATCACCGATATTGTTGACGCCAAATTTGAGCTGTACCGCTTCACTCATATCCATCAGGAAACCCAGATCCGTGCGGTAATACGACAGCTTACGCACATTGGTCTGGGAGTCGGCCCAGTAGGAATAGGTCATACCCCCTACATAATTGACATTAAGACTGGCGCTGAGGGCATCCGTCGCCTGCATTTTGATACCGAGATTCGATTGATGCTCAGGACGATACTCAATCACGGCGTCGTCTTCGTCCTTGACGATCAGTCGGGTGTAATTACCGGTAACCACCAAACTATCGGTCAGGTCCAGATCACCGCTTACTTCATAACCTTTCGACGTGACCTTGCTCAGGTTGACCCAGACCGGGGAGTACACACCATCCTCATCGGCTTCGCCCAGTTCCCGTTCGATCTTGTCTTTGACCTCGGTATCAAACACATCCGCACTCAGACTCCAATAAGGCTGGCGTACTTCCACCCCCAGCTCTTTGGTGATACTGGTCTCTGGTTCCAGATCCGGATTGCCGGGAATGTAGCAGCTGCCACCACAACTGATTTCGTTGTATTCCGGGCTTAACTTACGGCCATCCGGGGCTTTGAACGCCTTGCCAACGCCCCCTTTTAATGTCACGGCATCATTCAGTTGGTAAACCAGATAGCTTTTCGGAGAAAAGTGACCACCAAAGATTTCGTGATGATCCCAGCGGCCGCCCAGCGTCAGGGTCAGCTGATCCGTCAGCGCCAGTTCATCCTGCACAAACACACCAGCCTGATCGATGCTGTATTTGCCGGTTTCCACATAGTTGACCGGGTCTTCCAGTTCCTGATGGCGGAAATCGAACCCGGCTACCAGGTCGTTCATTCCCAGAGAGGTATGGCCATAGGCCTTGGCGTACAGGTTGGTTTCCTTGGTGTGATGCTGGGGAATGTCATAACTGGTGTTGTAGTCGTCAACATCGCTGTGCTCATATTTGATATAAGCGGTGGTTGAAGCATTGCTCCATTGACCCGTATGAGTCAGTGCCAGGTCATAACGATTGATGGTCTGATCGCGGTACGAGCTGGTGCCGTACAGCTGATAGGGACGATCATCATGGTTATAACCAAGGTCAATATCGATGCTTTGCTGTTCATCCAGATCCACGGTCAGCGTTGACGTCAGATTGCTGGCCGTTTTTTCTTCCTGCTCCGGTACGTCATCAGCATCATTGGCGTACCAGGCATCGCGGCTGTACTGGTCCGCCGATACGGACAGGCTGACCTTGTCATTCAGAGACCCCATAACCGTCCCGCCCAAACGGTAACGGCCGCCATCTTCACCAGAGTCGACCACGGTGTATTCACCACTGACACTGCCGCGCCACTCGCCAGCGGACTTTTTGGTGATGATATTAATCACCCCACCAATGGCATCAGAACCATACAAGGCCGCCATCGGCCCACGGATCACTTCAATGCGTTCAATCGAGGACACAGGAATTGAGTTGAAATCAACATCACTGCCTTTGGCAAATGCACCGCCGGATGACACCCGCTTGCCATTGATCAGGATCATGGTGTAATCGCTGTCCAAACCACGGATCTGGATATCATCCCGACCATTACTGTCCGTCAGATTATTCAACCCTGCATTGGCTCGCAGCAAGTCACCCAAACTATCAACCGGAGCCGATTCAATTTCTTCAGCACTCAAAACGGTTGTAAAAGCCGGTGCGGTTTCGATTGGCCGTGCACTCATCGTGGCCGTAACCACCATGGACTCGAGTTCGATGTTCGATGAATCATCAGCCATCGCAGTAGCAGACAAGCAAGAACCAAGGGTCAGACAAGCAGGCGTTAGCCAACTGTGGGCTCCTTGAGAAAAGACAGAACGAGAACGGAACTTGGGCATATATTTCTACTCTTAGTGGGTGGTTAGACGTCGACGTCCTTATCAAACACAAATGATATTACCTATCATTTGTATTGTCTTCTGGTAAATACACCCACTGACAGCACCTTACAATTCTCTGCACTAGCGTTCACCCAGTGCTTCCTCCCGGCACAACCTCTCCGTGGCTGCTCCGGCCTGTCTGATATTTCCGACCTCTGAAGCCGGCCAATTCTGTTACAGTGGCGGCCGCTCTGACAAAGATGACATTCACAGAGGTTATTATGAAGTTCTTCTGGTCCCTGTTTGCGACAGCCTTTCTATTAATGGCCCTGATGCAATCCGCCGAGGCAGCCCCCAAAATAGACAGTGACAGCTTTACCCATCACACCTTCACAGCCGCGGTTCCAGCCAAGTCGGCACTCCTGGCCAGCCAGACAGATGCCGCTACAGGACCGTGGACCCAAACAAGTACAAGCAGCTTGATAAAAGACCTGTTGAATGGCTTGTTCAGTGGCAGCCTGTTTGCTTTTCTGTTTGCCAACGGCGCTTTTGATGGCATCCAATGGATCGATATCCTGTGGCTGGTATTAACCGGACTGGTCTTGTTGAAACTGTTTCGCAGACAACCTGCACACCCTCCTGGTGCAGACCAACACCACGGCACCTTCCTGTCCTCGGTCGCCGATACCATTGGCTCTCAGCATCACCCGCGCCAGGATCTCAGCGTGATAATGAACCAAACCATCAACAACGAACCTCCGATCAACCTGCCTCAGGACTTTGACCGCACAGCCTTTGTCCAGCGGGCGCTGGATCACTATCGACTGGTACAACAGGCCTGGAATGATGGTGACATGCGCACCCTCAGGGAATACGTCGTTGCCGAGCTGTACACCTTGCTGGCCCGTCAACGGGCTACCATGGCGGCAGCGCCACCCCAGACGGAAGTCCTCGATCTTGCCGCTGATATAGTACTGGCACGCCAGGTTGGTTCCGTACGCAAGATCAGCTTGCTGTTTCGTGGCCATAGCCGGGATCATGGCGACCACAGCGAAGACCGTATTCGCGATACCTGGCACCTGGAACGGGATATGTCGATTGACGATGCCCCCTGGCTGATCACCGGGATTGAAGCCAGCGAATAATCGCCATACCGCAGCCACCGCCATACTTTTGTCATAATGACCTGCTCTTTCCGATGTCAGCAGGTATAATCACCAGCACTTTTTCACGGCAGCTGTGGCTGCCTGTCGTTGTCTTTGTTGGTGTCACATGAATCCAGACCTGAGCAAACTCCAGCCCTACCCATTCGAAAAACTGGCGAAACTGAAAGCTGCTGTCAGCCCCAATATGGCTCTGGAGCACATATCCCTGTCGATCGGCGAACCCAAACACCCTTCGCCCGTCTTTGTCCAACAGGCCATGATCGACAGCATCCGGTCACTGGAAAACTACCCCACCACCAAGGGTCTGCCAGAGCTCAGCAGTGTTTGTGCCGATTGGCTCGGCCGCCGTTTCAAGCTGAACGCCATCGACCCGGTAACCCAGGTTATTCCGGTTAACGGCACCCGCGAGGCCATTTTTGCCTTCGCCCAGGCCGCTGTGGATCGCAGCCAGCCACAGCCGCTGGTCCTGAGCCCAAATCCCTTCTATCAGATTTACGAAGGGGCAGCGTATCTGGCCGGTGCCGAGCCTTATTTTCTGCCATGTCTCGAAGCCACGGGATTTAATGCCGATTATGCATCTGTTCCGGCTGACGTTTGGCAACGTTGCCAACTGCTGTTTGTCTGCTCTCCAGGCAACCCGACCGGCTCGACCCTGAGCCTTGCCCAATACAAGGAACTGATTGCCCTGGCCGATCAGTACAACTTTATTATCGCCTCTGATGAGTGTTACTCCGAGCTCTGGGTCGATGGCAAAGAAGCTCCCGCCGGGCTGCTGCAAGCCTGCGCGGAACTGGGCCGCGACGATTACGACAAGTGTGTGGTCTTCCACTCCCTCTCCAAGCGCTCCAACCTGCCCGGCCTGCGCTCCGGTTTTATTGCCGGTGATGCCAAACTGCTGAAGCCCTTTCTGCTGTACCGCACCTACCATGGTTGCGCGCAACCCGTACAAACCCAGATGGCCGCTATTGCCGCCTGGAAAGACGAAGCTCATGTGGAAGAAAACCGCCGCCAGTACACCGAGAAATTCAAAACCTTTATCGAGATTCTCGAGCCGGTGATCGATATTCAACAAACCGATGCCAGCTTCTACTTGTGGTTAAAAACCCCGATTGCCGACGACCTGTTCGCCCAGCGCCTGTTTGCCGAGCAACACATCACGGTATTACCCGGCTCCTATATTTCCCGCACCGTCGAAGGCATTAACCCCGGCGCCGGTCGTGTTCGTATGGCTCTGGTCGCCAGCGTCGAAGAATGCCGTGAAGCCGCCCAACGTATCCGCAGCTTTATCGAAACACTGAACGCCGAGCTGGCTGAATCAGCCTGAGGAGAGCACCGTGAGCCTGACCCCGAATCCCTTCGGCAGTGAGATTACTACCGACGATATTCTTGACACCCTTGGCTTTTTTGACGATTGGGAAGAGCGCTACAAATACATCATCGAGCTTGGCAAACAATTACCGCCAATGCCCGATGACAAGAAAACCGAACAGCATCTGATTCGTGGCTGCCAGAGCCAGGTCTGGATTGACTCCGATATCATTGACGGCAAGCTGGTACTGGAAGCTGACTCCGACGCCCATATCGTCAAAGGCCTGCTTGGCGTGGTACTCAGTGCCTACAATGGCAAAACCCCGGCAGCGGCCAGCGCCTTTGATATCGACGGCTACTTTGGCGCCATTGATCTGATCAAACACTTGAGCCCCACCCGAGGTAACGGTATCCGCGCCATGGTGCAACGGATTCAAGAGATTGCGGCAGACGCCTGAGCCAGTACACATCCACAAAATCATATCGACTCGACAGACACCCTTTGCCACAAGGGGTGTCTGTCTTCTTCATGCCAACACTGGCGGCGGTGATTGCGGTGATTGCGACGGTATGGCGTATGGCATGCCTGATTATCCGCAGTAACGCCAAAACAACACCAAAACAACACCAAAACTGACTGGCCACCAGCCATTAAAAAGGGCGCCGAAGCGCCCTTTACCAATAGTCATGCTCTGCTGCGAGTATCAGTCAAGCTGATAGTCGTAGGTCATATCGTAGTCGGAGAGAACATCCACAGAAGAGCCGCCAACATCGACGGTTGTTGTCAGCGTAAAGCTCAGCGTAAAGGTCTTGCGTGTATCGGTATCGGTTAGCGTGGTGACTTCCAGATTGCTGATTTCAGAACCAGATGTCTCAAAGCTATCACTGACCCGATCTTCAATTTCAGACAGGGAATCCGGTGCCTCCAGCCCATCGATAGTAACCTCAGGAATAACCGTCGTCGTTACCCCTGACCTGAATGTACCACTGAAGGTCAGCGTCCACTCGCCATCCAGGTCACTGTCATCACCGCCAATAACGATGCCGCCGTTATCCGTACCTGCATCAATATCCATGTCGTAGTCATACACCACACCATCCACCGCCACGGTGAAAGAACCGGTGCTGAAGTTGATATCAATACTGATCAGATCCAGTACTGCATCGAAGCCATTGCCGTTGGCGCTGAACTCCGCAGTAAAAAAGTCGTAGCTGTCGGCATTCAGGCCATTGTCAGAAAACTGTTCGCTGAAATTGGCATTAACCTGCGCCTGGGCATCCTCAAGATCATCGCTGGAGAAACTGGCAGCGGCATCAGACCAGCGTTGCTGCAGCACTTCCAGGCTGATTTCACCATTGGCCAGGAACATCGCCAGTGTCGTCAACTGTGTAATGTTGGCAACGCTGTTGGCGCTTGCGGCAAACGAATACTGTACGTCCGAGCCATCATCAGGAATAGCACGCAGCAAGAAAGGGGCTGTCATGCCGGTAACGGTAATGGTGTAGCTGCCATCATCCTCGGTCGCGACATTGACCTCGGTACCACTGGCATCGGTGACATATACAAAACCGTCAATCGCCGCACCGGTGGCCGCCGTACCTTCCAGTGTTGCATCTGATGTGTTGTCGTCACTGCTGCTGCCACTACTATCGCTACCACCGCAACCAGTGATGGCCAACGTACTACTGAGCAGAGCGACAGACATCCAGCTCGTCAATGAATGTGTCCAGTTCATGATTTGATTCCTTTTTGCTAATCACAGGGTGCTTTATTTGGGCCTGGGCACCGGTAAATGGGGATATATTCCAATGTTTATGGTGGCCAAATAATAACCAGCAATTACATATCAATACAATTCATTACCAAATAAATACATTTTTATGCGTAGAGGATCACACCTTCCCCGAATTGCGGCAGGAAGAAAGCTGGCTACGGTCGTGATTGGCAGTTGCTATCGAGAGTTGTGACTGGCAGTTGTGAGGGGTAATCGACAGGAGCAATACGGGCAGTGATACAAAGCGGGAAAGATAAATATTCAGAGGACAATCATGCAAACGCCGCTGACAGTCAAGGCGCTCAAACACCCCCCTGACTGCCAGCATGGCTGCTGATATTGGCGCGCCGCAAGGATACGGCCCACCATCAGCTCATCATAAACCCAGCCAGGGCTGGGCTTCAGATCAAACGATCTTTGGATCCAGCTCACCGGTCAAATAACGCTCATACATCACATCAAGGCAATCCACCTTGATTTTGCTGGCGTTACCCGCGGTACCAAAGGCTTCGTAACGGGCGATACAAATGTCAGACATCGCAGTAACGGTTTCTTTCAGGTATTTACGTGGATCAAACTCACTCGGGTTGGCCGCCATAAAACGACGAATCGCACCCGTAGAAGCCAGACGCAGGTCGGTATCGATATTCACCTTGCGCACGCCATACTTGATACCTTCAACGATTTGCTCAACCGGCACACCGTAGGTTTCTGGAATATCACCACCAAATTCGTTGATGATGGCCAGCCATTCTTGCGGCACAGACGATGAACCGTGCATCACCAGGTGAGTGCCCGGGATACGCTGGTGAATCGCCTTGATGCGGTCGATAGCCAGAATGTCATCTGTTGGTGGACGCGTAAATTTGTAGGCACCGTGTGAAGTACCACAGGCGATAGCCAGAGCATCCACGCCAGTTTGCTTGACAAAATCGGCAGCTTCTTCCGGATCGGTCAGCATCTGGTCGTGGCTCAGAATACCTTCTGCGCCAATACCGTCTTCTTCACCGGCCTGACCGGTTTCGAGAGAACCCAGACAACCCAGCTCACCTTCTACAGAAACACCACACGCATGCGCCATTTCAACGGTACGACGGGTAACGTCAACGTTGTATTCATAGCTGGTGGGGGTTTTGCCGTCTGTACCCAGCGAGCCGTCCATCATCACGGAGCTGAAGCCCAGTTGAATGGAGCGCTGACATACGTCTGGCGAGGTGCCGTGATCCTGGTGCATACACACCGGAATGTGTGGAAATTCTTCCACCGCGGCCAGAATCAGGTGGCGCAAGAAAGGAGCACCTGCGTATTTACGTGCACCGGCCGATGCCTGCACGATCACTGGCGAATCGGTTTTGTCGGCGGCCATCATGATGGCGCGCATTTGTTCCAGGTTGTTGACGTTGAACGCAGGTACGCCGTAGCCGAATTCGGCGGCGTGATCCAGCATCTGACGCATACTGATAAGTGCCATAAATTACTATCCTTCTAACTGATTATGCTGACTGACCTGCACATCAGGTCAGTCCGTTTATATGTTGTGATTCTTATTTGGCGCGTTGTTCCAGTACCGCAACCGCAGGCAGTACTTTTCCTTCAACAAATTCCAGGAAAGCGCCGCCACCAGTGGAGATATAAGACACCTTATCGGCAATGCCGTATTTATCAACAGCTGCCAGGGTATCGCCACCACCGGCAATCGAGAAAGCATCGGATTCTGCAATGGCCAATGACAGGGCTTTGGTACCTTCACCAAACTGGTCGAATTCGAAAACGCCCACCGGACCATTCCAGATAATAGTACCGGCCTGTTTCAGTTGTTCGGCCAAAGCGGCGGCAGAATCCGGGCCAATATCAAAAATCATATCGTCTTCGGTGACATCCGCCGCCGGTTTTAATGTAGCAGCGGCGGTTTCAGAGAATTCTTTACCACATACCACGTCGCTAGGTACCGGGATGGAAACTTTTTCCATCAGAGCCTTGGCGGCTGGAATCAGTTCGTCTTCACACAGTGATTTACCCACCGGCTGACCAGCAGCGGCGAGGAAGGTATTGGCGATGCCACCACCCACAATAATTTGATCGCAAATATCTGACAGGCTCTCCAGCACTTGCAGCTTGGTTGACACCTTGGAGCCACCGACAATGGCCACTAACGGGCGTGCGGGTGTTGCCAATGCCTTGCCCAGTGCATCCAGTTCTGCCGCCAGCAATGGCCCTGCGCAAGCAACCGGAGCAAATTTTGCCACGCCATGGGTCGAGGCCTGGGCACGGTGAGCAGTACCAAACGCATCCATTACAAACACATCACACAACGCCGCATAGGCTTGTGCCAGCGTATCGACATCTTTCTTTTCGCCCGGATTAAAACGGACGTTTTCCAACAGCACCAGCTCACCTTCCGCAACATCAACCCCGTTGGCAAAATCCTTCACCACCGTGACATCGCGTTCCAACAGACCCGACAAGTGGTCTGCCACTGGCTGCATGGAAAATTCTTCTTCGTAAACGCCTTCCGTCGGGCGACCCAGGTGGGACATCACAATGACGCGAGCACCAGCGGCCAGGGCAAGCTGAATGGTGGGCAAAGAGGCACGGATACGCGCATCGGAGGTCACTTTGCCTGCTTTAACAGGCACATTCAGATCTTCACGAATCAGAACGCGCTTTCCCTTCAAATCCAGATCGGTCATTTTGATCACAGACATTGTGGCTTTCCTCATATGTGTTGCAGGCGTCGCAAGCGCCCTGACTGTTTTTGTTAGTAATTACTTGTGTATTGACCCAACGCGGTGACCTCGCGGATTCACATGGAACCCGCTACGGTATCACCTGCTCCGGATATTGTTGCCAAGCCTGGCGCCTGTTTCATATACAGCGCCGTATCCAGCATGCGGTTGGCGAATCCCCATTCATTATCAAACCACAGCAGCAACTTCAGCATTGAACCGGCGCTGACCCGAGTCTGGGTCGCATCAACAATGCAGGAACGTGGGTCATGGTTAAAATCAATCGAAGCATGCGGCTCGTACGTCACACCCAGCAGGCCACGAAATACACCATTGGCAGCGGATTGTATCAGTTCGTTAACGGCCTGTGCGCTGGTGTCGCACTTGAGCTGCAAGCTGACGTCCAGAGCGGACACATTGATGGTTGGGACGCGCAAATGCAGACTTTCCAGTTTGCCTGTCAACGCTGGCATCAGCCGGGCCACCCCTCTTGGCAAGCCGGTATCAACCGGAATAATGCTTTGTCCCGCAGACCGGGTACGGCGCAGATCCGAGGAGTAAGCATCGATCACCGGCTGATCGTTCATGGCCGAGTGGATGGTGGTCGTCACCCCCCGTTCGATGCCGAAGGCTTCTTCCAACAAGGTCAGTATCGGCACCAGACAGTTGGTAGAACACGAGCTGTTGGAAATAATACGCTGCTCTGGGCGAATATCCGTGTGGTTGATGCCGTACACAATGGTGTTGTCGACGGCGCTGTCAGCCGGATTGGAAATCAGTACCTTGCCTGCACCACTGAGCAGATGCGCTTCGGCGTCGGCCCGGGTGCGAATCTGGCCACTGCATTCCAGCACAATATCCACCTGGCACTCGGACCAGTCCAGCCGTGATGGACTGGATTCGTGGTACAGATGTACCAGATCGCCATTGATCCGCAGACAATTATCCGCCTCGACCACCACCTCGCCCGGAAAGCGGCCGTGGGTGCTGTCGTAACGCAGCATATAACTGACAGAGTCGATATCCGCCAATTCATTAATGGCCACAATCTGCAGTTGGGGGTGGTAACGATTTTCATAAAGCGCCCGGAGAACCGAGCGGCCGATACGGCCGAAACCGTTAATGGCGATGCGGGTAGTCATAGAATCCGACAGAGTCAGTCAATATCAGGGAGCGCTATTCTCCGGTAATTGCCATTCAGTAGCAAATCCACCAAGGCGCATGTCAGGCCGTTCTATTCAGTATGGCTTACCACTCAGGCCACCTCTCGTCGCGCCACTATTCACCCACTCTCAGAATCTTGCCTGCATGCGCCAGGATGGCATCCCAGAGAACTAGTACCAAGGTAGTGCCTTTTTAAACAGGGATGGTCAATGACGGCATGCCAGAGCTTCCAGCAAACTGACAGCGTTCCGATTGATTCAGGTCAGCGTGTACTGCCCCTTGAACAATAAACTCTGTTTGCGATAACAATAATTCCCCGGAGAACTAACATGATCTACGCAAATCCCGGCCAAGACGGCTCAGTAGTTACCTTCAAAGAACGTTACGGCAACTTCATCGGCGGCCAATGGGTCGAGCCTGTTAACGGCCGTTACCTGGACAACATCAGCCCAATCAACGGTCAGGTATTCTGTCAGGTTCCCCGCTCCGACGAAGACGATATCAACCTGGCTCTGGATGCTGCTCACGCTGCCAAAGAAGCCTGGGGCAAAACATCCGTTACTGCACGCTCCAACGTGTTGTTGAAAATCGCCGATCGCATTGAAGCCAACCTCGAAAAGCTGGCCGTTGCAGAAACCTGGGACAACGGTAAGGCAGTACGTGAAACACTGGCAGCAGACGTGCCATTGGCCGCTGACCACTTCCGCTACTTCGCCGGCTGTCTCCGCGCCCAGGAAGGCACCATCGGTGATATCGACGAACACACCGTGGCTTATCATTTCCACGAGCCACTGGGTGTCGTTGGTCAGATCATCCCATGGAACTTCCCGCTGCTGATGGCTGCCTGGAAAATGGCTCCCGCATTGGCCGCTGGTAACTGTATCGTCCTGAAGCCAGCCGAACAAACCCCGGCTTCCATCCTGGTTCTGATGGAATGTATTGGCGACTTGCTGCCACCAGGTACCCTGAACATCGTTAACGGTATCGGTGCCGAAGCAGGCCAGGCTCTGGCCACCTCAACCCGTATCGCCAAAATCGCGTTCACCGGTTCTACCCCAGTCGGTTCCCACATTCTGAAATGTGCGGCTGAAAACATCATTCCGTCAACGGTTGAACTGGGTGGTAAATCACCTAACGTTTACTTCGCCGACGTGATGGATCACGAAGACAGCTTCGTCAGCAAATGTGTTGAAGGTGCGGTACTGGCATTCTTCAACCAGGGTGAAATCTGTACTTGCCCAAGCCGTCTGCTGATCCAGGAAAGCATTTACGAACAATTTATTGGCAAAGTCATCGAGCGTATTGCCCAGATCAAACGTGGCAACCCGCTGGATACCGATACCATGGTTGGTGCACAGGCATCACAACAGCAGTATGAAAAAATCATGAGCTACCTGGATATCGGCCGTGATGAAGGTGCAGAAGTACTGGTGGGTGGTTCTGCAGAAACCTTGGCTGACGATCTTGGCACTGGCTACTACATTCAGCCAACGCTGATGAAAGGCAACAACAAGATGCGTATTTTCCAGGAAGAAATCTTTGGACCAGTGGTTGCAGTAACCACCTTTAAAGACGAAGCCGAAGCACTGGAAATTGCCAACGATACCGAGTTTGGTCTGGGTGCCGGTGTCTGGTCCCGCGACATGAACGTAGCGTACCGTATGGGTCGTGGCATTCAGGCTGGTCGGGTCTGGACCAACTGCTACCACGCTTACCCTGCTCACGCTGCCTTCGGTGGTTACAAAAAATCTGGTGTTGGCCGTGAAACCCACAAAATGATGCTGGATCACTACCAACAAACCAAAAACCTGCTGGTCAGCTACAGCACTGATCCACTGGGTTTCTTCTAAGCCCGGAACCGATCAGCCGGCAACCAGTACGGGCAGATTGACAGATCTGCCCGTACTGTTCGACAACGATCAGACTGCACATCGTTTAGCGTATTGTTCAGACCTCAACCTCTCGTTCAGAGAGGCCTGTTGGCGTTTTATACGCCTTTCCGCTGCCCTCCGTGGCAGCGGTTTTTTCTCTCCTCTTGTATGATCAGCGCCACAAACTGCCTCGATACAAGCCAGCCTGACTGGTCGACCTGAGTTGACCACACCTCATTCAACCAGCACGCACCTGAACCGGTTAACCTATCGACGGATATCTGCCGGTGATGATGCCGGTGACCTTTTCACCCCTCTGCCTCCCAGATTTGCCGCCCCTCCGGTGATATTCAGTTTCAGTTCAGCCTCCCCTTGTAATCTCTTGTGATCAATCAAGGAGATTCCGCCATGATCAGGCAACCCCAACCAGAGCAAGCAGCTGGCCGCTCAGCCTGCCCAAAGGCCGTACAACAGCTGCTGTACCTGCTGCTACTAACAGCCACCAGCCAAGCTGACGCCACCCCTTCATTTACCGCCGCACTGGAAGCCAGCTGGCAAGCCACTCCAGAGCAACAAGCCCTGCGCGCCACGCAAACACTGTATCAACAACGTCGCCCAGACTGGTTAACCAGTGCGCCAGAGCTGGCTGTCGATTACACCCAGGGAGATCCGGCCGCCGCTATCGGTTCCGAATGGCAGTTAAGCCTGAGTGCAACACTCAGCAAACCCAACCAATATCACACCCGCAGCCAACTCAACCAGACCTCAGCCCGATTGATCCACACGGAACGGGACTATCAACGCTGGCTTTGGTCGGGGCGATTACAAAACTGGTGGTGGCAATGGCAACAGCTATCGCTACAGCAACAGCGAAATGCCAAGCGTCTGAGCGCAATGACCCAGCAACTCGACTGGTTGCAATTGCTGATTCGTCAAGGTGAACGCCCGGCCGCGGATCGCCTGCCCTTGCAGCAAACCTTGCAGCAATTAAAAGCCAGCCAGCTAACCTTGCAAAGCCAGCAACACGACTTATCCATCCAGTTTCGCCAGTGGACAGGCCAGGAAGATCTGCCGGACGATTGGCAGTTTTCCGCCGCTGCGGCACAACCACTGGAGCAACACCCGCTGCTGCGTTTCCAGATAGAGCAACGCCAATACGCACTGCTTAACCAGTCTCTCAGCCGTCAACAGGCACTGACACCCAGTGTCTCTGTAGGCGTCAAGCATCTTGCCGCGACCTCGGATACCCCCACCAGTGATTTGCTTGTGCTGGGACTCAGCCTGCCTCTGGGCAGCGATGGTTACCAGAGCCAACGGGCGCAATGGCGTGAGGTGGCACAACAACAGCGGGCCGAACGGGATGTTCGCCAACAACTACAACGCCAGCAACAGGTGCTGGCCAGCCAGTTACCCGCTCTGGCTCAACGGGTAGCCGAGCTGCAGCAATTGAGCGCCGACGCCAGCCAGCAGTACAACGCCCAGTACCGGGCCTGGCAGCAAGGGCAACTGTCAGGGCTGGCCTGGCTACAGGTGCAAAACAGTATCTGGCAACTGCAGCAACAGGCTGACAAAGCCCGCCTTACTTACCAACAAGCCATCAGTGACTGGAACCAACTTCAGGGGGTGATACCACAATGACGTTTTTGAATATGTTGTCTGGCCATTCGAGCCAAGATCAATCCGCACACTGCCGAGTGGACAACACACCACAACAGCAGGTTAATCTGGCATCCGCCACACTGATCGTTACCCTGACCAGTATCCTCGCCCTGCCGCTGCTAACGTATCGGGCCGAGGCATTACCTCTCGATAGCACCGAACAGCAACGACTCGGGGTCGAATTCAGCACCCTGACAACCCAGGCCCAACTGCCACTGGCGGTGTTGCCTGGCAGTACCGCTGTCAGTGACCACCAGCGCCTGCAACTGATAATGCCATTCGAAACCCGGATCGAGCAGTGGCTACAACCCTCCGGCCAGCATCTCAATGCCGGTCAGCCGCTATTACAACTGCACAGCCACGAAATACAGGCGTTTATCCAGAATCATCAACGCCAGCAACAAACCGCCCGGCTGTGCCAACAGCGACTGACCTATCTGCAAGATCGCCAGCGCAGCGGCCTGAGCACCCGCCTTGATATCGAAGAAAAATCCCTCGAATGCCAGCAACTGAGCGACAGCGTCAGCAGCAACCAACAGGTGCTGACCCATTTGCCATCCGCATGGCTGAACACTCACGACGCCGAGTTTACCCTTAACAGCCGCAGCTCAGGCTGGTTGATCCGGCTGAATCAACAGACAGGGCAAATCGCCAGCCCAGGCACAAGTCTGGCGGAATTCTGGCCAGACAGCGCCCTGGCGATCCTGGTTGAGGTACCGATCCGGCTGGCCCAACAGCTCCAGCCTGGACAGTCGTTAGCGGTACGTCCTGTCGGCTCCGACGACCCCAGCGTGACCGACACCCACACCGCAACAGTGCAGCG
This sequence comes from Oceanobacter sp. 3_MG-2023, assembly GCF_030688925.1. Taxonomy (NCBI): domain Bacteria; kingdom Pseudomonadati; phylum Pseudomonadota; class Gammaproteobacteria; order Oceanospirillales; family Oceanospirillaceae; genus Oceanobacter; species Oceanobacter sp. 3_MG-2023. Next base: position 132,426 of record NZ_JAUYVX010000009.1, read on the forward strand.
TATTGAGCAAGGCATCAGCATCACGGGTCAGCAACAGGTCTGGCTGCAACTACAAACAGGACAACCGGTTCCCGGACAACGCTGGCAAGTCACCATTCCGTCGGCGCAGTCCGGCTGGGCGATTCCTGCCTCTGCCCGAGTCCGGGCTCAGGGCCAATCCTGGGTATTCCTACAACAGCATCATGAGATCAAACCGCTGGCGGTCAAGCCCATCGCCGAAGGCGGCGGCTACTTGCTAATCCCGGCCGCGACCTTGCCCCGGCAGCCAACACTGGCTACCCGCGGCACGGCGGCCCTGATGTCTTATTGGCAAGCCAGTAGTGAGGAGGACAAATAATGCTGTCGCACTGGATTCAAACGGTTCTGATGCAGCGGATACTGATTCTGGTGATCAGTTTCGGCATCTTGGCCGCAGGGGTAGTCAGCTATCAGAACCTGAGGATTGACGCCTTTCCGGAAATATCTCCAACCCAGGTCAAGATCATCCTCAAGGCTCCGGGATTACCACCAGAAGAGCTGGAAACCCGCGTAACCCGCAAGATCGAAGTTGAATTACTCGGTATTCCAAACCAGTCGATCCTGCGTTCCGTCGTAAAATACGGCCTGACCGATATTACCGTCGACTTTGCCGATGGCACCGATATTTACTGGGCACGCCAGCAGGTATCCGAACGCCTGGCCGCTGTCTGGCCTGAGCTGCCAGCCGACATCAGTGGCGGAATTGCCCCCATGAGCACCCCATTGGGCGAACTGTATATGTTTACCCTCGACGGGCCACAGTCGCTGGCCGAAAAACGCCGTATTCTCGACTGGCAAATCCGGCCCCTGTTACGCACGGTACCCGGTGTCGCCGATATCAATGCCCTGGGTGGCAAGGTTGAAGCCTGGGCTGTGATTCCCGATATGGCAGCCCTGGCACAGGCCGATCTGACTCTGGCCGACTTGCAACACTTTCTGCAACAGAACAACCGCAATGACGGCGCCGGACGGCTGGAAGACGGCGAAGAAGCCATTCTGGTCAGTAGCACCGGCCGCATCACCACGCGGAATGACCTCGCGAATCGCGTCCTGGTCTATCGTAACGGCAGCCCGGTACGCCTCAGTGACGTTGCCACTGTCCAGCTCGATAGCCTGACCCGCTATGGCGGTGTTACCGACAGTGGTCAGGGCGAAACCGTCGAAGCTCTGGTCGTGGCTTTAAAAAATGCCAATGCCCGCCAAGTAATCCAGGGAGTCCAACAAGCTCTCGACACCCTCAACCTGCCAGCCGGAATGGAGATTGGGGTCTTTTACGACCGCAGCAACCTGACCCAGCGGGCCGTTGGTACCGTCACCGAAGCGTTATGGATCGCCGTAGTACTGGTGATTGTTTTGCTCGGGCTGTTTATTGGTAATGTCCGTACGGCACTGGTAGTGGCTGTGAACCTGCCAATGTCAGCGCTGATGACGTTTATCATCATGGACAAACTCGGCATGAGCGCCAACCTGATGAGTCTCGGCGGACTGGCGATTGCCATTGGTATGCTGGTCGATGGCTCCGTTGTGGTGGTTGAAAACACCGTAACCCGCTTGCAAACCAGTCATGCCGGTTTGCCCCGCCTGAATGTGATCTTCCGGGCGATTCACGAAGTGGCTGTCCCCATTGTGTCCGGCACCCTGATTATCCTGCTGGTGTTTTCACCACTGGTGACCTTGCAAGGTCTGGAAGGCAAGCTGTTTGCTCCGGTGGCGCTGACCATTATGTTCGCCCTGGCAAGCAGTTTACTGGTATCCCTGACCCTGATTCCGGTACTGACCAGCTGGCTGATCCAGGCCGACAAGGTAACCACCCCGCGATGGGTATCTGGCTTGCAGTCGGCCTATCGCCACTCACTCGAACGGACGTTAGCCAACCCATGGCCAATGCTCACAGGGCTGGCTCTGGCCGTGGTGGCCAGTCTGGTGGCTTTCACTCAGACCGGTAAAGCATTTATGCCTGAGATGGATGAAGGAGACCTGATCGTACAGCTGGAAAAAATTCCGACCATCAATCTGGAGGCTTCGCTGGCCATTGATACCCAGGTCGAAAAAGCCTTGCTGGCAGCGGTGCCGGATATCCAGCGCATTGTTGCCCGCGCCGGCTCTGACGATCTTGGCATGGACCCGATGGGACTCAACGAGACCGATATGTTTTTGCAGCTCAAGCCCGTCGAACAATGGCAAGCCAATAGCAAGGCAGAGCTGAGAGAACAGATTCGTACCATTCTGGAACAGTTTCCCGGTTTGAACTACGGCTTTACCCAACCGATTGATATGCGAGTGTCCGAGATGATTTCCGGTTCTCGCGGCGACCTGGCCATCAAGTTGTTTGGTGCAGACTTGTCACAACTGCAAGCGGTCTCCGAACGCATTGCCAGCCTGATGAAATCCCTGCCAGGTACAGCAGAAGTCATGCTGAACCAGGCGGATGGCATGCACTATCTGACCATTACCCCGGATGCGACCCGTATCCAGCAGCTGGCATTGACCGTTAATGAAGTCCAACAATCTCTGCGGGCCGCTCTGGAAGGTATCAGGGCTGGAGAAGTGATTTACCCGGACAGGCAAGTACCCTTGCTGCTCCGCCATCCGCGCCCGGCACAAATCAGTGCCCTGCTGAACGAACACTGGCTGGTCACTCCCGCGGGGGATGCCGTACCGCTGGCGGAACTGGTCAACGCCACCGAAACACCCGGCCCGGTGTTGGTGAAACGGGAAAATGGTCAGCGTTTTGCTGTCGTCACCGTCAATGTCGAAGGCATCGCCCTCAGCGACTATGTCGCCGCCGCACAACTGGCTGTCAGCCAACACATCGACCTGCCCGGCGGCTACTACCTCAACTGGGGAGGTGAATTTGAAAACCAGCAACGGGCCAATACTCGTCTGGCAGTCATGGTTCCGGTAGCCATTGCACTGGTTTTACTGGTGCTGTTTACCACCTTTGGCCGCATCAACGAGGCTCTCCTGATCCTGTGTAATATCCCGTTTGCCCTGATCGGTGGAGTGCTGGCGCTCTGGCTCAGTGGCGAGTACTTATCGGTACCGGCATCTGTCGGCTTTATTGCCTTGTTAGGTATTGCCGTTATGAATGGTGTCGTGCTGGTTGATCAGTTCCAGCATTTACAGGCACTGGGCCAGCGCGGACTGGCGATGATTCTGGAGGCGGCAGCCGGACGGCTGCGGCCGGTATTGATGACCGCCAGCACCGGTGCGGTTGGTTTGCTGCCGTTGTTATTTGCTACTGGGCCGGGCAGTGAAATCCAGAAGCCATTGGCCATTGTAGTTATCGGCGGTCTGGTCACATCGACGCTACTGACCCTGTATGTTCTGCCACTGCTTTATCGCCGTTTTATTCTGGAGGCCACCCAATGAGTGCAACCGAGACCAACACACAACCACACACCTTGCTGACCCTGTCACTGCCACCCCGACAGGCCGATGTAGTGACCGACTGGTTACTGCAACAGGGATTACCCGGCTTCAGCTCCTGGACCGGTTGGGGCCATAGCAACCGCCTTGACCAGCTTTCCATCAGTGAGCAGATTCAGGGAAAACAAAACCGTACGTTCATCAGCCTGCATCTGAGCGAGCCACAATACCAGGCAGTCCTGGAGAATTTGCGCCAGAGGTTCAGTAGTTTTGATATTCACTATTGGGTACAAGCACTGCTGGCCAGTGGTCGTCTGACTCAGCGGTAATCCGGATTAAGAGGCAAGGACAGACGGACAATCAATCCAGCTTCAGCGCCGTTTTCAAACCGGATCCGGCCCTGATACTGCTCAACAATATCCGCCACAATAGCCAGCCCCAAGCCGAAACCCGGGCCACTTTCATCCCCCCGAACCCCAGGCTGATGCAATACCGTCAATTGCTCCGGTGCAACGCCGGGGCCATTGTCGGTAATCGTCAGCTGCAATTGCCCATCAATTTCGGCGGCCTGTACGTCAACAGTGGTGGAGGTCCATTTACAGGCGTTATCCACCAGATTCCCCAACAGTTCAAACATATCTTCCCGATCACCGGGAAAAGGCAACGCCGCTGGTAATTGCTGGCGAATAATCACCTCGGGATACAACTTGGCCATGCTTTGACAAAGCTGCTGCAGCAGCTCCGTCAGATCAATTTGCGGTGCCCGACTCATCAACCCGGCGATTCTGGCCCGTTTCATTTCATTATCGATCATATGGTTCATCTGTTCGATTTGCTGCAGAGAAATATGCCAGTCCCCTTCCGGCTGACCGCGGGCGACATCGTTGAGGCGATTGTTTAACACCGCCAACGGCGTTTTTAACGAATGCGACAGATTACCGCTGGCCATACGAGCACGTAACAAACGTTCGCGGGTCCGTTCACCCAGCCGGTTGATTTCATCCACCAGAGGTTCCAGCTCCTGCATTTCGGGTGCTTCCAGGTGATCCCGTTCCTGCCGTGCCAACTGGCGCAATTGCTGCTGGATCTGTTCAAAGGGCAATAACGCCTCGTTGAGTTGACGGCGCTGCCAGACAAAAATAGCCGCCATCAGTACACTCAGCAACAGCAGCAAGGTTACAAACGCCTGTACAAATACGTCCATAATAGGGAGGAAATCTTCTGCGATCTGCAGCTCTACCTGCCGCTGCCCCACCGTCAGCGACTGGCTCATCACGTACAGGTTTTGCTCCGGTATGACCTGCTGCCAGCTCCACAAGGTCTCTCCCGCCAGGCGTTGCATTTCCAGCGCCCGATCACCCAACGAAGGCGACTTCAGTTGCTGGCCATTCCAGTTCACCTGGTAATAATGGCCGGATTCCAGGGCAACAAAGATAGGCGGTAAAATATGTTCATCAATATCCATGCGGTCGTCGTGCCAGTGAATCTCCTGCAACAACAGGTCTCGATCATGCTCCAGCCGGGTTTTGAAATAATCGGTAGCGGATACAAACAGCGCGATAGCAGTGGCAGTGGCAATCAGTACGATGATCACCAACTGCCCCACCAGCAAAGAGCGGAACAACCGGGCCGACAAGGACCACATTAGCGTTTCCCCATCAAGTAACCCTGACCCCGATAGGTGTGGATACGTTGCTGGCCGATTTTCTTGCGCAAGCGGCGGATATAGACCTCCACCAGATTTTCATTCTTTTCTTCTTGCCAGTCGTAGGTTGTATCCAGCAGCTGCTGCTTGGAGACAATTTGCCCGGCTTTTTGCATCAACAAACGCAACATGGCGAACTCGGTGGCGGTCAGGCTTGCACACATGCCAGCACCATCAGAGACCTGCTGTTTGGTTTCATCCAGAATCAGACCATCCACCACCAGCTGAATTTGCCCCTGTTGCTCAACCCGACGCCGTAATGCTTCGAGCCGCGCCAGTAGCTCTTCACTCTGGAACGGCTTGCCAAGGTAATCGTCAGCCCCGGCATTCAAACCATCAACCCGCTCCTGCCAACTGTTACGCGCAGTCAGAATCAGTACCGGTGTGCTGATCCCTTGACGACGCCAGCCAGCCAGTACTTCCAGGCCCGACAGATAGGGCAAACCCAGGTCGAGTACCACACACCCGATAACATCCTGATGCTCCGGTAAATACCGGGCAGCCCAGTCCCCCCGCTCCAGATACTCAACACCATAACCAGCCTTACTGAGATAACGTCCAACATCCCGACTGAGCTGGGGATCATCTTCAACCAACAGAATATTCAACAACAACCTCCAACCCCGCTGACGCCAGACCACCTGCAGCCAGAGTCAGTAAACAACCACTAATCCAGAAACCAAGACTAACATATGTCAGAGGGGCGGTTGGCTCCGGGTACGCTTCAACCACTCCTGCACCCAGGCTGGCCACTGCTCCGACAACTGATCATCCTGAATATCGAACCGCTGGCCATAAGCATTCAATTCAATCTGCCAGGCGTGTAACAAATGATGGGATGCACCCAAATCAGCAATCTCTGCCGGGGTTAGCGCCTGCTGCAGGCGCTGTAGATAATAGCGGCCGCCGTGGGCGTAAATCTTGTCGGCCACGATCGGATGTCCCAATGCTGCCAGCTGCGCCCGCAACTGGTGTTTACGGCCGCTTTTTAATTCGCATTGCACCAGCGTCATCCCGGCCTGACTGGCCAGACACTGAAACAGGGTGCGACTGAGTTTGGCCGCACCAACGCAGGCATTCTGATCCTGCTCAGGGTCCACCACGTGCATCTGACAACGAATGGGACTGTCACGTCGTTCCGCCAGATAACATTCAAAATCCAGCTGCTGCCAATCCGGCTGGCCATACACCAGCGCCAGATAACACTTGCGTTGCAGCAGACGGTCAAAGCGTTTTTTCCAACGTTTGTTGGCGGCGGAATGCTTGGCCAGGACCAGAATGCCCGATGTCTCCGCATCCAGCCGGTGCAGCAAGTGTGCTTCGGTCGCCGGACTTTGACGGCGCACCAGATTGATCAAGGTATCGTAGGTATTGCGGGTGGTACGAGACACCGCCAAGCCGGGAGGCTTGTGCACCGCCATCAACTCATGGCTTTGCCACAGCAATTGCCAGCCCGTATCGGCCGGGCCTTCCTGATGCCCGGGCAACCAGAAGGCAAATCCTTGCCCTGCCCTCAATACCAACGAGGCATCGTGGCAGCGCTGCCCGTCAACCAAGATCTCGCCCCGGTCGAGCGATGCAGCCAACGACAGTCCATCGCGACGCTCACACCAGTGAGGCCACAGGGTGGCCAAGGGCTGATCATCGAAGCACTGCCCTGTCAGCCAGAAACCATCTGCGTCAAACCCTGTGTTGTCGGATGCCGTGCTGTTGATCGTTGTACTGCCAGGCCCGGTGTCAGACGCTGCCGCTCTGGACAGGCTCAAGCATCCTGCTCCAATGCCTCAACCCACAACACCCCGACATCCACCCGTATCACCTTGACGGTGGTTCCGGCCGCCAGCGGCTGTTGGCTTTTGAGTTTCCAGTCAATGCCGGAATAACGATGGCTGCTGTTGCCGCTGAGATCCACATCCTGCTCCAGCACAAACGCATCACGAGCAAAGTCGCTGTTGACCGGGGTGATTTGCTGTTCGTTTTGTAATCGCTTCAAGGGCCGCCACAATGCCAGAGCAAAGCCGCAAGTCAGCGCAGCATTGCTCCATAACGCCGAAGTCGGCGTTTCCGGCAGCAGACCAACCAGCATCAGCAAGCCCGATACCACCAGCGACAAGCCCAGAAAAAACAGCACCAGCGAGGCAAAACCCAGGATGGCGACTTCAACGATCAAAGCCAGAATCCCCGCCACCAGCAAAGCCTGGGGAAGGTGTGACAACAGGTAGCTCATGATGAGTTTCCTTGTAGTAGGGTGATTAAGGCGAGCAAGGTGGTCACGCCAGCTGCTGCAACAAACGTTCAAATGCCGTCAGGTCGGTATAACGTGTCGCCTCGCTGGCGGCGTGACTGATAAACGTCCCGGCTGACTGACGGATGCCACCTTCGATCATCAGGTTATCGTGCAGACCAAATTCTTCTATTTTTAATCCGTCCCGATCACGAATATCGCCCTCCGGGCCTGGGACTGGCTGTCCGGCAGGGCCAAATTGCGACCAGCTGCGAGCCAGAAAAGAGGCAGGATCATTGCTGTAGCCTGACAGCCGTTTTCCCAGCCCGCGCGCCAGACCCAGCTCGTATACCGTGCCCACATCGGCACTGGGGCCACGGAAAGGCGTCAGGTTGGCAATCAGGATATCCGCTTGCCGGATCAGCGCTTCGTTGCCTCGGCTGATCGCCCAGGGTAATTCATCGGGGTCCGGACTCTGGACTTCCGCATCCAGAGGAAACAGGCCGATAAAACCGTAACGCTGGCACAAGGCTTTCTTGGCCATTCCCAGTTCGACAGCATCGGCTAAAAATACTTCTGGCCCGGCAAGGTAAATTACAGCAGTGGTCATGGCAGCATCTGATTGGTGATATTAGTGGTATTGGTGATAAGTGGGGATGGTGGCGGCAAAAGCCGTCCGGCACAAGATGCCTGACGCCGACGCGGTATTTGCTAGCCCTTGTTCAGGCTGTTGATAATCGTAGTGGCCGTTGCCACCATGCTGCTGGCATCGGTGCCGCTATCGGGCAGCAAGACAACAGACGATTCCTTGGCAATGGCGTGCTTGGCCTCAATGGCCTTGGAAGCCAGCTCCAGCTGGATCGCTTTTTGGCCATCCTCGGTATTGGCAATATCACCAACCATTTTTAATGCCATGGCACGGGCGCGCGCCACAGCCACTATAGCCTGGGCTTCACCTTCGGCCTGCAGCATCTGTTCTGCCTTGTCGGCTTCTGCCGCCAGTACCCGCGCCTGCTTCTCACCCTCGGCCACGTTAATGGCTGACTGGCGATCCCCTTCGGATTCCAGAATCTGGGCACGCTTGACCCGCTCGGCTTTCATCTGCGCTTCCATCGACTGCATCACCGATTGCGGCGGCACAATATCCTTGATTTCGTAACGCAGTACCTGGATACCCCAAGGCTCGGCAGCTTCGTTAATGGAGGTCACAATATTGATGTTCAGCAAGCTGCGCTCTTCAAAGGTACGGTCGAGCTCCATCTTGCCCAACTCGGAACGCATGGTGGTTTGCGCCAGCTGAGTCACGGCAAACACATAGTTATCGACGCCGTAAGTCGCCTTGTACGGATCCAGTACCCGGAAATACAACACGCCATCAACGCTCAGGGTAATGTTGTCGCGGGTAATCGCCGACTGGCTGGGGACATCCTGCGCTTGTTCCTTGAGGCTGCGGTCGGCGGCTACCCGATCGATAAAGGGCACAATAAAGTTAAGGCCAGCCTCTTTGGTGGAGTGGTATTTGCCAAATCGCTCAATCAGCCAGGCCCGGTTTTGCGGTACAAATTTAATGCTGCTGCGCACCAGTACCAGCACAAACACCAAGACAATAGCTTCGACCGAAAAAACCAGCGAGAAAAGTGAATCCATGATGGACATCCTGTGTGAAGAAGACCTGTATTCTGAGGCGGCTCTTACACTCGGCGCAAGCGCTCAACAAGCATTTGTGCCAGTGAGTGCCAACAAGGTGATACCGTTCTGGATCAGAGTGCCCCACGCTCGGTATGGTTCGCCAGCACACCATCCAGGTGGTTGTAGCGCTGTTTCCAGTGGCGCAAAAAGGCCAGATCATCGGCAAAGGCCGGTGCCAGAGGCTGCGCAGCCTTGGCCTGGGTAATCCCCTGCGCCGGTTGTAACTGGTTACTGCCTTGTGGCACTTGCAATGCCCGCAGGCAATCGCTGCTGTAGCGATGGCTATCGATATTATCGACCACCCACCATTCCGCTTGCAGACGGTCGTGGGTAATGTCCAGCAACACATAACCGCGGAAGTAAAAATTCACAAACGCCAGATGCGGCAGCAGGGCTTCCAGCGAGGCAGCGGCCATCTGCGCCTGGGCATAACTCTCGATACCCGGCGAAGTGACTGCCGGTGTCACAAACTCCACCCCCAGTGGTTTGCCCGTCTCCGCCGCAAACGGATTCTGATACAACTCAAACGCCCAGGATGAATGAATATCCCCGGTGAGCACCACCCAGTTATCGACATTGGCCTGACTGACGGCATCAAACAGGCGTTGACGGGCAGCAGGATAACCATCCCACTGGTCGTAATTGAAGGGCATATCATTGGTGCCCAGCTGGGCCACCATGACTTGCTGACCACTCAGCTTCCAGGTCACTCCCTGTTGCTGGGCGTTGGCGAGATTGGTGTAGAGCCACTCTTCCTGGGAGTAACCCAACAACGTACGACCGGGCAAGTTGCGCTCTTCCATCGACTCGGCTTGGGCATCACGCCCGGCCAGCCGGGTGTCCAGCATGCTCAGGTCGACCAGATCCCCAAACCGGAAGCTGCGATAGATCCCCATCTCCGGTTGCGACGGTTCACGGATTGGCATCCACTCCAGATACGCCTGCACCGCACCACTCAGACGTGAACGCCAGTCGCCCTCGCTCTCGATATCGTGGTTGTCGGCCCCACCCGTCCAGGCATTATTGGCCACTTCATGGTCATCCCAAATCACCAGAAACGGATGCTGGCGATGCACTTCCTGCAAGTCCTTGTCCTGCTTGTAGCAAGCGTGGCGCTGGCGATAATCCTGCAACGAACGAGTCTCATGCAAAGGCACGTTAATACGGCCACTGTGCAGACAATCGTCAAGATCAGCGTATTCATAGATATAATCGCCCAGGTGCAAAATGGCATCGAGATCGGCCCGCTGCGCCAGCTCCCGATACACATTGAAATAACCTTTGGCAAAGTTGGAGCACGAGGTGTAGGCAATACGCAAATGCGCCACCGACCCTTCCGGCAAGGTTCGGGTGCGGCCGACATCGGAGTAATGGCCGTCGGCCTCGAAGGCGTAATAATAAGTAGTGGCCGGTTGCAAACCGCCAACATCCACCTTGACGGTAAAATCACGGCTGGCATCGGTAAACCCGGTTCCTTCCTGCACGACCTGCTGCAGCTGCGGATCCGTGGTTATCAGCCAGCGATAGGAAATACCAAACGCACTCCCGGTCGTCGTGATACGCGTCCACAGCAAGACCTGATCGGTCAGCGGATCGCCACTGGCGATGCCATGCTGGAACGGGTAAGGCGTACGTTTCCCACCCGGCTTGACTACCGGGGCAAACAGGCTGGTACTGGCGCTGTCCAACAGGAACTCCCGACGAGTCAGGGCCATGGTCTCTCCGCAACAAATCTCATCAGCCGGATTAAGCCGTTGACCGATGACAACCCGATGGCCAGCCCTTGACGTTCATGTTGCGATTTAGAGTCAGATAGATGACAGCGGTAGTCGACTGAGATTGATAGGGTAATACCCTTGGCCTGCAAACCGCATGATTTTCAGAAAAATAACCCGGCTGGCAATCACATGATGCAGAGCATATTCGCAGGTATCCGGCTTTCTTTTGGGGCAGCAGCTGCACAGAGTTTTTCAACGTCGATCACACTCATAAAAATCTGGCTGTCATCGTCATTTTTGGCCCTGTTTTTATGAATATGGATCATCTCGCTGACAAGGATTTCACCGCAAGCGGACTGTGTGGTGGCAGAATAAACCGAAAAGCACGTAATGGAAAAACCGTCAGACTGATTTGCCTTGCGAGAGCCTCCCTTGTAAAGTTGTACGGAATTCCCGTACATAATAGTGACTATATGGATACCATAAGCGTAAACAAATTTCGAGATAACCTGAAAAGCGTTGTAGAACAGGTGGTTAGCAGGCATGAACCCTTGAAAGTTACCCGTAGAGCTGGCGAGGACTTTGTCGTTTTGAGCGCTGAAGACTGGGAGCGTGAGCAAGAAACTCTGTCCGTTCTGCAAAATCGTGATCTGATGCAGCAAATTGCAGCCTCTCTTGAAACCCACAAACATAGCCAAGGCTATAAACCGACCAAAGAGCAGATGGATGAGATCACTGGTATTTGAGGGGAACACCTGGGAGGCATATGAGCAAATGCGGGAAAAAGACAAGAAACTGCATAAAGCCCTATGTAAAACTCTGAAAGAAATGCTTCGCTCTGACAACCCATCTTCTGGCTTGGGGAAACCAGAGCCTTTAAAACATAATCTTTCCGGGTTTTGGTCGAAGCGAATATCCCAGAAGGATCGATTGATATATAGATTTGATGATCATTCTATTTATATATTCGCCATTGGCGGGCACTATGATCAGCCCTAATGAAGCTGTGATGGTGACACAGAACTATGAACACCCTCATCATCCTTGGCATGTCAGTTCTCCTAATCTTTCGGCCGCAATCAATTTTGCTCCAGTTGTGTATTCCATTCTTATAAACGCAGCAAATCTATCTTGACTCGCCATGGATAATAGCTTTAGTGCATATACAAAATTTGGGTTTGCATCTTTTAGACAGTCTAACGCTCTTCGGTAGTTAACTGTGGCAGTGAAAAACCTTTCTTCGTTGTCCGGGTTTTCGATCATTTGCATAACCGAATTTGCCAGCCTATAGGCTCCGGTTTTTATTTCGTAATCATCTATATTTGAATAAATAAAGTATTCAAGGTCATCATAAACTCCATCGACATCTTGATCTTTATCTGATATTGAATCTTTGCTTTCATATGGCTCTGGAGTGCTGTCTATATGTATGGTAACTAGCTTGGGGTACCATATTGTCACTCCTCCCCAGAAAATCTTCTTTTTTTCCCACGTTATTGATCGCTTGGTATATGAGTTTTCTATCTTATAAATATCTATGTTTCGATTATCTAGAGTCTCAACGTAAACATTATCAAAGTCGATACTTGTTTTGATGAGTGCGAAGTTGTTATTGGAGTCCTCTTCTTCATCGTTATGAATGCCTAATTCAGGCCGTCTGTCATCCAGCCAACTTCCAAATTGCACTGCTGCATCTTCTGCGTCAGCTAGTTCATCCCGGACAGTGTCTTCAGCATCTGCCAATTCATCTCGGACGGTATCTTCAGCGTCTGCCAAATCATCTCGAACAGTATCTTCAGCGTCTGCCAAATCATCTCGAACAGTATCTTCAGCGTCAGCAGCTTCTTCTCTCACAGAACCTTCTAAATCGGCGAGAGGATCTGTTATCGGAGAAAATTCAATACCAAATCCAAATGATTGGCCGGATATTAGTAGCAATATTGCCAAGTAGAATATTATGTTTTTTTCATGCATCACTTTCCTTTGTTGAGTTTATAATCTTATAATTAATTTTATTCCGAATTCGTCATCCCTTGTTGGACAAGCTATTTCAATGTTGAATATTATTTTTGGTTCAGCTTGCCTTTTATGTATTAAATTTTGTAAACACTAGTGCGCTGGATTTGTTGGTAAAACTTATGATTTTGATACGTTTTTGCTTGTGAGAATGGGTGGCTACTTTAAATGACATTAAAAATAATTCGACAATCTTAATCTGAAGTGACTTTTTTGCAGAAAAGGATGAGTACCTATTATTATTTATAAAACAATAGGTCGAATTGATACTAACACAACACAGGATATACATCAGACAGAGTTTTGCCTGAAGTAATAGTCCATTCCATAAGATATTTTTCTGTGATTTGTTAATTATTGTATGAGTAGTGGTTATGTGCATTCCTTGCGCTTCAATTCCTGTCAGATAATTCCTTGCAGCCCTAAGATATTATGACTGAATGGTATTGATCAATTGATTTACATCAAGTTGGTTATGAAAATGCCGCTTATTAGCTCAATAAACGACATTTAATTCGTCGTCCCTGCAAAACCTTCGACGCCAGCATTCAACAGCCTTACACGCCTGTTGCGCCCGGAGCTGCTTGACCCCAGGCATGAACTCGTTCAGCTCAGTCAACGTATCGACTTGTCGAAACTTGAGCGTCACTGCCAGAGTTCTTACTGCTCAAACAACGGACGCCCTGGATCATCGTCCCGATTAATCATTGGCCTGACACTCCTGAAACACATCTACGCGCTATCGGATGAACACTGCATCGCCCGCTGGGTAGAACCCCCCTACTGGCAGCACTTCTGTGGCGAGCAGTATTTCCAACATCGACCGCCGATTGATCCCAACGTTCGGGCGTTCGACCGAGGGTACCGGGGAGCGCAGCACGACAGTTGTATAACCGGTCTGCATCAATCATTAAAAGAAAGGCGCAGATGGCTTATCCAAAGGCTGCTGACGAGGCTGTAAAAAAGTATTTTCGAAAGGCATTTCCTCGCCATATCCAAAATGACTACCACAATGCTCCAACCAACATCGCAGCCCTCGAATTCCCGTTCGATACTGGTTAATCTGGTGAGCAGGTTTACTGTTTCTACTCTTGTTTCTACAGGTTGTTGCCATGTCGATTGTTGCTTCTCTCTCCTCCCTTGCCTCTGGGCACGCCACCACGCCACTGACCTTGCTGGCCAAATCCGAATTCGAACCCTGGTTGCAGCAGCAACCTGCGGCCAAAGACTGGCTTGAAGCCAGCCATTATTCCGGAACGGGCACCGCTTTGATCCCGCAACCCCAGGGCGGTTGTCTGGCGCTGTATGTGTGTGAATCTCTGGATGACCCTTTTGCCTGTGGCGAGTTGTCTGCCAGTTTGCCAGCAACGGATTACGTACTGACGGAAGATGCCAGCGCAGAACGCTTGCTGAATATCGCTTTTGGCTGGGGAGTGGGCGCTTACCGCTTTACTCGCTACAAGGAGAACAGCAAGCCCCAAGCCCGGCTGCTGCTCGACGATGCCAGTCTGGTCGATAAGGCCAACCAACAGATCGACGCTATCAATCTGGTGCGAGATCTGGTGAATACTCCGGCTCAGGATATGATGCCGGCACAGCTGTCGGAGGTTACCCGGTCTTTGGCAGAAGAGTTTGGTGGCCGGTTTGAGGAAATTGTTGGCGACGACCTGTTAACACAGAACTACCCCATGATTCATGCCGTTGGCCGCGCCAGTGTGCACTCACCCCGGTTGCTCGATGTGCGTTGGGGTAATCCTGATTCCCCTGCCGTTACTCTGGTTGGCAAAGGCGTCTGTTTTGACAGCGGTGGCCTGAACCTCAAGCCGGGTAACTATATGCGGCAGATGAAAAAAGACATGGGGGGTGCCGCTCATGTATTGGGGCTGGCCCGGATGATTATGTCATCAGGTCTCGATATCCATTTGCGTGTGCTGATTCCTGCAGTCGAGAATGCCGTCAGCGGCAATGCGTTCCGCCCCGGCGATATTCTGCCGACTCGTAAAGGCCTGACGGTCGAAATCGATAATACCGATGCCGAAGGTCGTCTGGTCTTGTGTGATGCCCTGGCGGAAGCCGAGTCAGAACACCCGGAGCTGATGATCGACTTCGCCACTCTGACGGGAGCCTGTCGAGTTGCGCTGGGCACTGAGCTGCCAGGGTTTTTCTGTAACGACCGTTCGGTCGCGCGAGCCTTGTCCGATGCCGGGGAAGCCGCAGCAGAGCCGGTATGGCAACTGCCGTTACACAAACCTTATTTTGAATTTATGAAAAGTGAGATTGCTGATCTGGTGAACGGCGCTTCCAGCCCTTATGGCGGCGCGATTACTGCCGCGCTGTATCTGCAAGCGTTTGTTGAGAACACTCCCTGGGTGCATTTTGACATTATGGCCTGGAATCTGCGCAAACTGCCCGGTCGCCCGGTCGGTGGTGAGGCCATGGGCGTACGCGCCGTTTTCCAGTATCTGAACGAACGTTATTCCTAAACGGCTCCGATACACCGATACCCGGTGCGTGCATTCTGTCCGGGGTTATTCGGGTTATTACCGCCCTGTAAAAGAGCAACCCGCTCTGCCCTGTGCCATTTGTTATGGCACAGGGCACGACTTTCTGGCATTACCGGGCGGTATCTTGCCTTGCCAGCCCTGATGCGCTGGTCAGATTGACCTCGCGCCGATGGCAGAATCCAACCGCCAACCTGACCCAAGCCTTTGATATTCAAGCCGTTCTCCCATGTCTGCCACACTGGCTGAGGTGTTTTGTATCCTCTACGACCTTTTTTCGGCTCCAACGTCATTTTTCGTCAACTTGGCGTGAGAATTGAATATTCCTTTGAGGAATTTTTATTTCAAGAAGATCCAGATATCACAGCAATCAGGACATTTATGACGCCTACCCGACCGGACGCTGTTCGCCTGCTTGGGCTCGATTTCGGCTCCACCACATCCAGTATGATGGTGGCGGAAGTCAGCCTTGGAAAACACAGCGTCAACGGCCGGATGACCTATACCAACCCTGTCCTGATCTATCGCTCGCCAGCCTGCTTTACGCCGTTCAAGAACCAGCAAATCGATACCGATGCCCTGCTACAGCAATTATCACACTGGATGCAGCAGGCTCAGCTGGAACAGTATCCGGCGCACACGGGAGCCGCACTGATCACAGGGCTGGCAGCCCGCAGTGACAATGCCCGGGTGCTCAGTCAGCTGATTGGTGAACGGATTGGTGACGCCTTGATTGCAACTGCCGATGATCCCGGTCTGGAATCCTGGATGGCGTTTATGGGCAGCTGCCAGTTACTGAGCCGTTATCACCATAACCAGCCGGTGCTGAATCTTGATATTGGCGGTGGCACCACCAATCCGGCTTTGGGCCTGTCGGGCGACGTTCAATGCTGCGGTTGTTATTACATTGGCGCTCGCCATTTCCGCTTTGAGCCTGGCAGCTATCGATTAACCGGTCTTTCCCCTTACGGCCGTGAGTTATTGCGGCAGTTGGGTGTCCGCGAGATACCGGCGGTGTTCGAGACTCATCTGTGCCAGCGTATTGTGCAGTGGATGGTGCAGAGCCTTGAGCAGATTGTGCTCGGCAACGAAGCCACCATTGATGATGGTTTCCGCCAGCTGGCACTGCTGAATCCAGATGGGCCACAGCATCATGCCAGCCCGCTGGTGACGTTTTCCGGCGGTGTCGGGGAATTGATTTATCACTTTCTCGATCACGGCAGCTGGCCAGCCACTACCGCTTATGGGGATTTGGGGATTGATCTGGCCCGGGCAATAGTTGCTTCCCCGATTCTTTCACGCTCTTTGTCGGTCCGCCCGGACAGCGCCGGTCGGGCAACGGTATTGGGGCTGACCTTGCACAGCTCGGATATTTCCGGCACCAGTCTTTATATCAGTAACGCGGCGCAACTTCCTCTCACCGATTTGCCGCTGTTATCCCATCTGTCGCTGGATGCCAGTCAGGAGACGATCAATCAGGTCATACGACTGGCTCAAGGCTGCCAACGCGGTGCCGCCATCCGGGTTCGTTGTCTCTCGAGCGAAACGGATTTGCCGCTGATCAAACGGTTTGCCCAGCGGCTGAACCACGCCAGGGATAGCACCTGCTTACTAACACAAACCCCATTGGTACTGTTGCTGGAAAACAACATCGGCAAGACCCTGGGAAATTACCTGAGCAACTGGGGCCAGCGCCCGGAACCACTGCTGGTGATTGATGAAATTCCCGACCGACAGGCACAGTTTATTCATGTCGGTCGACCACTGAAACAAGTCATACCAATATCCTTTTTCGGTATGAGTCAGGAGGCTAGCTGATCATGTCTGTTTTTTGTCCAACCCCGACCCAACATATTCATGTCCCTGCGGTGGCAGAGCCCCAAACCTACGATATTTTGTTGATGCAAAAGCGCTATCGCTTTCGCAATCTGGCGCATCTGCTCGGAGCCGCTGACGTCAGCAAGGCCGGAGATCGTATTGCCGGACTGGCCGCCGCGGATGAAATTGAGCGCGAAGCGGCCCGCACCCTGTTGTCTCAACAGACATTGCAGCATCTTTACGATACTCCGCTGACCGATGCCGAAGGCCGCATCGACAGCGTGATGCGGATCAACTACGACATCGATATGGCTATCTTCGCCACCTTGCGCCATATGACGTTAGGGCAGCTGAAGGATTTGATGCTGGCCAGCAAGGGGCCGCGTATCCGGGAACTGGGCACCGCCCTGACTGGCGTAATGGTCGCGGCTGTCACCAAACTGCTCGATGTCCATGAGCTGATCCTTCTGGCCAAGCGCTTGAAGCACGGCGCTTCGGCCCAGGCTCGTACCCGTGTTGGTTTGGCTGGTACCTTGTCTTCACGCCTGCAGCCGAATCACCCGACCGACAACCTCGCCGGGATCAGCTTGCTGACCTACGCCGGGCTTTCCATGGGTGCCGGAGACGCTTTGCTTGGCCTGAATCCGGCGATTGATACTGTTGATAATATCAGCGCCGTTTTACACCACCTCGACAAATTGCGTCGCGAAACCGGAGCGCCAACACAAATTTGTGTGTTGTCTCATATCAAGACCCAAATGGCCTGCCTGCAAGAAGGTGCACCGGTAGAGATCATCTTCCAGAGTCTGGCAGGTACTGAGCGAACACTGACCGATGAATTTGACGTCACTGTCGAGCTGCTGGATCAGGCTTGTGCCTTGATGCAAACCCACGGGCCGCTGCGTGACACCGGGGCCGAGAATGTTATGTACTTCGAAACCGGCCAGGGCAGTGAGCTGACTTACAACAAGCACAATGGTCTCGATATGGCCACCTGTGAAGCCTTGTGTTATGGCCTGGCCCGTCGTTACCGTCCTTTTATGGTGAACAATGTCACTGGCTTTATTGGCCCGGAAACCCATCTCGATAACTTTGAGATGACCTACAGCTGCTTGCAGGATCACCTGATGGGCAAGCTGATGGGCTTGCCGATGGGCATGGCCCCCTGCTTTACCCTGCACTCCCAGGTGACTGCCGAAGGTCAGCAAATGGCAACCGAGTTGCTGGCTGCCGCCGGTGCCAATTTTTTTATGGACGTCTATTTGGGCAACGATCGTATGCTCGCCTACTTTGATACCAGTGGCCATGACGATCAGACCCTGCGCGAGATTCATGAACTCGAGCCTGCACCGGAGTATCTCAGCTGGGCGATGGATAAAGGTATTTTTGTCCGCGATGAAGACGGTGGATTGGAACGTGGCCCCAACTGGGGTAAACCAGAACAGTTCTGTGCATCAGAAAGTGACTACCAACGTTTGCTGGAATCGGTTCCGGCAGCTTATGGCTTTGATAATGCCGGGCCACGACCGAGCAATCAGGTGGCGCGCACGCTGAGAAGTAACCAGGCGGTGGCGCGAGAAGCGATCTATGCCGACCTCAACGTCAAACAACTGACGGATACGCTGGGGTTTCGGCAACTGGTTACCCGTGCCGACTCCCGGGAAATGCATTTGTCCAACCCGGAAACCGGCTCTTATCTCGATACTCATTGTCGCCTGAGCCTGTCGCCGGAATTTACCGATGTCCAGATTCTGGTTACCGATGGACTCAGCGCCGAAGCCGTACACCACAATATCGAACAGCTGCTACCGGTGTTGCAGGACGGCTTGCAAAGCCGGGGATATCACTGTGGCCAAACCATCGTATGCCAATACGGCCGCGTCAAGTTGGCTGAAGATATTGGCCGCTCACTGCAGTCGCAACTGGTGATCAACCTGATCGGGGAACGCCCTGGAGGCGATGCCATGGCGTCCAGAAGCCTGTCGGCTTATCTGGCTTATCGGGTGGCTGATGACCAGCGTCCACAAGCTGCCGCGTTCAGTGGTAATCCGGATATTGAGTGGGAATACAGTGTGATTTCCAATATTTATCAGAAAGGATTACCGGCAACGGAAGCCGGTTCGGTAATCGCCGAAAAAGCAATCCAGATTCTGACTCACGGCGCTGCCGGAAATCGTCTTGAATCGCTGTTAAAGCCGCATGCTGCTGCCTGATCCAGTCTGCGCTAACTCACTGCGCTGACCCGGTCTGAGCCAGCGCTAGCTGCGCCAGAAAAGGATGTCTGGCTTCAGCAAGTGGCCACTGCCTTGTATAAACAGCAGGCATAAAAAAACCCGCTCGAAAGCGGGTTTTCAGGAAGAACAGCCGATATTACTCAGCTGCATCATCCTTTACTTCTTCAATCTCTTCTGCTTCAACAACTGGACGATCGACCAGCTCTACATACGCCATAGGCGCAGCATCACCAGAACGGAAACCGCATTTCAAAATACGGATATAACCGCCTGGACGAGCTTGGTAACGAGGACCGAGTTCGTTGAACAGTTTACCAACAGCTTCTTTGCTGCGGGTACGAGAGAACGCCAGACGACGATTTGCAACTGAATCTTCTTTAGCCAGAGTGATCAGTGGCTCAGCAACGCGGCGCAGTTCTTTCGCTTTTGGCAGAGTCGTTTTAATGACTTCATGTTCGAACAGGCTCACCGCCATGTTTTTCAACATGGCTTGGCGGTGTGCGCTGGTACGATTGAAGTGACGACCACTTTTACGATGACGCATGGTTTAATTCCTTACTAACTGAACGCTCAGCTTACGCAAGCACTTTGTCGTCGTTACGGAGGCTGGCAGGTGGCCAGTTCTCCAGATGCATACCCAACGACAAGCCACGGGAAGCAAGAACGTCTTTGATTTCAGTCAGAGACTTTTTACCCAGGTTAGGAGTCTTCAACAGCTCAACTTCTGTACGCTGGATCAGATCGCCGATGTAGTAAATATTTTCTGCTTTCAAACAGTTGGCGGAGCGGACGGTCAACTCCAAATCGTCGACAGGACGCAGCAGAATCGGATCAATTTCTTCCTCTTCACGTACCTGTTCAACAACTTCATCATTCTCAAGATTGACAAAGATAGCCAGCTGTTGCTGCAAGATGGTCGCGGAACGACGGATCGCTTCTTCCGGATCAATGGTGCCATTGGTTTCCAGATCGATAACCAACTTGTCCAGGTCAGTACGTTGTTCCACACGAGCGCTATCGACGCTGTATGAAACCCGCTTGACCGGGCTGTAAGTGGCATCCAGCTGAAGTTTACCAATTGCCTTGGTTTCCTCATCATTCTGGTAACGAGATTCGACGGTTTCATAACCGCGACCTGAAGCGACTTTGATCGTCATCTTCAGCTCGGCACCTTCACCCAAATGGGCAATGACGTGGTCCGGGTTGACAATGTCAACACCATGATCCAGTTGAATATCGGCAGCTGTAACCGTAGCCGGGCCGGTTTTGGCCAGGGTCAGGTTCGCTTCGTCACGCTCATGCAATTTGACTGCAACGCCTTTCAGGTTCAGCAGGATTTCAATAACATCCTGTTGAACACCTTCAATTGCGCTGTACTCGTGCAATACGCCGTCGATTTCACACTCGACAATGGCTGCACCCGGCATTGATGACAGCAAGATACGACGCAGGGCTGCGCCCAGAGTGTGACCAAATCCGCGTTCCAGAGGCTCAAGAGTGACCTTGGCATGGGTACCGCTAACTTCGTCTACCTGGATGTTACGAGGTGTCAAAAATTCATTAACTGCACGCTGCATAGCTGCCCTTAAGCTCCTCTATTATTTAGAGTAAAGTTCCACGATCAGGTTTTCGTTGATTTCCGCAGGGAGATCAGCGCGTTCCGGAACATTGGTAAAAGTACCTTCCATCTTGCCAGAATCAACAGAGATCCACGCGCAATCGCTACGTTGACCAGCTAATTCCAGAGCAGTCTTGATACGATCTTGCTTGCGTGATTTCTCACGAATAGCAATAACATCGCCAGTTTGCACCTGGTAAGACGGAATATTAACAGTACGTCCGTTAACGGTGACTGCTTTGTGAGAAACCAGCTGACGCGATTCTGCGCGAGTAGAACCAAAACCCATGCGATAAACAACGTTATCCAGACGGGATTCCAGCAATTGCAGCAGGTTTTCACCAGTCGCACCTTTACGGCGCGCTGCTTCTTTGTAGTAGCTACGGAATTGCTTTTCAAGAATGCCGTACAAACGACGAACTTTTTGCTTTTCACGCAGCTGCAAACCATAGTCAGACAGACGACCACGACCTGCGCCATGAACACCTGGCTTGGTTTCAAGCTTACATTTTGTATCGAGTGCGCGAATGCCGCTTTTCAGGAACAGGTCAGTTCCTTCACGACGAGACAGCTTACACTTTGGACCAATATAACGTGCCATAATTCTGCCTCCTTATACGCGACGCTTCTTAGGTGGACGACAGCCGTTATGAGGAATCGGCGTCACGTCTGTGATGTTGGATATTTTGTATCCACATGCATTCAGCGCGCGAACGGCAGATTCACGGCCTGGACCTGGACCTTTAACTTCAACGTCCAGATTCTTCAGGCCATACTCTTTGGCAGCTTCACCAGCACGTTCTGCTGCCACCTGAGCGGCAAAAGGAGTGCTCTTACGAGAACCACGGAAACCAGAGCCCCCGGCCGTTGCCCAGGACAATGCGTTGCCCTGACGGTCGGTGATGGTCACAATGGTGTTGTTAAAAGAGGCGTGGATATGGGCAATGCCATCCACTACCTGCTTTTTAACCTTTTTCTTGGTTGATCTTTGTGGCTTAGCCATTTTTACAATCCTGCTTTTAATATCAACACTGCAACAAGTGAATGCAGCTACACTAAAAGTCCAATCCGGTAATCAGTGATTACTTACGGATTGGCTTGCGCGGACCCTTACGGGTACGAGCATTCGTTTTAGTACGCTGACCGCGAAGAGGCAGGCTACGACGGTGACGAATACCGCGGAAGCAACCCATGTCCATCAATCGCTTGATGTTCATTTGTACTTCACGACGCAGATCGCCTTCGACCGAAAACTTAGCAACTTCATTACGGATAATGTCCAGCTGGTCTTCGCTCAGAGAACCAATTTTGGTGCTCTCAGCAATGCCTGATGCGGCACAGATTTGCTGGGCAGTGGTCTTACCAATGCCAAAAACATAGGTCAGAGAAATCACTGCATGCTTGTTGTCAGGAATATTGACACCGGCAATACGGGCCATGTCTAACTCCGTTACACTTACTTGATGAAAGGGCGCGAGATACTACAAGTAGCTTGCCGTAAATGCAAGCTACTTGTTAACCACACCCGCCATGCCAGGAGAATTAACCCTGACGTTGTTTGTGCTTGGGATCTGAACAGATCACGCGCACACTGCCGTTTCGACGAATGATTTTACATTCACGGCACATTTTTTTAACAGACGCACGTACTTTCATGACAGTCTCCTAAAATGGTCTCAGCGATTAGCTGAGCCCATATTTTTCAAGTTCGCTTTCTTCATCAGGGATTCATACTGATGCGACATCAGATGAGATTGCACCTGCGCCATGAAATCCATAACCACCACCACTACGATCAGCAGTGATGTACCGCCAAAGTAGAAAGGTACATCGGCTGCTACCACCAGAAACTGGGGCAACAGACAGACGGACGCAATATAGAGGGAACCAAACAGAGTCAGACGACCCAGCACGGTATCAATATACTTGGCAGTTTGAATTCCGGGACGAATCCCTGGAATGAAAGCACCGGACTTTTTCAGGTTCTCGGCCACATCTTTCGGGTTAAACATCAACGCCGTATAGAAGTAACAGAAGAAAATAATACCGGCAGCAAACAATACGATATACAGCGGCTGGCTAGGAGCCAGGGCCAGGCTAATGTCCTGTAGCCATTCCATACCTTCGCCTTGACCAAACCATTGCCCCAGAGATGCCGGGAACAACAGCAGGCTTGAAGCGAAAATCGCAGGAATAACACCCGCCATATTCAGCTTGAGTGGCAGATGGCTGCTTTGAGCACCCATCATTTGACGGTTGCCCATCTGGCGCTTGGCATAATTGATGGTGATGCGGCGCTGTCCCCGTTCAACGAAGACAACAAACGCGATAACCGCGACTGACAAAGCAGCGATAACCAACAACAACAGGATATTCAAATCGCCCTGACGAGCAGATTCAAACGCCTGACCAACCGCACTTGGCAATCCAGCAACGATACCGGCAAAAATCAGAATGGAAATACCATTACCAATACCACGTTCCGTTACCTGTTCGCCCAGCCACATCATAAAGACGGCACCTGCCACGAAGGAAGGTACTGCTGCGATATAAAAATCGATACCAGAAGAGAAGGTGACACCCTGCCCCGCCAGCCCTGCTGACACACCGAACGATTGGACGGTGGCCAGCAAGACTGTGCCGTAGCGGGTGTACTGGGTAATCTTGCGACGTCCCGATTCACCTTCCTTCTTGAGCTGCTCAAGCTGAGGGCTCACCGCCGTCAGCAATTGCATGATAATGGACGCGGAAATGTACGGCATGATACCGAGCGCAAGAATACTCATACGCTCCAGGGCGCCGCCGGAAAACATGTTGAACATTTCCAGGATGGTGCCCTGATTCTGTTCAAACAACCGAGCTAACGCGTCCGGGTTAATCCCTGGTACCGGAATATGGGTACCAATCCGATATACAACAATTGCCAAGAGTACAAACCGGATCCGAGAGAATAATTCTCCCAGACCCTTGTTCATTCCTTGTGGTTGTGAGCCTTGAGTAGCCATTAGTCTTCGACCTTACCGCCTGCTGCTTCAATGGCAGCGCGAGCGCCTTTAGTGACTTTCAGACCTTTAACAGTCACAGCCTTGCTGATTTCGCCAGACAGGATAACGCGACCTTCTTTGAACTTGTCGCCTATCACGTCTGCTGCTTTCAGTGCTGCCAAATCGACAACATCGCCTTCAACCAAAGTCAGTTCGTTGAGACGAATCTCGGCAACGTACTGGGCTTTGCGTGAAGCAAAACCAAACTTTGGCAAACGACGGTGGATCGGCATCTGACCACCTTCGAAACCGGGTGCAACGCTGCCACCTGAGCGAGACTTCATGCCCTTGTGACCACGACCACCGGTTTTGCCCAAACCAGAACCGATACCTCGGCCAACGCGCTTGCGCGTCGGCTTGGAACCAGGAGCTGGACTCAATTCATTGAGGCGCATATTACTCCCCTTCAACCTTAACCATGTATTGAACTTGGTTGATCATGCCGCGAATGGATGGTGTATCTTCCAGTTCAACGGTATGACCAATGCGACGCAGGCCCAGACCTTTCATGGTTTCGCGGTGCTTTGGCAATTTGCCAATAGTGCTGCGAGTCTGGGTAACCTTTACAGTTTTCTTTTCCATATCGAATTACCCCAGAATTTCTTCAACAGTCTTGCCGCGTTTTGCAGCCACCTCTTCAGGTGACTTCATTTGCGCAAGACCATTAAAGGTTGCACGAACCACGTTATTCGGATTGGTAGAACCGTAGCACTTGGCCAGTACGTTCTTGACGCCAACCATCTCCAGTACTGCACGCATCGCACCACCGGCAATAATACCGGTACCTTCAGATGCTGGCTGCATATAAACCTGTGCACCGGAGTGACGGGCTTTGATTGGGTACTGAAGTGTGCTGCCATCCAGCTGCACTGTGATCATGTTGCGCTTGGCTTGTTCCATGGCTTTTTGAATTGCCATTGGAACTTCACGGGACTTACCGCGACCGAAGCCAACACGACCATTACCATCGCCAACCACTGTTAGAGCAGTAAAGGCGAAAATACGACCACCTTTTACTACTTTGGCTACACGGTTAACCTGAACCAGTTTTTCCTGGAATTCACTTTCTGAGCGATCGTTGTTGCGATCGTTATTACGTTCGTTATTTGCCATGATCTTTACCCTTAGAATTCGAGGCCGTTTTCACGAGCCGCGTCAGCCAGAGCCTTGATGCGACCATGGTATCTAAAACCGGAACGATCGAAAGCGACCTTGGTAATACCGGCGGCTTTTGCACGCTCAGCAATCAACTGACCCACTTTCGTGGCAGCACTGACGTTACCAGTTAAATCGTTACGCAGATCTGCTTCTACTGTAGAAGCCGTTGCAAGGACGCTAGCGCCATTGGCAGCGATGATCTGAGCATAAATGTGTCGAGGTGTACGGTGTACACACAGGCGAACCGCGCTTTTTTCACGGATATTTATCCGGGTTTTCTGGGCACGGCGCAGACGAGCTTTTTTCTTCTCATTCATGGCCTAGACCTTACTTTTTCTTGGCTTCTTTACGACGAACAATCTCGTCAGCGTAACGAACACCTTTACCTTTATAAGGTTCAGGAGGACGGTAACCGCGAATTTCAGCGGCGATCTGTCCGACAACTTGTTTGTCGACACCTTTGATTACAACTTCCGTCTGGCTTGGTGTTTCACAAGTCACGCCTTCAGGCAGTTCATAATCAACCGGGTGGGAGAAGCCCAGGGACAGGTTCAGAGTTTTGCCAGAAGACTTGGCACGATAACCAACACCTTGCAAAACCAGTTTCTTTTCAAAGCCAACACTTACACCGGTAACCATATTGTTTACCAGAGCGCGGAACGTTCCCGCCAGAGCATTGGATTGCTTGTCATTCTTTTTCGGAGCGAACTTCAGTTCATTCTCTTCTTGCTGAATATCCACAGCAGTGTGGATAGCCAGTTCCAAGGAACCTTGTTTGCCCTTAACAGAGATCTTGTCAGCGGCCAGTGTAATTTCAACACCAGTCGGGATCTGTACAGGAGCCTTAGCGACGCGTGACATGGTATCCCCTTAAAATACAGTGGCGATAACTTCACCACCGACACCCGCAGCACGGGCGGCGCGGTCAGTCATGACGCCTTTCGAGGTGGATACAATGGCTACGCCCAAACCTGCCTCAACTTTCGGCAGTTGTGCGGAGCCCTTGTACTGACGCAGACCAGGGCGTGATACACGCTGGATGCGTTCAATAACTGGCTTGCCTTCGTAGTATTTCAGATCGATAGTCATAACCGGTTTGGTTGACTCTTCTACTGAAAAACCACTGATATAGCCTTCTGCTTCCAGAACCTGGGCAACAGACGCCTTCATTTTTGAAGACGGCATGCTCACATTCGTATGACCAGCTTGCTGGGCATTACGAATGCGGGTGAACATGTCCGCCAACGTATCTTGCATACTCATTTATATTACCTCTGTTGTGCAGCGGCCTTCAGGCAAAGCCGGGAGCTTATTGCTCCGGCCTTGCATAAAGGGTGTGCTTACCAACTCGCCTTTTTCAGACCTGGCACGTTACCTTTCATTCCCTCTTCACGCAGTTTGATACGTGAGAGTTTGAATTTGCGGTAAACACCGTGCGGGCGGCCCGTTATTTGACAACGACGCTGCTGACGGCTCGCTGATGAATCGCGAGGCAGTTTTTGCAGTGCCTGTTGTGCATTCCAGCGTTCTTCGTCAGAAGAATCCTGGTTACTAATGATTGCCTTGAGTTCAGCACGCTTGGCAGAATATTTCTCTACCAGCTTTTCACGCTTTAACTCACGCTGCTTCATGCTGATTTTAGCCATGATTAACTCCTCAGTTACGGAACGGGAACTGCAGCGCTTTAAGCAAAGCACGGCCTTCTTCGTTGGTTTTGGCTGTGGTGGTGATGGTCACATCCATACCGCGAATCTTGTCTACTTTATCGTAGTCAATTTCCGGGAAAATGATCTGTTCTTTCACACCCATGCTGTAGTTGCCGCGACCATCAAAGGACTTACCGTTAATACCACGGAAGTCACGTACACGAGGCAGTGAGATATCGATCAGACGATCCATAAATTCCCACATACGGTCGCGACGCAAGGTCACTTTACAACCAATCGGCCAGCCTTCACGAACCTTGAAGCCCGCGACAGATTTACGTGCCTTGGTAACAACCACTTTCTGGCCAGCAATCAGTTGCATATCTGCAACTGCGCTGTCCATCAGTTTCTTGTCGCCCAGTGCTTCACCAACACCCATGTTCAGGGTGATTTTGGTGATTTTAGGCACTTCCATAATGTTCTTGTAACCAAACTCTTCTTGCAGCTTGGCTACTACTTCTTGTTTATACAGTTCTTCTAAACGTGACATAGCAGTATCCAGCTCCAATTAGGCGTCGATTACATCGCCTGAGGATTTGAAGATACGTACCTTTTTCTCACCGTCAACCTTGAAGCCAACACGATCGGCTTTTTCAGTTTTAGGGTTCCAGATGGCCACGTTGGAAGCCTGAATACCGGCTTCGCGCTCGATGATGCCACCTGGCTGTTGCAGGTACGGGTTAGGCTTCTGGTGTTTTTTCACCATGTTAACGCCGGTAACGATCAGACGGCCATCTTGCTGTACCTTTTGAACGGTACCGCGTTTGCCCTTGTCTTTACCTGCGATAACAACCACTTCGTCTTTACTACGGATTTTCAACATTTGCATTCCCTCCCTTAGAGCACTTCAGGTGCTAGGGAAATGATCTTCATAAACTTCTCTGAACGAAGTTCACGAGTCACCGGGCCAAAGATACGCGTACCGATTGGCGACAAGGATGCGTTCAGAAGAACCGCAGAGTTGACGTCAAAGCGGATAATTGAACCATCTGCGCGGCGAATACCTTTGCGGGTACGCACTACAACAGCGTTCATTACCTGGCCTTTTTTAACTTTACCGCGAGGAATTGCTTCCTTAACGGACACTTTAATCAAATCACCGATGCCGGCATAACGACGATGCGAACCGCCCAGTACTTTGATGCACTGGACACGCTTTGCGCCGCTGTTATCGGCAACGTCTAGCATGGTTTGAGTTTGGATCATGCCTCTCGCTCCTTAACTGACTCTACCTGGCGATTAAACCTTGGCAGCGCGCTCGTCGATAGTTACCAACGCCCATGTCTTGTTTTTAGACAGTGGGCGTGACTCTTGTACTGTAACGGAATCGCCAATCTGGCATTCGTTATTGGCGTCGTGCGCCATAATCTTGGTAGAACGTTTCACGAACTTTTTATAGATCGGATGCTTTACAAAACGCTCAACCCGGACAGTGATGGACTTGTCCATCTTGTTGCTCACGACACGACCACTCAGGGTACGAACGGATGTTGTGTTCTCAGTCATGATCATTCACCTGCCTTGCTTGCCAGCACAGTTTTAACGCGAGCAATGTCGCGGCGGGTTTGACTCACCAGGTGAGTCTGGCCCAACTGGCCGGTCGCTTTTTGCATACGCAACTTAAATTGTTCGCCTAACAGTTCTAACAGCTGAGATTTCAGCTCAGCCACTGATTGTTCTTTCAGTTCACTTGCTTTCATCACAGCACCGTCCGTTTAACGAATACAGTATCGAAAGGCAGCTTGGCCGCAGCCAGAGCGAACGCTTCACGCGCCAACTCTTCAGGCACACCTTCCATCTCGTAAAGAACACGACCTGGCTGAATCTGGCATACCCAGTATTCAACGTTACCCTTACCTTTACCCATACGAACCTCGAGAGGTTTTTCTGTAATAGGCTTGTCCGGGAACACGCGGATCCAGATCTTGCCGCCACGTTTCACCTTACGGGTCATCGCACGACGTGCTGCTTCAATTTGACGCGAAGTCAGACGACCACGGCCGGTAGCTTTCAGCGCATATTCGCCAAAGCTGACCTTGGAGCCACGAATGGCCAAGCCACGGTTACGGCCGGTCTGGACTTTGCGGAATTTGGTACGTTTTGGTAACAACATAACTCAATCCCCTTATGAACGACCGGATTTCTTCTTACCCTGGCTTTTGGCGCGCTCTCGTACCTCTTGGATACCGCCCAGAATCTCCCCTTTGAAGATCCAGACTTTAACGCCAATAACACCGTAGGTAGTGTGTGCTTCGTAAGTTGCGTAGTCGATGTCGGCACGCAGTGTGTGCAGAGGCACACGTCCTTCACGATACCACTCGGCACGAGCAATCTCAGCTCCACCCAATCGGCCGCTCACCTGGATCTTGATACCTTCAGCACCACCACGCATGGCGTTCTGAACGGCGCGTTTCATCGCACGGCGGAACATAACTCGACGTTCCAGCTGGCTAGCAACGCTCTGGGCAACCAGTTTGGCATCCAGATCAGGTTTGCGAACTTCTTCAATATTGATGTGTACCGGAATACCCATCACTTCGCTCAGGTCCTTACGCAGAACCTCAACGTCTTCACCTTTTTTGCCAATCACAATACCTGGGCGGGCAGTGTGGATGGTGACTTTGGCGTTTTGTGCAGGACGCTCAATGACGACCTTGCTGACTGATGCCTTTTCCAGGCGCTTTTCGATCATGGATCGAACAGCAATGTCAGTCAGCAGATTGTCGGCGTACTTATCCTTACCGGCATACCAGATCGAATTATGATCTTTGACGATGCCCAAACGGATACCGGTTGGATGAACTTTCTGACCCATCTGACCAACTCCTATTTTTCTGAAACTTTCACAGTGATGTGACAAGTGCGCTTGAAGATACGATCCGCGCGGCCTTTCGCTCGAGGGCGAATACGCTTCATGGTCATACCTTCATCAACGAAGATCGTGCTGACATTCAGCTCATCTACGTCAGCGCCATCATTGTGCTCAGCGTTGGCGATGGCAGATTCCAGAACTTTCTTGACCAGTTCAGCACCCTTTTTGGTACTGAAAGTCAGAATTTCCAGAGCTTCATCCACTTTCTTACCGCGGATCTGGTCTGCGACCAGGCGCGCTTTTTGAGCGGACAAGCGAGCACCACGTAAAACAGCGGCTACTTCAGACATACTTCACCCCTTCTTAGCGTTTGGCTTTCTTATCCGCTACGTGACCCTTGTAAGTCCGAGTCAGCGCGAATTCGCCCAGTTTATGTCCAACCATGTCTTCAGTGACGAAAACAGGCACGTGTTGTTTGCCGTTATGTACAGCGATGGTCAGCCCCACGAAATCCGGGAAGATAGTGGAGCGGCGAGACCAGGTCTTGATCGGACGCTTGTCGTTCTTCTCAAGAGCGGCCTCTACCTTCTTCATCAAGTGATGGTCAATAAATGGACCTTTTTTCAATGAACGTGGCACAGTTCAATCCTCTCTAGTTATTTCGCAGAACGACGGCGTACGATCAGATGGTCGGTACGCTTATTCTTACGAGTCTTGTAGCCTTTGGTTGGTACACCCCAAGGAGAAACAGGATGGCGACCACCAGAGGTACGACCTTCACCACCACCATGTGGGTGGTCCACTGGGTTCATTACCACACCGCGAACGGTAGGACGAACACCACGCCAGCGCGTTGCACCAGCTTTACCCAGTTCACGCAAACCGTGCTCGGCATTGCCAACTTCGCCCAGAGTGGCGCGACAGTCAGACAGAACCTTGCGCATCTCGCCGGAGCGCAGACGCAAGGTGCAGTAAGTGCCTTCACGGGCAACCAGCTGTGCAGATGTACCCGCGGAGCGAGCGATCTGACCACCTTTACCAGGCTTCAGCTCGATGTTGTGAATAACGCTACCAACCGGTACGTTACGCAGTGGCATTGCAGAACCTACTTTAATAGGTGCGTGCTCGCCAGAGACGATTTCATCACCGGCACTCAGACCTTTAGCGGCCAGAATGTAGCGACGTTCACCGTCTGCGTATTTCAGCAGGGCAATGTTCGCGCTGCGGTTCGGATCGTATTCCAGACGCTCAACAACAGCAGGAATGCCATCTTTGTTGCGTTTGAAGTCAACGATACGATAGTGATGCTTATGACCACCGCCAATGTGACGAGTGGTAATCCGGCCATTGTTGTTACGACCACCGGACTTGCTGTTCTTTTCAAGCAGAGGAGCAAAAGGTTTACCCTTGTGCAGCTCTTTATTCACGACTTTAACGAGATGGCGACGGCCAGCTGAAGTCGGTTTAGTTTTCACCAATGCCATGACTTGAGCTCCTTATTCCGCGTCAGCGAAGTCGATGTCCTGACCGGCGACCAGGCGAACATATGCTTTACGCACATCGTTACGCTTGCCCATACCGCGTGCAGTACGCTTGGTTTTGCCTTTAATGTTGACAACCTGTACTGACTGAACTTTTACTTCAAACAGGGCTTCAACGGCTTGTTTGATTTCTGGCTTGGTAGCATCAGGAGCCACACGGAAAACATACTGCCCGTGTTTTTCGGCAACCCAGGTTGCTTTTTCAGAAATCTGAGGTGCAATCAGCACCTTGTAAAGGCGTTCACGGATCATGCGTAAGCCTCCTCAAGTTGTTTCAAGGCTTGCACTGTCACCAGGACTTTCTCGAATGCAATCAGGCTCACTGGATCGATCGCTGATGCTTCGGTCACGCCTACATGCGGAACGTTACGAGCGGCAAGATACAGCTTCTCGTCAAGATCCTCAGAGATGATCAATACGTTGCTCAGGTCCAGATCATTCAGCTTGGCAACAAACTCTTTGGTCTTATGGCTTTCAACGCCAAAGGAGTCTGCAACCACCAAACGGTCTTGACGAACCAGCTCGGACAAGATGACCTGCATGGCTGCGCGGTACATTTTCTTGTTCAGCTTTTGATCAAAATCGCGTGGTTTGGCAGCAAATGTAACACCACCAGAACGCCAGATTGGGCTGCTTGAAGTACCCGCACGAGCACGGCCAGTTCCTTTTTGACGCCAAGGCTTGATACCGCCACCGGCGACTTCAGAACGAGTCTTTTGTGCTTTGGTACCCTGACGGCCACCTGCCATATAAGCAGTGACCACCTGGTGAACCAGGGCTTCGTTAAATTCGCGGCCGAAGGTAGTGTCAGAAACAGCTACCGCATTGCCTGCGTTAGTTTTCAGTTCCATCGCTTACCCCTTCGCCTTAACAGCTGGTTTCACAATCACGTCAGAACCTGGAGCACCAGGAACCGCGCCTTTAACCAGCAGCAGGTTGTTTTCCACGTCAACGCGTACGACTTCCAGGCTTTGGGTGGTCTGTTGTTCAGAACCCATATGACCAGCCATTTTCTTGCCTTTCCAGACACGACCAGGAGTCTGACACTGGCCGATAGAGCCAGGTGCGCGGTGTGACAAGGAGTTACCGTGGGTAGCATCCTGAGTACGGAAGTTCCAACGCTTTACGCCGCCTTGGAAACCTTTACCTTTCGTGGTACCAGTAATATCAACTTTCTGACCCGCTTCAAACTGGGTCACCAGAAGTTCGTCACCGGTACTGAAAGATTCTTCAGTACGGAACTCAATAGCGCCTCGACCAGCTTCGACATTTGCTTTCGCAAAATGACCGGATGCCGGTTTGGAAACGCGTGACGCTTTCTTAGCGCCAAAAGTAACCTGAATTGCACTGTAGCCGTCAGTATCGACGGTTTTTACCTGAGAGACGCGGTTTGGCGTTACTTCCAGGACAGTAACAGCAACAGATTGACCTTCTTCGGTAAAGATACGAGTCATGCCCGCTTTTTTACCGACAATACCAATTGCCATTTTAATTACCTCTCGTGTACGGGGCTTGGACCCACTATGGCCGCCTGACATTAGGCGTTACACAGAGCACTGTGTAAGGTTAAGCCTTTTATCTCTTAACCAAGACTGATCTGAACTTCCACTCCGGCAGCCAGATCCAGTTTCATCAGCGCATCAACGGTTTTTTCTGTTGGCTCAACAATGTCGAGCATGCGCTTGTGCGTACGGATTTCGTACTGATCGCGCGCGTCTTTGTTGACGTGCGGAGAGACCAGAACGGTAAAACGCTCTTTACGGGTAGGCAGTGGAATAGGTCCACGCACCTGAGCGCCCGTACGTTTGGCGGTATCGACAATTTCCTGAGTCGAAGTATCGATCAGGCGATGGTCGAAAGCCTTTAAACGGATACGGATTCGTTGGTTCATTACCAAACTCCAAGATTATGTGCAGAGCTCGCTTTCACCCCCAATTCAAGGGGACGCGAATTGTATGCGGCTGTACAAAAAGTGTCAACCGACAAAAATAAAAATGCCACAAAGCTGTGGTGAGACAGGAATACTTTTCGGCAGGATAAAAGCCCCGACAGAGGGGGCTTCTATTCAAGGTCGACATGATGTCGACCTTGAACGTCTGATCTTACTCGACGATTTTGGCTACAACACCAGCACCAACGGTACGACCACCTTCACGAATCGCAAAACGCAGACCTTCGTCCATGGCGATTGGCGCGATCAGGGTAACGGTCAGTTGCACGTTGTCACCTGGCATAACCATTTCAACGCCTTCTGGCAGTTCACATGCACCGGTTACGTCCGTAGTACGGAAGTAGAACTGTGGGCGGTAACCTTTGAAGAATGGCGTGTGACGACCACCTTCATCTTTGCCCAGCACGTATACTTCTGACTGGAACGTGGTGTGAGGCGTGATAGAACCTGGTTTGGCCAGTACTTGTCCACGCTCAACTTCGTCACGCTTGGTACCACGCAGCAGAACACCAACGTTCTCACCAGCACGGCCTTCGTCCAGAATCTTGCGGAACATCTCAACGCCAGTACAGGTCGTTTTGGTAGTTTCCTTGATACCGATGATCGCAACTTCTTCACCAGTACGTACGATACCGCGCTCAACACGACCGGTAACAACCGTACCACGCCCCTGGATAGAGAATACGTCTTCGATTGGCATGATGAAGTCACCATCGATCGCACGCTCTGGCTCTGGGATGTAGGAATCCAG